>DASROS010000125.1:0-3486 GCA_035646775.1 Thermoleophilaceae bacterium | reverse complement strand
TTCGTGCCGCCGGAGTTGCATGCCCAGGTGTTCACCACCGCGGCCGGGATCAAGGTGGGCACCTTCTCCGCGGGCTCGGCGCTGGCCGGGCCGGTGGTACTGGCCGCGGGCTCGGCGGGGGCGCTGCTGATCGCCGCGGGGATGCAGTTCCTCGCGGCGGGGCTGGGCTTCCTGCTCATGCGCGTGCCCGCGGGCGAGGCCGCGCCTGCCGTGCCCTGAGATACTCCTGCCGTGAGGGCCGTGGTGATCACCGAGCACGGAGCGCCGGAGGTGCTCAAGGTGCAGGAGCGCCCGGATCACACCCCGGGCGCCGGCCAGGTGGCGATCGACGTGGCCGCGGCGGGCGTGAACTTCGCTGACACCATGGCCCGGGTGGGCCTGTACCCCGATGCGCCCAAGCCGCCCGTGGTCGTGGGATACGAGGTGGCGGGCACCGTGTCCGCGCTGGGCGGCGGGTGGAGGGCCTGTCCGAGGGGGACCGCGTGATGGCCGGCACCCGCTTCGGCGGCTACGCCGAGCGCGTGGTGGCCAACGTGGCCGACACGGCCCCGCTGCCCGACGAGCTCTCCTTCGAGCAGGGTGCAGCGATCCCGGTGAACTACCTCACCGCCTACCTCGGCCTGGTCCGCTTCGGCTCGCTGCAGTCGGGCGAGCGGGTGCTGATCCATGCCGCGGGCGGGGGCGTGGGGATAGCCGCCACGCAGATCGCCAAGCACGTGGGCGCCGAGGTGCTCGGCACCGCCTCACCCGGAAAGCACGACGCGATCCGCTCGTTCGGGGTCGACCAGGCGATCGACTACACCCAGCCCGGCTGGGAGAAGGGCCTCGCCAAGGTCGACGTGGTCATGGACGCCGTCGGGGGCCCGAGTTTCCGCCGCAGCTATGACCTGCTGCGGCCCGGCGGCCGGCTCGTGGCGTTCGGGGCGTCGTCTGTGATGTCGGGCGACAAGCGCAACATCGTGACGGCCGCACGGGCGGCGCTGCGCATGCCGCGCTTCAACCTGATCAAGCAGATGTCGGCGTCCAAGGCGGTGATCGGGCTGAACATGCTCACGCTGTGGGACGAGCTGGGCTCGCTCGAGCCCTACATGGGCGCGATCGAGGAGTTGCTCGCCGAAGGCGCCCTGCAGCCGGTGGTGGCCGAGTCGTTTGCGTTCGACCGTGCGCCCGACGCCCACCGCTTCATTGCCGAGCGGCGCAACGTCGGCAAGGTGGTGCTCACGCCCTAGGGGCCCCTACGAGCCCGGCGCGAGCGGCCTGGCGCTCGCCGCTCACGCGCACCACGTCCCAGGCGAGGCCCACGGACTCGAGCCCGCGGATCAGGATCGCGGCGAGGTCAAGCTCCCAGGGGCGCAGCCCGTGCCGGGCGGAGGTGGGGAAGGCGTGGTGGTTGTTGTGCCACGACTCGCCGAAGGAGAGCGGCGCCAGCCACAGGAGGTTGCGCGAGTGGTCGTCGGTGTCGAAGCGGCGGCGGCCGAAGAAGTGGCAGAGCGAGTTGATGCTGTAGGTCACGTGATGCAGGACGAGCATGCGCACCGCGCCGCCCCAGAGCAGCCCGGTGAGCCCCGCCGCCAGCGAGCCGCCCAGGGCGTAGCCCAGCCCGAACGGGACGAGCAGACCGAGGGCGACCCATAGCACGAAGGTCCGGTCCACGAAGCGGATCGCCGGATTCTCCACGAGGTCGCGTGCGAATCGATCCTTCGACGCGCGCTGATTGTGCACGAACAGCCAGCCGACGTGGGCGTGGGCAAGCCCGCGCAGGGCGCCCTTCCAGCCCACCCCGTGGTCCACGTGCGGGCTGTGCGGATCCCCCTCCTGATCGGCGTAGACGTGGTGCTTGCGGTGATCGGCCACCCAGGAGATCACCGGTCCCTCGATGGCCGCCGACCCGAGCGCCGCGAATGTGGCCTGCAGCCAGCGCCTGGTCTTGAAGCTGCGGTGGGTGAGCAGGCGGTGGAAGCCGACCGTGATGCCGAGGCCGGTGGCCATGTAGACGATCAGAAAGACCACGATGTCGTGCCAGTGCAGGGCCCGCTCCCAGAGCTGCCAGCACACCAGGCCGAGCGCGAGGAAGGGCACGACGGTCACAGTCCCGGTGATGATGCGGTCCCGCCTCTCGTTGGCCACTGGCTGGATCTCGTCCGGACGCGGGACCACCCCGTTGGCACGCATCAGGCGGCTCCAAGATCGTGGGCCAACGGTTCCCGTTTGGACTCGGAGGCCCTTGCGGTGGCCACCACCCGCGCGCCGGCGCTGGGAGTCAGCGTGATCGCTCGGCGCGCGACGCGCTCGTCCTCCGCCTCGGCGGGGCGCAGGTCGAGCCTTCCGGCCACCGCGGCCAGCACGCGCTTCATCTCGAACTGGGCGAAGCTGGCGCCGAGACAGCGCCGGACGCCTCCTCCGAACGGGATCCAGGTGTAGGTGCCGGCGGGACGCTCCAGGAAGCGCTCGGGCCGGAAGGCCGTGGGATCGGGGTAAACGTCCGCGCGCCGGTGGATCAGGTGGATGCACGGGGTGAGGGAGACGCCCGCCGGGATGCGATACCCGCCGATCTCCATCGGCTGGGTGAGCTTGCGAACCACGATCGGCAGGACGGGTCGCAGCCGCAGCGTCTCCTTTACCACGGCGTCGAGGTAGCCGCCGTCGCCATCGCCGTCCGGGGCGTCCGCCTCCTCGCGCAGCCTCTCCAGCTTCTCGGGATGGCGCACGAGGCGCTCGATGGACCACGCCAGCGACGTGGCGGTCGTCTCGTGTCCTGCCACGAGGAGGGTCATCAGCTCGTCGCGCAGCTCGCGGTCGCCCATCGGCTCGCCGTCCTCGTGGCGGGCCTGCACGAGCAGCGACAGGATGTCGTCGCGCTCGGCCACGTCGGGGTCGGCGCGCCGCCGGCGGATCTCGTCGAGCAGCAGTTCGTCGACCGGGTCCATCGCCGAGCGAAAGGCCGGCAGGCGCCTGATGCGCTCCGGGCCGAGCATCGCCACGAGGGCCATGAAGCGCTTGCTGGCGGTCTTCTCCAGCATGTGGCGCAGCACTCGGCGGAGCTCGTCGAGCCGGCCCCCCTCGCGGATGCCGAAGACCGTGCGCATGATGATCTCGAGCGTCACCGCCTGCATGCGCGGCCACAGTGCCAGCGGCTCGCCCAAGGGCCATCGCGCGATCTCCGCCTCCGCGATCTCGGTCATCAACTCGCCGTAGCGCTGCATCCGCTCGCCGTGGAAGGGCGGGAGCAGCAGCTTGCGCTCGCGCATGTGCGGACCCTCGTCGAGCAGCAGTACCGACTGATCGCCCACGATCGGACCGAGGATGAAGTTGCCCTCACCCGCGTGCAGGACCTGCGGATCGCCGGTGAACACCTGCTTCACCAGGTCCGGGTGCGCGAGGAAGACCCAGCTGCCCTCCTGGGCGATGCGCAGGGTGAAGATGTCTCCGAAGCGCGCGTGGCAGCGGCTCATGAACGGGCCGGGGCGCGTGATCCAGCCCATGGTC
>DASROS010000124.1:0-2010 GCA_035646775.1 Thermoleophilaceae bacterium | reverse complement strand
GCACCAGGCGGGTCTCGCCTCGGCGCAGCAGGTAGGTCACGTTGGAGTGCCCCTCGCCGATGCGCTCTGCCTCGACGGGGCCCGAGCCCAGACCCTGGGAGTCGAGGAAGGCCGCCAGCGGCTCGCGCACGATCAGCGGCGCGCGCTCGTGCTGGGCCGCCTCCTCGGGCGTGTCCACGATCTCCGGCGAGGCCATCCGGGCGGCATCCTCTCAGACCCACCTCCTGACGGGCGCGGCTCGCGGCCGTGCCCCGCGGTGCTGCTAGGCAGGCTCGGGGATTGCCCGCCCGTCCCGCCGCACGGCCGTCACGGCGGACGCGATCGACCCGATCCAGATCACCGTCAAAACAATGTAGGCCACCACCAGGTACTCGGTGGCAACGCCGATCGACTCGCCGAATGTCTTGGTGTTGGTCACCACGATCGCGCCCCCGACTGCGGCTCCGAGCACGCGGGTGGGCAGCTTTCTGACCAGCCAGGCCGCCACCGGCGCCGCGATCAGGCCGCCCACGAGAAGGGCCACGAGGTAGCCCGTGTTCACCTCGGCGAAGCTCAGCGATACGAGGAAGCCCGCGGAGGCCCCGAGCGTCACGAGGAACTCGGATGTGTCGATGGACCCCACGACCTTACGCGGCTCAAGCCGGCCCGAGGACAGCAGCGAGGACGTGCCGATTGGCCCCCACCCACCGCCGCCCATCGCGTCGACCGTGCCCGCCACCACGCCGAGCGGCGCCAGGAAGCGGGCGCGCAGGGGGCCGTGGCCGGTCTTGACGGGTCGGCGCTGGCGCGTGAAGCGGGCGAGGATGTAGAGCCCGAGGAAGAAGAGGATCGCGGCCACCCAAGGCTCGGCGACCTCGGCGGAGAGTGAGCTGAGGAGCACGGCGCCCGCGAACGCCCCCATGGCTCCGGGCACGGCCATCAGCCCGACCGTCCGCCAGTCAACGTTGCCGAAGCGCCAATGAGCGGTGCCGGAGGCAAGCGTGGTGCCGATCTCAGCCAGATGCACGGTGGCGGACGCGATCGCAGGGGCGGTTCCCACGCTGAGCAGCAGTGTGGTGGAGGTCACCCCGTAAGCCATCCCCAGTGTTCCGTCCACGAACTGCGCGAGCAGTCCGAACAGGCCGAAAGTAAGAAGCTTCTGCACCGCAATGCCTTTCCCGACTTTGCCTACAGTCTTAGTAGGCTTTATAGCAGGCACTAACCGACGGCTATGGGAGGGGGGCGCCTCAGGCCGTCGTTCGGCTCAGCGGCGCGCCCAGGCGCCTGGCTCAGCGATGCGCTCGGTGATCTCGGCGGGCAGTCTTCCTCCGGCGAGGTCGTCCAGGGTCACCCGCTCGAGGACGTCGCGCATGCTCGTGCGTAGGGCAATCCACACCTGTCGCAGCTCCGCGGCGGCGCCCTCGTAGGCGAGGTCCTCGGGCTTCTCGCCGCGCACGCTGGCCAGCGGACCGTCGGACGCGCGGATCACGTCGGCCACCGTCACCTCGGCCGCCGGGCGGGCCAGCCAGTAGCCGCCGTCGGGCCCGCGCCGGCTCTGCACGATGCCGGCCTGGCGGAGGTCCACCAGGATGTTCTCCAAGAACTTGATCGGGATGGCCTGCGCGCTCGCCACGTGCTCGCCCTTCACGGGGCGGTCGGGGGCTGCCACCGCCAGCTCCACGGCGGCCCGCACGGCGTAGTCAGCCTTCGCCGAGATTCGCATCGGCCGGTATTCTGCCCGAGTCGGCGAGGTCGGCGCACGGACCGTGCGCCTGGGCCCGTGCGCGTGTCGTTCACGGTTCGCGCGTCCGGCTAGTGACCTGAGTCGTTAGTCCGTAGGCATTTGTGGGGTCGCGGCGAACTCCGTCGTCAACGACAGCGACGATGGGAGTTGACGATGCCCCAGCTTGTAGAGGTCGTGCTGACGGAGGAGGAGCGGGAGGTGCTCGAGCGGTGGGCCCGCCGGCCCAAGAGCGCTCAGGCGCTGGCGCTGCGTTGCCGGATCGTGCTGGCGGCCGCGGCTGGCGAGCC
>DASROS010000123.1:0-17162 GCA_035646775.1 Thermoleophilaceae bacterium | reverse complement strand
CTTCGCCACGATGCTCTGCTTCGTGCAGACCGACGCCGGCCTGGCGCCCGAGACGGTGGACCTGCTCACCGGGGTGTGTGTGAAGCGCTCGTTCGACCGCATCTCGGTGGACGGCCAGCTGTCCACCAACGACGCCGTCTTCGTGCTCGCCAACGGGGCGAGCGGGGTGGAAGTCGAGCTCGAGTCTCAGGACGAGCTGGCCATCGGGGAGGCGATCGACGCGCTGCTGCGCCAGCTGGCGATCGAGATCGTGGCCGACGGCGAGGGCACCCAGCGCGTGGGGCGGGTGCTGGTGACCGGCGGCACCGAGCTGGTGGAGCCGGTGGCGCGCGCCGTGGCCGACTCGCCGCTGGTGAAGACCGCGCTGCTGGGCGGCGACCCCAACTTCGGGCGGATCCTTCAGGCCGCCGGGAAGGCGATGGCCGGCCGCGCCCCTTTTGTGGTGGATCTTGCAATCGAGGGCCGCCAGGTTGTGTCCGCCGGTACGGTTGTGGAGCTCGAGCCCGGCGAGTGGGAGGGGCTCGAGCAAGATGTCGCCGCGCCAGAGGTGGAGTTCGAGTTGACCCTGCCCGGGGAGGGGGGAGAGACCGAGGTGTTCTTCTCCGACCTCAGCCACGACTATGTGACCCTGAACGCCGACTACTCCACCTGAGCATGCGCGACGTCGCAACACTTCTCGAGGCGCTGCCCTACATCCGCGAGTTCCACGGGCGAACGGTGGTGATCAAGTACGGCGGCGCGGCGATGACCGACGCCGAGTTGCGGGAGGAGTTCGCCCGCGACGTGGTGCTGCTCAAGTACGTGGGGCTGAACCCGGTGGTGGTGCACGGCGGTGGCCCGGACATCACGCGCTACATGGAGCGGCTGGGGATGAAGGTCGAATTCGTGGACGGCCTGCGGGTGTCCGACGAGGCCACCGTGGAGGTGGCGAAGATGGTGCTGGTCGGCAAGCAGAACAAGGACATCGTGCTGCGCCTCGGCCGCCACGGCCAGCCGGCGGTGGGCCTCTGCGGCGACGACGGCATGCTGTTCACGGTCAAGAAGCAGTTCGCGGGCGAGCGCGACATCGGCTTCGTCGGCGAGGTCGAGCGGGTGGACGTAGACGTGCTCAACCACATCGCCGAGGACTACATCCCGGTGGTCGCATCGGTGGGGGCCGACAGGGAGGGCAACTCCTACAACGTGAACGCCGACATGGCGGCCGCCGCGGTGGCCTCGGCCCTGGGCGCCTTCAAGATCGTGTTCCTGACCGACGTCGAGGGATGGCTGGCCGACCCGGAAGACCCCGGCTCGCTGATCTCCCAGGGCACCGCGACCGAGGTGTCGGACGCGCTCGGGTCGGTGGGAGGCGGTATGCGCCCGAAGCTCGAGGCCTGCGTGCAGGCGCTCGCAGGCGGGGTGCGCAACGCCCACATCGTGGACGGCCGCCGGCCGCACTCGCTGCTGCTCGAGCTGTTCACCGACCAGGGCAGCGGCACCAAGCTGTGGCCCTAGAGCAGCTCCAGGCCCTCGAGGCCCAGGGAACGATGGGCACGTACGCCCGCAACCCGGTGGAGTTCGTCCGGGGCGAGGGCACGCGTCTGTGGGACGCCGAGGGCAGCGAGTACCTCGACTTCCTGGCGGGCATCTCGGTGGTGCAGATCGGTCACTGCCACCCGGCGCTGGTCGAGGCCGTCACCGACCAGGCCGCCCGGCTGATGCACGTGGGCAACCTCTACTACACGGAGCCCGCGATCCGGCTGGCCGCGCGGCTCTCGGAGCTGACGCTGGGCGGCAAGGCGTTCCTGTGCAACTCGGGCGCGGAGGCGGTGGAGTGCGCGCTCAAGCTCGCCCGGAGGCACAAGGAGGGCGGGGATTTCGTGGTGCTCGAAGGGGGTTTCCACGGAAGAACCTTCGGGGCCCTCTCAGCCACTCCTGAGGAGACGAAGCAGGCCCCCTTCGCGCCGCTCGTGCCCGGCTTTACAGCGGTGCCACGGGAGGGGGCCCCGCTGCCGCTGGTGGACGCCGTCACCGACAGCACGGTCGCCGTGCTGATCGAACCGATCCAGGGCGAGTCGGGCATCCACTCGGTCCATCCCCAGATGCTCGCCGCGGCCAGGGACGCCTGCGAGGAGCACGGTGCGCTGCTGATCTTCGACGAGATCCAGTGCGGCATGGGGCGGACCGGCGATCTGTGGGCCTGGGAAGAGGCGGGCGTCGCACCTGACGTCATGACGATCGCCAAGGGTCTGGGAGGCGGCCTGCCGATCGGCGCGTGCGTGGCCACGCCCGAGCTGGCCGACACGCTCCAGCTCGGCGACCACGGCTCGACGTTCGCCGGCGGCCCGGTCGTGGCCGCGGGGGCGCACGCCGTGCTCGACGTGGTCACGTCGGAGGGCTTCCTCGGGCAGGTGCGCGACCGCGGGGCGCAGCTGGCCGCTGGCCTGACCGCCCTCGGGCTCGACGTGCGCGGCCGCGGTCTGATGCTGGCCTTCGCCGCGAACGACGCCCCCGGGCTCGCCCGCCGCCTCCTGCTCGAGCAGCGCCTGGTGGTGAACGCCACCGGCCCGGACACGATCCGCCTGCTCCCCCCGCTCACGGTGAGCGAGCGGGAGGTGGCGGATGCAGTCGACCGGTTGGGCGCCGCGCTGGGCTAGATCTTCAGCCGGTATTGCCACTCGGGGCCGGCCTTGAGCCTGGTCGCGTCGGGCCCGGCCGGGCCGCTGGTAGGTTCCACCGCCCAATGAGCTACGACCGCACCACCCAGTCCAGGGGCGCGTACGAGGCCGCGCCGGGCGACGTGAGTAGGGTGCTGCTCCTCTATTCGGGGGGCCTGGACACGAGCGTGATGCTCAAGTGGATCCAGGACGAGTACGAGGCCGAGGTGGTGGCCCTGTGCGTGAACCTGGGTCAGCCCGACGAGGACTTCGACGTGGTGCGCGGCAAGGCGCTCGACCTGGGCGCCGTGGCGTGCGAGGTGCTCGACGCGCGCGAGGAGTTCGCGCGCGACTACGTGCTCCCGGCGATCAAGGCCAACGCGCGCTACGGCGGCGGCTACCCGCTGTTCACCGCGCTGGGGCGGCCGCTGATCGCCAAGCTGGCGGTGGAGATGGCACGCGAGCACGGCTGCGAGGCCGTGGCCCATGGCTGCACCGGCAAGGGCAACGACCAGGTGCGAATCGACGCCACCGTGCTGACGCTGGCCCCGGACCTGAAGATCGTCGCGCCGGTGCGTAGCTGGCGGATGGGCCGCAAGGAGGAGATCGCCTACGCGCGCGAGCACGGCATCCCGGTGAAGGGCGGCAGCGAGGCGCCGCCGTACTCGATCGACGACAACATCTGGGGCCGCTCCTCGGAGGGCGGCCCGATCGACGACCTGTCAGAGCCCCCGCGCGATGACGTGTTCGAGCTGGTCACCGACCCGCGCGAGGCCCCCGACGAGCCGCAGGACGTGGTGGTGGGCTTCGAGCGCGGCGTGCCCGTGTCCGTCGACGGCGAGCGCCTTGGCCTGGTGGAGCTGCTGGACGCCTGCGCCCTGGCGGGCCGCCGCCACGGCGTCGGGATCCTCGACCACATCGAGGACCGGATCGTGGGCCTGAAGGTGCGCGACCTCTACGAGGTGCCGGCGGCCGAGATCCTGCTCACCGCCCACCAGGAGCTGGAGAAGCTGGTGTGCACGATCCACCAGAACGAGTTCAAGCACGTGCTCGACCGCAAGTGGGCCTACCTGGTCTACGCGGGCCTGTGGCACGAGCCGCTGCGCTCAGACCTCGACGCCTACATGGAGTCGGTGAACGAGCAGGTGACCGGCGAGATCACGATGCGGCTCTACAAGGGCTCGGCGCGCGCCGTGGCGCGCAGCTCGCCGAACGCCCTCTACGACCAGGCGCTCGCGGGCGTCGGCGAGTCGGGCGGGCTGTTCTCCCAGCAGGCCAGCCCGGGATTCATCGAGCTGTGGAGCCTGCAGTCGAGAATGGCTTACGGAATCCGCAACCGGGGCAAGGAGGGGGAATGAACTCCAAGAGCTACTCCGTGCTGGGCTGGATCGTGTGGCAGATCGGGTCCCGCGTGGCCAGGAAGAAAATGGCCCAGAACCGGGTCAAGCTGGGCGCGGCGGGCATAGTGGCGCTCGTGCTGGTGGGCGGCGTGATCGCCGCGCGTGCGGGCGGCGACGACTAGACCGGGTCGGCGACCGGCACCGCTGCCTCATCATCCGTCTCCGGCGCGATGAGGATCGCGCCTTCGCCGGTTGCGTAGGCCTCCTCGCCGTGTTGGACGATGTCCATCCCCAGCGCCTCCTCGCGCTCCGTCGCGCGCAGCGGCATTACGCGCATGATGACCTTCAGGAGCACGAACGTAGCTCCGAAGGCATACGCGGGGGCCGCGATCGCGGCGAGCGCCTGATCGCCCAACTGGGCCGCGTTGCCGTAGAGGAGACCGTCCGACACGCCGTTCCACGACTCCTGCGCGAAGAAGCCGATGAAGAGGATGCCGGTGAAGCCCGCGATCCCGTGGGCGGCGAGCACATCGAGCGTCTCGTCCACCCGCGTGCGGGGCCGCCAGACGATGACCGCGTAGGCCGGGAGCGCAGCGACCGCGCCGAGCACCATCGCCCACCCCGGGCTGATGAAGCCGCCCGCGGGGGTGATCCCGACGCAGCCGACGATGATTGCGGTCGCGGCTCCGATCGCCGTCACCCGCCGGCCGCGCAGCGCGTCGAGCAGGAACCAGACGACGAGAGTGCATGCCGGCGTCAGGAGCGTGTTCGTGAACGCGAGCACACCGGAGTTTCCGGTCGAGAAGCCGCTTCCGCCGTTGAAGCCGAACCAGCCGAACCAGAGCAGGCCGGCGCCGAGAAGCGCGTACACCGAGTTATGAGGCAGGAGCGCCTGCCGCCCGTAGTCCTTCCGTGCCCCGACGACGAGCGCGGCTGCCAACGCCGAGAAACCGGAGCCCATCTCGACCGGTACGCCGCCGGCGAAGTCGAGCGTGCCGCCCTCGATCAGCCAGCCGCCTCCAAACGCCCAGTGCGCGAGTACCGCATAGACGAGCACCGACCACAGCGCCGCGAAGACGAGGAACGCCCCAAACCGCATCCGCTCCACGACGGCGCCGGACACGAGCGCGGTCGTGATGATGCAGAAGGTTGCCTGGAAGGCAAAGAAGACCAGGTGCGGGATCGTCGTCCCGTCGCGGGGCTCGAAGCCGACGTCCTGCAGGAACGTGTAGCCCAGGCCGCCGATGATGTCGCCGTCTCCGTCGAACGCGAGCGAGTACCCGACGAGCGCCCACGTGACGGTTGCGACCGCGATCGCGCCGACGCACATCATGAACGTGTTCAGCGTGTTCTTCGAGCGCACGAGGCCCGCGTAGAAGAGCCCGAGCGCGGGCGTCATCATGAGAACGAGCGCGGTCGCGACGAGCATCCAGGCCGTGTCCCCGGTGTCCACCTGGGCGGCCGCCGCCAGGTGCGGAAGGTCTGTCATTTGCTCACCGGCGTGACGGCACCGTGATCAGTCTCACCCGTGCGGATCCGGATTGCGCGCTCCAGCGGGACGACGAAGATCTTGCCGTCCCCGACCTCACCGGTCCGCCCGCCCTCGCAGAGGGCCTCGATCGTCGGCTGGACGAACGCATCGGAGACGGCGATCTCAAAGCGGACCTTCTCGGCAAGTCCCATCTTCACGGTCGTGCCGCGGTATGTCTCAACCTGGTCGAGCTCGCCTCCGTGCCCCTGGACGCGGCTCATCGAAACGCCGCGCACCTCGGCGCGGTAGAGGGCTTCCAGTACGTCGTTCGCCTTCTCCGGACGAACGATGCCGATCACGAGCTTCACAGTTTCGCTCCTTCTAGACAGAACGCGTCGGAGCGGTCCGCATCGCCGACTGTCCGCCCCAGCGTCGGCGATTCCTCCCGCTAAGCGCGCGGAGCCTAACGTGACCCCTCTCAGGGGGTCAAGTCGTCGATGCCGTAGGAGCGCTCCTCGGGCGGACCTCCCCGACCAGCGGACTTGCGAAGCGGCGCCTGTTGGGAGAGACTCGCCCCCCGGTGCGAGTCCTCCCCGCCCTCGTCGCCCTCGCGCTGCTGCTCGCGGCGCCCGCCGCCCACGGCGCGACGTTGACCGTCACGGGCACCGACGGGCGTGACAACCTCGAGATCGACTTCGAAGGTTCGGCTAACGCGCTCGTGATCACGCCTGCGCTGACGCTCTCCGGCGACCTGAGCTGCAGTACCGAGTCCGACCCGCTGACCGGACGGGCGCTTCGCCACCGCTGCCCCAAGGGGGCCACCAACGTCGCTCTGACCGTCGACCTCCGCCGCGGTGATGACTCGTTCGACCTCGACCAGTTTGACAACAACCCTTCAGTCGTGGCCATCGGCGGACCCGGCAACGACACGCTCTTTGTGCCCTCCCCGGGCACAATCCAGCTGCGCGGCGACGACGGCGACGACACCTTGATCGCCCCGAGCGCCGGGACCAACCCGGCAACCTTCGACGGCGGACCGGGCCGAGACCTCGCCGAGTGGGGGAGCGGCAGAAGTCTAGGCGGGCAGGAGCCCGGCGGAGTCACGGCCTCGCTGGCTACCGGGAGCGCGACGGTGGTGGTGGGCCGGGCAGCCTCGAACAGGTCGCAGCAGTCGCGAACCGACACGCTGACGTCCATCGAACGGCTGTCGGGCACGCCCGAGGGCGACATTCTCACCGGCAGCGCGCGCGACGACGAGCTGCTCGGCCAAGGCGGCCCCGACGACCTCAACGGCGGCTCGGGCAACGACTCGCTCAGCGGCGGCGACGGCGCCGACCTGCTCATCCCGGCCAGAGGCGTCGAGACGCTTGACGGGGGCGCCGGAATCGACGAGTTCCGGGCGGGTGACGGCGGCGACACCTACCTGACCCGCGACGGCTTTATCGAGCGCGTGACGTGCGTGACCGGCGACACGGTTGTGAACGACCTCGTCGATAGCGTCGACGCATCCGCCAGCTGCCAGAGCATCTCTACCGCGCAGGCCAAGCACCGATTCGACACACAACTGTCACGCGGCCGCATCGGCATCAGCCGCCGGCGGGCCGTGCGCGCCCAGGTCAAGTGCCCGCGCGCCAAGCCTGATCGCTGTGCCGGGACCCTGGTGCTGCGCCGTGGCGGTACGCGCGGCCGTGCTCTGGCCAGCAGGCGTTTCCGGCTGCGGCCAGGTCAGGCCCGGCGCGTAGCGCTTCGTCTCTCCGCCCGCGAGGCAGCCCGCCTGCGCGGTCGCTCGGCCACGCTCGAGGCGGCTGAGATCGATGACGACGGTCGCGCGCGCACCGTGCTTGCGGCGCTCCGCATCCGCCGCTAGGGATCAGGCCGCGGGCGGCCGGTCCGAGCGTGGCGGTGCCGGCTCGGCCTTGCTGAAACGCGTGCCGATCGTGATCAGCAGGTGGGCTATGCCCAGCACGATGAAGAATGCCGTGGGCTCGGTCTCCGACGAGAACCCGGCGAGGAAGGGCAGCGCCACCAGCAGGACCGCGAGCGCGTAGTCCATCACGACGTGAGCCGACACCGGAATCTGGTTGACGAGGCTCGTGGGACCGTCGGTGGCGGCCGCTATCGCGATCACCAGCACTCCGATGATGATCGACAGCGCCGTTGCGGCGCCGGAGTCGAAGGTGAGCACGAATGGCGCCACGATGAACGCCACGCCCGCCACGTATTCGATGATCCCGTGGACGAAGCGGGGGATGGGGCCTTCGCGGAGCATCGGCGACTTATACCCGAGCAGGGCGTCGGAGCGAGTGGCAAGGCATTAAGCGTCTCGCAGGCCGTAACGATCTCCAACGACGGCAGCGTGATCATGCAGGTCACCGGCTGCGAGTTCACCGGGGCCAATCCGGAGGATTTCCTCATCGGCTCCTCCACCTGCGGAAAGGCCCTGACACCCGGCACGAACTGCCGGGTCACCGTGCGCTTCGCACCGCAGGCCGCGGGCGCCCGCGCCGCCACGCTCCAGATCGCCGACACCGCGCCCGGAGCCGACGGCCCGGGCGCGGAAATCGTGTAGCATGTGCCTATGCTTACGGTACCGGAGGCTGCCCGGCGCGTCGGTCGCAATGCCGAGACCGTACGCCGCTGGATCCGCACCGGCCGCCTGCGCTCCGAGAAGGTCGGCACCCAGCACCTGATCGACGAGGTCGAGCTGGACCGCCTGGGGGACAGGCCGACGCCACTGGAGGTCCCCGGTGGCTGGGGCGTGCTGCCCGACGGGTCTCCGGCGCCCGACTGGGCGACCGTCGTTCGACGAGCGCGCGACCGCCATTGACGCTGGTTCTCGACGCCAGCGTCGCTTTCTGGGCGTGTGGCGCCCAAGGCCGATTCGAGGGTCTGCACGACGAGCTTGTCGCGCCTTGGCTGATGTGGTCGGAATGCACCTCGGCGCTCCGCGGCGCGGTGTGGCGGCGTGAGATTTCGTCCCCCGTGGCGGCGGCGATGCTCGATCTCCTGAACGGGGCGCCGGTCGCGCCACGCACCCATTCGAAGCTGCACTCCCGAGCGCTTCGGATCGCCACCGAGCTCGGGTGGGCGAAGACCTACGACGCCGAGTACGTCGCTCTGGGACAACTGCTCGAGTCCAAGGTCGTAACCCTGGATGCCCGGCTTCGGCGCGGCGCGGACCGCCTGGGCGTGGTCGTCGCGCTCAACGAGCTCTGACGGCGCCGGCCCCTCCTCCCAAATAGCGGCGTAGGGCCGCTCGCAGGGTCCGGGAAGGTCCGAGCGCGCCCCTATATTCGGCGCCTTGTCCGTCGCCCATCTCCACGTCCATTCCGAGTACTCGCTGCTCGACGGCGCCTGCCGGATCGACTCGCTGGCCGAGCGCGCGGCCTCCTATGGCCAGCCCGCTCTGGGCCTCACCGACCACGGCGTCATGAACGGTGCGGTCGAGCACTACAAGGCCTGCCGCAAACACGGCATCAAGCCGATCCTCGGCCTGGAGGCCTACCTCGTCGACGACCGCCGCACCGATGCGGTCCGTTACGAGCGCAACCACCTCACGCTGCTGGCCTCCACCGACGAGGGCTTTCGCAACCTGGTGCGGCTCACCTCGGCCGGCTTTTTGGAGGGCTACAAGCGTGGCAAGGCCAACGTTGACCTGGAGCTGCTCCAGCGCCACTCGGCTGGGGTGATCGCCCTCACGGGCTGCCTGCAGTCGCGCTTCTGTCAGCGCCTGATCGCCGAGAACCCCGCCGAGGCGCGCGCCCACGCCGACGAGCTGTTGCAGGTCTTCGGCCCGGAGAACGTGTACTTCGAGGTGCAGAAGAACGGCCTGGCCGTGCAGGACAAGGCCAACGAGGGCATCGCCCGGATCGCCCGCGAGGTCGGCCGTCCGGTGGTGGGCACCGCCGACGTCCACTACCTCGGCCGCGACGACTACCACAACCACGCGGCGCTGCTGTGCGTGCAGACCAAGTCCACGCTCGACCAGCCCAAGCTCAGCTTCGACACCAACGAGTTCTACTTGAAGGACTCCAGCGAGATGTCGGCCTCGTTCGCCGAGTGGCCGGACGCCGTGCCCAGCACGCTGGAGATCGCCGATCGCTGCCAGGTGGACATCGAGCTGGGCAAGATGCTCATCCCGCGCTACCCCACGCCCGACGGGCAGTCGGAGGGCGACTACCTGCGCCAGCGCGCGTTGGAGGGCTTGCGGGCGCGGTATGGCGACCCCGTACCGGCGGAGGCGATGGAGCGGCTGGAGATGGAGCTCGAGGTGATCGGGCGGATGGGCTTCGACGCCTACTTCCTGATCGTGTGGGACTTCGTGAAGTACGCGAAGGACAACGGGATCGCCGTGGGCCCGGGGCGCGGCTCGGCGGCGGGCTCGATCGTGTCCTACGCGCTCGACATCACCGAGGTGGACCCGCTGGCCTACGGCCTGCTGTTCGAGCGCTTCCTCAACCCCGAGCGCGTGTCCATGCCCGACATCGACATCGACTTCTCCGTGCGCGGGCGCGACAAGGTGATGCGCTACGTGGCCGGCAAGTACGGCCAGGACTCGGTGGCTCAGATCGTCACCTTCGGCCGCATGCTTCCGCGTGCGGCCACGCGCGATGCGGCGCGGGTGCTGGGCTTTGACTACGGCACCGGCGACCGCTTGGCCAAGCTCATCCCCGAGCCGGTGATGGGACGCTCGAAGTCCTTCGACGAGTACCTCGACGAGGAGCCCGAGCTCAAGCGCGCCTATGACTCCGAGCCCGACGCCCGCAAGGTGATCGACACTGCACGCGGGCTCGAGGGCACCGTGCGCAACGCGTCGATCCACGCGGCCGCCGTGGTGATCGCCGACCGCCCGCTCACCGACATCGTGCCGCTGCAGCTGGCCGAGGACCGCGGTGCCGCGGTGGACGGCGTGCGCGCCTACCGCACGGTCACGCAGTACTCGATGAAGCCGATCGAGGAGATCGGCCTGCTGAAGATGGACTTCCTCGGCTTGCGCAACCTCGACGTGATCGAGGACTGCCTGGACATCCTCGAGCGCTCCAGCGGCGAGCGGCTGGACATGTCACAGCTGCCGCTCGACGACCCCAAGACCTACGAGATGATGGCCCGCGGCGAGTCCGTAGGGGTGTTCCAGTTCGAGTCCGACGGCATGCGCGACGCGCTGCGCAAGGTCAAGCCCAACGAGTTCGAGGACCTCGTGGCGCTGGTTGCGCTCTACCGGCCGGGCGCCATGCGCCACATCGACACCTACGCGCGCAACAAGCGCGACCCCGAGGCGATCAGCTACATCGACGAGCGCCTGCGCGCGATCACCGAGCGCACCTACTCGGTGATCCTCTACCAGGAGCAGTCGATGCAGATCGCCAAGGCGATCGCCGGCTTCTCGGGGGCCGAGGCCGACGACCTGCGCAAGGCGATCGGCAAGAAGAACCGCGTGGCCATGGCCGCGCTGCGCGAGCGCTTCTTCGAGGGGGGCCGCGCCAGCGGCACCCAGGAGCGGGTGATCGAGGAGCTGTGGGCCACCAACGAGGCGGCCGCCGACTATTCGTTCAACCTCGCCCACGCCGCCTGCTACGCGCTGATCTCCTACCGCACCGCCTGGCTGCGGGCCAACCACCCTGCCGAGTACATGGCGGCGCTGATCTCGTCGGTCATGTCGACGAAGGACAAGGTGCCGTTCTTCGTGGCGTGCTGCGAGGACATGGGGATCGAGGTGCTGCCGCCCGACGTGAACGAGTGCGGCCACACCTTCGTGGTGCACGGGGACAACGTGCGCTTCGGCCTGGACGCCGTCAAGAACGTGGGCGCCGCGGCGGTGGACTCGATCATCACCGCGCGCGACGAGGGTGGGCGGTTCCCGTCGATCTGGGACTTCTGCCGCCGGGTGGACTATCGTGCGGTGAACAAGAAGGTGATCGAGGCGCTCATCAAGTGCGGCGCCTTCGACTCCACCGGCGCCACCCGCGCGGGCATGCTCGGGGTGCTCGAGCAGGCGCAGGGCGCCGGCCAGAAGACCCAGCAGGACGCCCAGCTCGGCCAGTCCTCGATCTTCGATCTGGAGGAGCCCGCGGCGCCGGGTGCTCCCGCCACCAACGGCTTCGCCGGTGCGCCCGACCTCCCGGTTCCTGCCACCCCCGACGAGCGCTCCCGGCTCAACGAGTGGGAGAGGGAGACGCTCGGCCTGTTCCTTTCCAGCCATCCCATTAAGGAGGTGCGCGCCGCTCTCCGCGCCCGTGTGGATTGCGCGCTCTCCGACCTCCCGAGTCGCAGGGACGGCGAGTGGGTCACGGTCGGCGGGATGATCAGCGAGGCCAAGCGCATTCGCACCCGCAAGGGCGACCCGATGCTGTTCGCCACGCTCGACGATCTCGGCGGCACCGTGGAGATGCTCGTGTTCGCCAAGGTCTACGAGGCCAACGACGCCAAGGTGGACGTGGACAGGGTGGTGATCGTCCGCGGGCGGGTGGACCACAAGGAGGCGGGAGAGGTCAAGCTCATCGCCCAAGAGGTCGAGGCGTTCGAGCCCACGCCCGAGGAGGTGGCCGCCGCCGAGGCCGTCGCAGCGGCCGAGCCCGACGTCAAGCGCGTCACGATCGACGTCCAGCCCGACGTGCCCGCGGGCTTCCTCGACGACCTCTCGGATCTCTGCCGCGACCACCCGGGCGATCACGAGCTGATGCTCGTCGTGGGACGCCGCACGCTGCTGCTGGGCGACGGCTACCGCATCACCGCAACCCAGCAGTGCATGGCCGAGCTGGAGCAGCTTCCCGGCACCGCCCGCCGCGCCGCCTAACCCTCGCGCCGGCGCATCAGATCGCTCTACACTGACGCACGTGGAAAGCGCTGCCGCGAACCTCTCCGAGCTGCACGAGTGCAGGCAGTGCTGCGCGTTCTGCGACCGGGTGGTGCACCCGTCCGGCTGCATCGAGTCGGGGTGTCAGTACCTCTACCTGTTCGACGACGAGGACACCGGCACGCGCTACATGGGCTGCATGAACAAGGTGTTCCGCGCCGAGATCGACGTGGAGGCGTTCGAGCAGGCGCAGCGCACGCGCCACGGCTTCGGCGGCGTGAAGATGACCGGCCTGCCGCTACCGCAGTGCCGCAGCTCAGTGGAGCGTGCCTACGACGGCCGCGGCGAGCCGTTCGACTGCGTGAACCCCGGCTTCTTCGAGAAGCCGGTGCCCGTGAACGACGGCTTCGATCTCAGGGACCAGCTGTAGCGCAGCTGGCTAGCCGCGACGTCGCCGCGCCCGCTTGCCGTTGTGCCGCAGTTCCTTCGCCCGGTCGATGTCCTTCTTCGTGGGTGCCTTGCCCTCGATGCCGGGACCCTCGAAGATCGCGGGCAGTTCCTCGAAGCGGGGTTCTGACAGGAACGCGCCGCAGCCGCGGGTGCCGATCTCGCCTTCGCCCAGCGGCGCGTGGCGGTCACGGTTGGAGCCCATCGGGGTCATGGAGTCGTTCACGTGCAGGCAGCGCAGGCGGTTGATGCCCACGGTGGCGTCGAAGTCGTCGATGACCTGGGTGAGGCCGTCGGCGGTTCGAACATCGAAGTCGCTGGCGAGCAGGTGGCAGGAGTCCAGGCAGACGCCGAGTCGCTCGTGGCCTCCCGCCAGGTCGATCAGCTCGGCCAGCTCCTCGAAGCTCCGCCCCAAGGTGTTCCCGGCGCCGGCGGTGTCCTCGAGCAGCAGCGGGCAACCCTCGGATTCCTCCAGGCCGTGCGTGAGCGCCTCGCCGACGCGGGGCAGGGCCTCGGAGTGGGGCTCGCCCACCGACGAGCCGGGGTGCAGCACAACGCCGGTGGCGCCGATGCGGTCACCGGTGCGCAAGGAGTGCACCAGCGAGTCGATCGACTTCCTGCGCACCTCGGAGTCCTTCGACGCGCAGTTGATGAGGTAGATCGCGTGGATGACC
Source organism: Thermoleophilaceae bacterium (assembly GCA_035646775.1). GTDB lineage: Bacteria > Actinomycetota > Thermoleophilia > Solirubrobacterales > Thermoleophilaceae > JAAYBF01. The sequence continues at coordinate 3,801 of DASROS010000123.1, read as the reverse complement.
ACGGCGCCGATCGGCCCACCGTCCATCCGCTCGCCGAACTCCGCAACGTCGTCGTCCTGCCAGTTTGTGGGCTTCCACATCCGGGGCGACTGGCCCCAGATCTGGATCGCCTGGGCGCCCACCTCGAGGCCGCGGTCGTGGGCGTTGGTCAGCCCGCCCGCCGTAGAGACGTGCGCGCCGATTAGCATCGAAACATCGCCAGCGAAGAGAACATGAGAGTCAGGTTCGCGCCGTCGCCCACCGGGCAGCTGCACATCGGCGGCGCGCGCACCGCACTCTACAACCGGCTTCTCGCTCGCAAGCACGGCGGGACGATGGTGCTGCGGATCGAGGACACCGACCGCGAGCGTTCCACCGACGAGAACGTGGAGCAGATCCTCGACGCCCTGCGCTGGCTGGAGCTGGACTGGGACGAGGGCCCCTATTCGCAGGCCGAGCGGGCTCCGCGCCACCGTGAGCAGATCGACCGGCTGCTGGCCGACGGCCACGCCTACGAGGACGAGGGTGCGGTGCGTCTGCGGGTGCCCGAGGGCGAGACCGTGGTCACCGACGTGATCCGCGGCGATGTGCGCTTCCCCAACGAGTCGATCAAGGACTTCGTGATTGCCCGCTCGGACGGCAGCGCGCTCTACAACCTCGCGGTGGCGGTGGACGACCTCGACATGGGCATCACGCACGTGATCCGCGGCGAGGACCACCTCTCCAACACGCCCCGCCAGGCGATGGTCCTGGAGGCCCTGGCCGCCGCCCCGCCGGTCTACGCCCACCTGCCGCTGCTGCACGGCCCCGACGGCAAGAAGCTCTCCAAGCGCCACGGTGCGGCGTCGGTGCAGGAGCTGCGCGACGCCGGGTACCTGCCCGAAGCGGTGCGCAACTACATCGCACTGCTCGGCTGGGGCCTCGACGCCGAGACCACCTTCCTCACCACCGACCAGCTGATCGACGGCTTCTCGCTCGAGCGGGTGTCGAAGAACCCGGCGGTGTTCGACGAGCAAAAGCTGCGCTGGATGAACGGGCGCTACCTGCGTGAGCTCGAGACGGCGGACCTGGCGAGGCGGCTCGAGGAGATGCTCGGACGCGAGGATCTCGAGCCGGCCGTGGCGGTGGCCCAGGAGAAGATGCAGACGCTGGCCGACTTCTGGCCGCTGGCGGGCTTCTTGGTGGAGCCCCAGCCCACCGACGAGAAGGCCTGGGAGAAGGTGATGCGCGAGGGCGCGGGGGAGAGGCTCGCCGCGGTGAGGCACGAGCTGGCCGCCTTGGAGACGTTCGATCAGGAGACGGTCGAGTCGGCCCTGCGCGGGCTGGTCGACCGGCTTGGCGTGAAGGCCAAGGACGTCTTCCAGCCGCTCCGGGTGGCGATCGCGGGCAGCACGATCTCGCCCGGCATCTTCGAGTCGGTGGCCGCCCTGGGGCGTGAAGAGACGCTTGCACGCACAGATACCGCTCTGGAGCGCCTCCGCGCACCCGCTTGAACGCGCCCGCTGGCGCTTCGGGCTCCTCATGAAAGCCCCCACATTGCCGATAGAAGCGGTGGACGACGCCATCGCTTGGCACGGACGCCCCTTGGAAGCACTCAGCTCACCAGCCCCCTCCGCCGCAGCGCCTTCGATGGGCCGTCAGAACGACGGTCACGGGCGCAGGCTGACCGCAGCCTTCGAGGCGCTCGAGTCCTTCCCGGCGCTGGCGGAGTCGCGTAACCGCGTGCTGCGGCTGGTGCGCGAGAACAAGGGCTCGAACGGCGACATCGTCGGGGCGCTGGAGTCAGACGTTGCGCTGGTCACGACCGTGCTGCGCATGGCCAACCGCCTGTCCGGGAAGAGCCGCGGCAAGATTGCCAGCGTGCCGGAGGCCGTGGAGCTGCTCACTCCCGACGGGATCGAGCAGCTGGCCAGCCGCGCGAAGGTGTTCGACTTCTTCGAGCGCACCCCCGGCTGGGACGCCGCGCCCGAGCGCTTCCGCCTGCACGCCGTGGCCACCCAGGCCGCCGCGGACCGGCTGGCCCGCGAGCTGGACTACCAGCACCGCGACGACCTGCTCACCTCGGCGCTGCTGCACGACATCGGCAAGCTCGTGCTCATGCACGCCTATCCGGCCTACCCCGAGCAGATCCACGCAGGCGCCCGCACCCCCGAGGAGCGCATCCACCGCGAGCGCCGCGAGCTGGGCGTGGACCACGCGCTGGTGGGTGGCGTGCTCGCGCGCCGCTGGGGAATGCCCAACAGCCTTGCCAGCGCCATCGAGCGCCACCACGCCGACGATGCCACAGGCCAGGCGGCGATGGTGCGCCTCGCGGACATGTTGGCCCACTACGGCAACGACCGGGGCGTGAACCCCGGCCAGCTGCTCGCGGCCGCCCGCGCGCTGGGCCTCACCCCGCAGAACCTTCGCACGCTGATGTACGAGCTCCCCTACGCCACCAACGGCAAGCGCCACGTGGACAAGTGCCCGCTGTCCACGCGCGAGCTCGACGTGCTCAAGAAGCTCGCCGGCGGCCAGGTCTACAAGCAGATCGCGCACGAGCTGGGGCTGTCCACCAGCACCGTGCGCACCCATCTCCACAACACCTACGCCAAGCTCGGCGCCAGCGACCGCGCGCAAGCGGTCCTGATGGCCACCGACCGCGGCTGGCTCTAGGCCGCTCGCTCACGCCGGCAAACTCCGCCGGCGCCGCACGATCAGGGTGGCGGCGGTGACCGCGCCCGCGGTGTCGATCAGAACGTCCACGGGCGTGCCGTGGCGGCCGTCCACACGGAGCTGGTGCGCCTCGTCGGTGGCTGCGTAGGCCACCGAGATCACCACTGCCAGCAGTACGGCCGTGCGCGCCGCGAGGCGGGTACGCAGCGCGCGCCACCACAGCGCCGTGAGCAGCGCGTATTCGGTGAAGTGGGCGATCTTGCGACCGAGGAAGTAGGCCAACCCCCGATCGACGTCGTCGCTGGGCATGGCCGAGAGGACGAAGATGAGCCCCATCAGCGCGAGCGGCGGCAGCCAGACCGCGAGCGCCCGGGGGACCTTGTCCATGCCACGCAGGCTACTTCCACGCCGTCGCCGCAGGTCACCGCGACGCGGAATACACTCGCCCTCGTGCTGGCGATCACGTCGAAGTCTCCGTACGCCGTGCGCGCACTCACCGAGCTGGCCCGCCGCCAGGCCGGCCAGCCCGTCCCGATCGCCGAGATCGCCCGCGCGCGGAACATCCCGGCGCAGTTTCTCGAGGGCCTGTTCGCCACGTTGCGGCGCGCCGGCGTGCTGCAGAGCCAGCGCGGCGTGAAGGGCGGCTACCTGTTCGGGCGACCGCCCTCGGAGGTCACCGTGCTGGAGGTGGTGGAGCTGCTCGAGGGTGAGCTGGGGGTGGAGGCCGAGGCCTCGGGGCCGGTGTGGGTCGAGTCGGTGGAGGCGGTGCGCGCGGTGCTGGGCCGTACCACGATCGCCGACGTGGCCGAGACCGAGGCCAGGGCCGCGGGAGCGGTCATGTACCACATATAAAGGGACCTACGTGGTGGAGCCGAATCCCCTCTACCATGCGGGTTCACGTACCCGCCGTAACCCGTCAAGACCCGCTGTTCAGTGTCGTTTGTGGCGCACTTCTCTGCCGCACCCCCGATACGCCCTAGGTCGAGGGTCGGGTGGAGATGCTATGCTTCACCTACGAGTATCCCCACCTTGGCCGCCAGATAGCTAGGCCGGCCGGAAGCTACCAGACAGCCGCTCCTCCCTCCTCCGCGCCCAGCGTGCCGCGCGTGGCGCTTACACGGCGTGAAGCCGCCCAAGCGCTGGGCCTGAGCCTCACGAGTTTCGAGC
>DASROS010000122.1:0-3733 GCA_035646775.1 Thermoleophilaceae bacterium | reverse complement strand
GGGGTGGCGTTGGTGATCGCCACGGCCACCAGCACCGCCCCGCCCACCAGCGCCGCGTCGCCCACGAGTCCGGGCACGGCGCGGGCGATCACCAACGCCACCCCCACCCAGATCGTGGAGTAGGCGGCGTGCCCGCTCGGGAAGCTCGACCCCTGGGTGGGCTGGAGCGGGTTGGACGGTCGCGGCCGGTCCACCGCGTCCTTGGCGATGTCGATGGCGAAGAAGATGAGCAGCGAGGCCACGATCAGCGCGCCCAGCGCCGCGAACCTGGCGCGCGCGATCAGCACCATCCCCACGGCGAACACCAGAGCCGCCACGAACGTGAACGAGCCCAGGCCGGTGACCACCTCGACAATGTCGACGGCGGTGTCGCTGCGTAGGTCGGTGGCGAGGTTGAGCAGCTCGCGGTCGCCCCCGGTGACGCTGCCGGTGTTGCCGCTCACGATCGACGTGTAGAGCGTGAAGACGTAGGCGCCCACTCCCGCGATCGCCACGGCCGTGGTGAGCTCCAACCCGAGCCCGCCAGGGGTGAGGCGGTCCGAGAGCAGGTGCAGGCGTGGCCGCACAACGTCCACCACGGGTGCGATCGCCCCCCGCCAGACGGGGCGCAGGGCCGCCGCCAGCGGGCGTAGAGCAGGCCTCTGAGCCTGCCGCCCGGCCCAGGCGCCCAGCCTGCGGCGCTGCTCGGGATCGCGCAGCCGGCGGTAGGCCACCACCACGCCGACGATGAACCCCACGCTCACCGCGACGCCCAGCGCGGCCTGCCCGGCGATCGCCGCCACGCGGTCGAACGAGCGGTAGAAGATGAACCCGAGGAGCGTGAACAGCGCGCCCCAGAGCCCGCAGCCGATCACGCTGTAGGGGAAGAAGCGGCGAAACGCCAGGCCCGAAGAGCCCGCCACGAACGGCGACAGCGCGCGCACCAGGCCGATGAAGCGCCCGATCAGGATGGTCTTGCCGCCGTGGCGCTCGAAGTAGGACTCCACCCGCTCCAGCCGTCCCTCGTCGATCTTCACCTTTGGCCCATGACGCAGCAGGAAGCCGCGCCCGAGGCGGCGGCCGATGTAAAAGCTCGCGGTGTCGCCCAGCACTGACGCCGCCCAGACGAGGCCGATCATCGGCAGCAGGTCCACCTCGCCCTGGCCGGCGATCACACCGCCGACGATCACCGTCGTCTCCCCCGGGGCCACGAGGCCCACGAACGCGCCCGTCTCCAGGAACGCGGCGGCCCCCACCAGCGCGTAGGTCCACGGGCCCAGCGCCCGCGCGATGTCCTCGATCGCCTTCTTGGGGTCGGGGAAGTCGGGAGTGAGCCCGGTGGCGAAGAGCACGGCGACCACCGCCACGACCGACGCCAGCGCGACCTTGCCCTTGTTCTCCCGGATGCGCTTCATCGGGTGCGGGTGGCGATCGCCCCGGGCAACTCGCGTGCGGCCGCGTCGGCCTCGGACGCGCTCGCAAAGACGCCGAACAGCGTGGGCCCAGATCCGGTGACCCGTGCGGCGAGCGCGCCGAGCTGCTCGAGGGCGGCCAGCCCGTCGGCCAGCTCGGGCCGCAACGACAGCGCCGCCGCCTCGAGGTCGTTCTCCAGGGCGGTGGCCAGCTGGAGCCCGGTATGGCGGGCCAGCTCGCGGAGCGGCTCGGGGTCAAGCGCGGCCGGGGCCGTGAGCTCACCGGCCGCCCGCAGCCTGTCGAGCTCGCCGTAGACCTCGGCGGTCGCCAGCCCCTGCTCCTGTGGCAGCAGCACGAGGTCGATCGCCTGCAGCGCCACGGGCTCTACCAGCTCGCCGCCGCCGGTGACGATCGCGTGCCCGGGACGCAGCTGGCTGGGTACGTCGGACCCCAGGCGCACCGCGAGCGCGAGCAGGTCCTGCCCGGACAGCGGGTGCCCCGCGAGCCGGTTCGCTGCCCGCAAGACCGCCGCGGCGTCGGCGCTCCCGCCACCCAGGCCGGCGGCCACCGGAATCGCCTTGTCGATCTCCACCTGCACCGGCCCGAGCTCGGCATCCGGCGCGGCTTCCCGGAAGAGCCGCAGCGCCCGCGACGCCAGGTTCTCGCCTTCCACGCCCGGGCAGATCACCGCGTCGTCTCCGTCCGGAGCCGGATGCAGCTCCACGCGGTCCTCCAACTCGATCGAGGCGAACAGCGAGCACAACTCGTGCAGGCCGTCCCCGCCCCGCGGCCCCACCTGCAGAACCAGGTTCACCTTGGCCGGGGCGTGTTCGCCAACGCTCATCGCGGGCTGCCGCTCGGCCGCAGACCGGCGAGCGCGTCGTGGCCCAGCTGGGTGGCCAGGCGGTCGAAGTCGGTGGGCGAGAGCCGCTCGGCGCGGGCGTCGGCGGGATGGCCCGTCTCCTCCAGCGCTGCGCGGGCACGCCCGCGCAGGTCCTCCGGCGCCCCTGGCGCGAGGCCGAGCGACCCGGCCAGCGCCTTGCGACGGTGCGCGAAGGCGGCGTGCACCAGCGCGCGCACCTCCCGCGCGGGCGTCGGAGCGATTCGGCGCAGGGCCACCAGCGCGGACTCCACGGCGGGCTCGGGGTGGAACACGCTGCGCGGCACGCGGCGCAGCACCCTCACCTCGCAGGCCAGCTGGGCGAGAACCGACGTGGCGCCGTAGGTCTTGTGGCCCGGGGCCGAGGCCAGGCGCTCGCCCACCTCGCGCTGCACCATCGCCACCCAGACGGTGGCGCCGGGAAGCTGCTCGATCGAGTTCAGCAGCACGGTGGCCGCCACGCCGTAGGGGAGGTTGGCCACCACCTTGTCCGGCTGCGGGTCGAGCAAGGCAAGGTCGAGCTTCACCGCGTCGGCCAGGTGCAGCGTGGCGTTGTCGAATGGGTCGAGTGCGTCGCGCAGCGGCGCCTCCAGCGAGCGGTCCACCTCGACGACGTGCAGGTGGCGCGCCCGGGGGGCGAGGTACTCCGACAGCACGCCCAGCCCGCCGCCCACCTCGAGCACCACGTCCTCCTCGGACACCTCCGCCGCGCGGCCGATCACCTCGAGCAGGTTGTCGTCGATCAGGAAGTTCTGGCCCAGCTCGCGGTTGGGCCGCACGCCGAACCGCCTGAGCCGGTTGAGGCTGGCCTGGCGGGGAAGCTCCTCGGCGCTCACGGCCCGAAGACGCGCGCGGCGTTGCGCTCCACCAGCGCGTCGAGGTCGTCGTAGGGCAGTCCGCGCAGTGCAGCCACGAACTCGGCGGTGTGCACCACGTTGGCCGGCTCGTTGGGCTTGCCTCGCAGCGGCACCGGCGAGAGGTAGGGCGAGTCGGTCTCCACCAGGAGCAGCTCGTCGGGCACCTCGCGCGCGGCCGCCTGGAGCGCCTCGGCGTTCTTGTAGGTCACGTTGCCGGCGAACGAGCAGACGTAGCCGCGCTGCACGCACTCCTCCACGCGGTCGGGCGCCGAGAAGCAGTGCAGGATCACCGTGGTCTGCGAGGCGTGCTCGGCGAGCATCGCGAAGGTGTCGTCCTCCGCCGCGCGCGTGTGGATGACCACCGGCAGGCCATTCCTCGCGGCGAGGTCGAGCTGGGCCTCGAAGGCACGGCGCTGGTCCTCGCGCGGAGCATTGTCGCGGTAGTAATCGAGGCCGGTCTCGCCGACCGCGCGGGCCAGCGGGTCCGCGCAGGCGCGCTCGATCTCCTCGAGGTCGGCCGGACCGAAGCCCTGTGCCTTGTGCGGATGGCGGCCGATGATGGCCACCACGCCGTCATGCTCGCGGGCGGCGGCGAGAGCGCGCT
>DASROS010000121.1:0-36023 GCA_035646775.1 Thermoleophilaceae bacterium | reverse complement strand
GCCCAGCCAGGGCCCCACCGACTGGGTGGACAGCCCCACGTCCACCGCGCGCTCGTGGGCCCACAACGACAGCGGGAGGCCGGTGACCACCAGCGCCAGTGACAGGCCGGCGCCCACCATGGCCCCGCCGGCCACGGGCCGGCGCCCGGCCCGCTCCAGCAGCTCCGCCACGCGCCTGGGAGGCCGGAGCGCCAGCAGCGCCAGCGTGCCCCCGCTGACAGCCAGACCGCCCAGGCCGATCAGGCGCTGGACGTCGCGGAACTCGCTCGCGCGGTCGAGTTGGGCCTTGCTGAAGTAGGCTGCCGCGTCTACCGCGGCCGGCTCGATGAGCCCGCTACGGGGCCGTAGGATCAAGGTGGCCGCCCCGGCAGCCACGACCGCGACCGCCATCGCGAACGGGAACCCCGATCGATGACCCCTCATGCCCCGGACAGTAATGGTGCCCCTCAGAAGATCGCCCTCGTTTCCGACGTGCACGGCAACCTGCCCGCGTTCCGGTCCGTGCTGGCCGACGTGGAGCGCAGCGGAGTCGACGCTGTCTGGTGCCTGGGCGACCTCGTGGGCTACGGCGCACAGCCCGACGGGTGCGTGGAGCTGGCCGCCGCGCGGTGCGATCTCACGCTGGCGGGTAACCACGACCTCGGCGTGCTGGGCCGCATCGACATCTCGGACTTCTCCCCCCTCGCCGGCGCGGCCGCCCTGTGGACCCGCGAGCACATCTGCAGCGAAACCGTGGACTTCCTCTCCGGCCTCGAGCCCCAGCGCGACGGCGAGGCCGTCGGCCTCTACCACGCCAGCCCCCTCGACCCTGTGTGGGACTACGTGACCTCGGCCGCCGGAGCGGACCGCTGCATGGACGAGATGGAGGAGCGGGTGAGCGCCATCGGGCACACCCACGTGGCCTCCCGCTTCACCCGCACCGACACCGAGGTCTGCGCCGAGGCGGTGGAGGGCGGCAGCCGCCACGACCTCTCCGCCCACCAATGGCTGGTGAACCCGGGGAGCGTCGGGCAGCCGCGCGACGGTGACCCGCGGGCTGCCTGGCTGCTGCTGGATCTGGCCGACTGGTCGGCCGAGTGGCACCGAGTGGAATACCCCGTGGAAGAGGCCGCGGACGCGATCGAAAAGGCCGGGCTGCCCAGCAGCCTGGGCGATCGGCTACACGTAGGGCAGTGACCGAACGCCCCCGACAGATGCTCGCGATCGCGCTGGTCGGCGCCGCGGTGGCCCTCCCGGCCGGCTGCGGAGGCTCGGATGAGCCCAAGGGCAAGGGCCTGCCACGCGCCACGGCCTCCGAGCTGGAGCGGCGCCTGGACGAGATCGAGCGGCGCTACCGCGAGGCCGTGGACAACGGCAACGCGGGCGCGTGCGACGACATCCAGGGGGACTCCATTCCGGCGGTGAACGAGCTGGTGGACGGCCTCCCGCAGGACGTGGATCCGGATGTCCGCCAGGCGGCGGAGGAGAGCTTCACCCGGCTGGAGGAGCTCACCCGGTCCGACTGCTCGGGGCTGGAGCCGACCGAGACCGAGCCGGAGACGGTGCCGACCCCCACCGAAACCGCCCCCGAGACCACTCCCGAGGAGACCACCACCGAGACCACCCCGGAGGAGGCTCCCGAGGAGAAGAAGCCCAAGAAGGAAGACGACAAGGGCGGCGGCGCGGTGCCGCCCACCGGGGACCCCACCCAACCCGGCCAGGGGGGCGGCGCGACGCCCCAAGGCGGCGGGGAAGGCTGATGGCCACTCCCACCGAGATCGTCGGGCGCTACCGCGTGGAGCGCCGCCTGGGCGCGGGCGGCATGTCTACCGTGTTCCTGGCCATCGACTCCGTGCTGGAGCGCCAGGTGGCCGTGAAGCTGCTGGCCGAGCATCTCGCTGACGACGCGGACTTCGTGGCCCGCTTCCGCCGCGAGGCCCTGGCCGCGGCGCGCCTGCAGCACCCCAACATCGTCCAGGTGTTCGACTCCGGCGAGGACGACGACTCGCACCGCCACTTCATCGTCATGGAGTACGTGGACGGGCCCTCCGCCGCTGACCTGCTCCGCGACCGCCCCCAGCTGGACGTGGACGAGGCGGTGGCAATCGTGCGCGACGCCTGCCACGGGCTGGACTACGCCCACCGCGCGGGCGTGGTGCACCGGGACGTGAAGCCGGGCAACCTCCTGCTCGCCGACGACACCGGTGCCACCAAGCTCGCGGACTTCGGCATCGCCATAGCGGCCGAGCAGACGCGCATCACGCAGGTGGGCTCGGTGCTCGGCACGGCCGCCTACCTCTCCCCCGAGCAGGCCAAGGGCGAGGAGGCCGGGCCGCCCTCGGACATCTACTCCCTCGGCGTGTGCGCCTACCAGTTCCTGGCGGGCCGGCTTCCACACGAGTACAACTCGCTCACCGAGCTCGCGCTCAAGCAGCAGCAGGACCACGTGGAGCCCATCACGGTGCACCGGCCGGAGGTGCCGCCGGAGCTGGATCGCGCCATCCGCGTGTGCCTGGAGCGCGATCCCGGCGCCCGCTACCCCTCCACGCTGGAGATGGCGCGCGGGCTGGAGGCGGGGCTCCAGGGGATGGAGACCGAGGCCACGCGCCGGCTGAGCGGCATCGCCGCCGCGCCCATGCACGAGGACGCCACCCGGGCGCTCGGCCAGGTGACGGCGGCCACGAACGCGATGCGCACCCGGCGCACCGGGGCGCACGCGCCGTCACAGGCACAGCGGCTCCAGCAGCCCAGCTCGCCGCCGCCGCGCCAGGCCGCGCCCGTCCGCGATCAGCGGCGGCGGCGCGGCGGGCGCCGGCGGCTCGGCGGCTTTCTCACCGCGATCGCCCTACTGGCCGCCGCCGTGGCGGTCACGCTGGCGCTGCTGGCCTCGGGAGACGGGGCCAAGTCGATCGCGCCCGTGAGCCGCGACAACGTGGACCAGCAGCTGGACGACCTGCGTCAGTTCCTGCGCGACAACACCCGGTAGCTAGCGGCGCTCCTGCGTGCCCTCCTGCCGGCGCGCCTGCTCGTCGTCCTCGTCCACATCGGGATCGAGCTTGTCGGCGTGCTGGTGGCGGTCCTCCGCCTCCTGGTGCTCGGTGCGCGCCAGCGTGGCCTGCTCATCGGCCTTGGCCTGCTCGCCCTTGGCCCGCGCCGCTCGCTCCTCGACCTCGGCCTCGCGGCTGGCGGCCCGCGCGGAGCTCACCTGAGCCTCGTCACGGTGCTGGCCCGCCTCGACGCGCCGGGTCTCGTGCTTGCGCTCCCTGGCCTTCCTTCCAACGACCAGGAACGCCACGAGGGCGATCACTGCCAACACAATCAAGATGATCACTAGGGTCATCGGACTCCCTCCTCCTTGGCTGGTTGCCGCCCCGCTACCCCTTGCGTGAAAGCCCAAACGGGCGTGCGAGCGTCTCGCCTCAGCCGAACGGCTCCGACCCGGCCATCACCCGATCGCGGTAGGTGTCGAAGCTCCCGTCCTCGACCGCCGCGCGGATGCCGCGCATCAACTCCGCCATGAAGGTGAGGTTGTGCAGGGTGATCAACCTCGCCCCGGTGAGCTCGTTGGCGCGGCTCAGGTAGTGCAGGTAGCCCCGTGTGTGCTCGCGGCACGCCGGGCAGGGGCAGCCCTCGGCGATCGGCTCACGGCTGCCGCCCGCGCCGGCCTTGGTCAGATCGAGCCGCCAGCGGCGATCCGGATCGGGCACCAGCGCCGTCCCGTGGCGGGCCAACCGGGTGGGCGTGGCGCAGTCGAAGGTGTCTATCCCCTGCGCCACCGCGTGCAGGATGTCGTCAACGTCGCCGATCCCGAGCAGGTGGCGCGGGCGGTCCTCGGGCAGGCCTCGCATCGACCAACCCAGCACCTCATGCATCTCGGCCTTCGCCTGGCCTAGCGAGCCGCCGATTGCGATGCCGGCCACCTCCGTGCCGGCCACGTATGCAGCCGACTCCTCCCTCAGGTCCTCGTGCACGCCGCCTTGGACGATGCCGTAGAGCACCTGGCCCGCCGGAGCGTGCTCTGAGTGCCAGGCGGTGCAGCGGTCCAGCCACCGGTGCGTACGTTCCATGGCCCGCAGCGTGTAGCGCTTGTCGGCGTGCGAGGGCGTGCACTCGTCGAAGGCCAGCGCTATGTCCGACCCCAGTGCGGCCTGCACCTCCATCGAGGTCTCCGGGCCCATGAACAGCTCGCTGCCGTCGGTATAGGAGCGGAAGGTCACGCCCTCCTCCTTGATGGCCAGGATCCGGCTCTGGCTAGGGCCGCGGCGGCGCTTGATCTCCTCCGAGACCGACCCGTGCCCCATCGAGAACACCTGGAAGCCGCCGGAGTCGGTGATGATCGGCGCCCGCCAGCCCATCAGCTCGTGCAGCCCGCCCATCTCGCGGACGTAGTCCCAGCCCGGGTCGATGAACAGGTGGAAGGTGTTGCCGAGCACCATCTGAAAGCCGAGCCCCGCAACCTCGGCCGCGGCCAGGCCGCGCACGCTCGCGTTGGACGCCAGCGGGACGAAGGCGGGCGTGGCCACCTCGCCGTGAGCGCAACGCAGGACGCCCGCGCGGGCGGCGCCGTCGCGGGCGTCGATCTGGAACAGCGGCATGGGTCGCCAGGCTACTTGCGGGCCATTTGTCCCTGGGTTAGCCTCGCCTTCGGCGACGAAAGGAGCCCGATGAAGCACCGACATCACCTGCCGCAGCTCGAAGGCGGCCTCTTTCTGACCGACGGCGGCATCGAGACCACTCTGATCTTCCACGAGGGCCTCGACCTCCCCGCCTTTGCTGCCTTCGATCTCCTCAAGGACGACGAGGGCACCGAGGCACTACGCCGGTACTTCGAGCCTTACGCCGAGCTGGCAAAGGAGCGCGGCGTGGGCTTCGTGCTCGAGAGCCCGACATGGCGAGCCAGTCCTCGCTGGGCCGCGGAGATCGGCTACTCCGAAGGGGAGCTGGACGAGCTCAACCGCAAGGCGATCGCGCTGATGGAGGAGATCCGGGAGCGGTACGAGTCGGCGGAGGTCCCGGTGGTCATCAGTGGGTGCGTGGGACCCCAGGACGATGGATACGACCCGGCGGAGAAGCTGAGCGCATCAGCTGCACAGGATTACCACTCGACTCAGATCGGGACCTTCGGCGACACCGCGGCGGACATGGTCACGGCGATCACGATGACCTACGCCGACGAGGCGGTGGGCCTCACTCGGGCGGCCGTGAAGACGGGCATGCCCGTGGCCATCTCCTTCACGGTCGAGACTGACGGCCGCCTCCCGAGCGGCCAGGCGCTGGGCGAGGCGATCCAGCACGTCGACGACGAGACCGATGGGGCGCCTGCCTACTACATGATCAACTGCGCTCATCCCGCACACTTCGATGGCGTGCTCGATGCCAACGAGCCGTGGCAGCAGCGGATCCGCGGCCTGCGCGCCAATGCGTCCACCAAGAGCCATGCCGAGCTCGACGAGGCCACCGAGCTCGACACGGGCGATCCCGCCGACCTCGGCGCCCGGTATTCGGCGCTCGAGGCGAAGCTGCCCCAGCTGAACGTCCTCGGTGGTTGTTGCGGCACCGATCACCGGCACATCCGGAAGATCGCCGAGGCCTGGAGGAGCTAGACCAGGCTCTCGCCGGTCATCGCGCCCGGCTGCTCCTCGCCCAGCAGCTTCAGCACCGTCGGCGCCACGTCGGCCAGGATGCCGCCGTCGCGCAGTTCGCCCGACTGCGCTGTGATCACGACCGGCACGGGGTTCAGCGAGTGCGCGGTGTTGGGGCTGCCGTCGGGCTCGAGCATGTGGTCGGCGTTGCCGTGGTCGGCGGTCACGATGCACGCCCCGCCGCTCTCGTGCACGGCCGACACCACGTGGCCCAGGCACTCGTCCACGGTCTCGATCGCCTTCACCGCGGCGTCGATCACCCCCGTGTGGCCCACCATGTCCGGGTTGGCGAAGTTGATGAGTCCGAAGGCGTAGTCGCCGCCCTCCCAGCGCTCCACGAATGCGTCGGCGGCCTCGCGCGCGCTCATCTCGGGCTTGTGGTCATAGGTGGGAACGTCGCGCGGGGAGTCCACCAGGCAGCGCTCCTCGCCGGAGTACTCGTCCTCCTCGCCACCGTTGAAGAAGTAGGTCACGTGGGCGTACTTCTCGGTCTCGGCCACGTGCAGCTGGCGCACGCCCCGCTCGGAGAGCACCGAGGCCAGTGTGGCCTCGGGCCGCTGCGGCGGGAAGGCCACCGGGTAGTCCCAGCCCTCGCGGTACTGGGCCAGGGTCGTGAAGCGCAGGTCGAGCTCTGAGTTGAGCTTCTCGGTGAGCTGGCGGGCGCGGTCGGGGCGAAAGTTGAGGAAGATCACGCTGTCGCCGTCGCGGATCCGGCCCTCGTCGCCCACCAGCGTGGGCTTGATGAACTCGTCAGTCTCCCCGCGCTCATACGCCGCCTTCACCGCCTCCTTGCCGCTGCCGGCGTGGCGCTCCTCGGCCTCGCCGTGTACGAGCGCGTCCACCGCCGCGCCGGTGCGCTCGGTGCGCTTGTCACGGTCCATGGCGTAGTAGCGGCCGGTCACGCTGGCCACCCGCCCGCCGTGCTCGGCCAGCCAGGACTCCGCCTTGGCCACGTATCCCGCCCCGGAGTCGGGCAGGGTGTCGCGGCCGTCTGTGAACGCGTGCAGCACCACGTCGGGCACGTCGTCTCGCGCGGCCAGCTCGATGCAGGCGCGCAGGTGGTCCATGCTCGCGTGCACGCCGCCCTCTGATACGAGGCCCAGCAGGTGCAGCCGACCGGAGTCGCGGCCGGCCGCGCAGGCCTCGCGCAGCACCTGGTTCTCGAAGAACGAGCCGTCTTTCACGGCGTCGTCGATGCGCGTGAGGTCTTGGGGCACCACCGCGCCGGCACCGAGGTTGAGGTGCCCCACTTCGGAGTTGCCCATCTGGCCGTCGGGCAGGCCCACGGCGCGCCCGCAGGCGGTGAGCTGTGCGTGCTCGTACCCACTCCAGAGCTCGTCGAAGACGGGCGTTTCGGCCTGCTCGACGGCGTTGCCGGGCCCGGGCCCGGCGAGCCCCCAGCCGTCGAGGATCACCAGACAGACGCACTGAACAGGCGGCTCGCCCGGTCCGGACGGGAGGCTCATCCTGCGGCGGCCACGATCTTGGCGAAGCCGTCCGGGTCAAGGCTCGCGCCGCCCACCAGGGCCCCGTCCACGTCCGGCTGGGCGAGGATCTCAGGCGCGTTGTCGGGCTTCACGCTGCCTCCGTAGAGGATCCGGATCTGCTCGCCGGCCTCGCGCGAGCGGTCGGCCACCAGGGCGCGGATGAACGCGATCGCCTCCTGCGCCTGCTCGGGCGTGGCCACCTCGCCGGTGCCGATCGCCCAGATCGGCTCGTAGGCGATCACCACACCGGCCAGCTGGTCGTCGGACACCGCCTGAAGGTCCTCGCCGACCTGGTGGCGCAGCTTTCGCTCCATGTCCCCGGCCTCGCGCTCGCCCTCGGTCTCGCCCACGCAGAGGATCGGGCAGAGGCCCGCCGCCAGCGCCGCCGGAACCTTGGCCTGCAGCGCGCGGTCGGTCTCGCCGTCGTTGGCCCGGCGCTCGGAGTGCCCCAGCACCACGGCCTTCGCGCCGGCCTCGACCAGCATCGCCGCCGACACCTCACCGGTGAAGGCGCCCTCCTCCTCGGCGTGCATGTTCTGGGCGCCGACCATCACGTCGGAGCCTGCCAGCGCGCTCACGCACACGTCGAGGGCGGTGAACGGCACGCAGATGCCCACGGACGCGGCCGGCTGCACCGGCAGCAGCCCGGGCAGCTTCTCGCAGTAGTCCGCGGCCTGTGCGCGCGTGCCCCAGAGCTTCCAGTTGCCCGCAATGAGCGGCCTGCGGTCAGGCATCGTCGAGCGCCTCCAGGCCGGGCAGCTCCTTGCCCTCGAGCAGCTCGAGCGCGGCGCCCCCGCCGGTGGAGAGGTGGTCCACGCCTTCGGCCAGGCCGAAGGAGGCGAGCGCGGCCGCGGAGTCGCCGCCGCCCACCACCGTGGTGCCGGGCGCGTGGGCCACTGCCTCGGCCACCGCCTTGGTCCCCGCGGCGAAGGGCTCCATCTCGAAGGCGCCCATCGGTCCGTTCCAGAACACTGTGCCCGCCTCGGCTACCTCACGGCCGTAGGCCCCAGCCGTCTTCGGCCCCACGTCGAGGCCCATCCAGCCGTCGGGCACGTCCACGCCGTCCAGCTCCTTGCGCTCGGTGTCCGCGTCGAACGCCCTGCCCAGCACCAGGTCGGTGGGCAGCAGCAGCCGCGCGGTGTCGCCGGCGTCGGCCTTCTCGAGCGCCTTGCGGGCCAACTGCACGCCCTCGTCCTCCACCAGCGACTCGCCGGTGGGACGGTCCTGGGCGCGGAAGAAGCTGAAGCACATGGCGCCGCCGATCAGCACGGAGTCGGCGGCGTCGAGGAAGCGGTCGATCAGGGCCACCTTGTCGGACACCTTCGCACCGCCCAGCACCACCACCAGCGGGCGCTCGGGGTCCTCCACGATGCCGCGCAGGGTGGTCACCTCGCGCTCCAGCAGCAGTCCCGCCGCCGACGGGAGGTGCTCGGCCACGGCCGCGGTGGAGGCGTGGGCGCGGTGCGCCGCGCCGAAGGCGTCGTTCACGTAGGCGTCTGCCAGCGCCGCCAAGTTCCGGCCCAGCTGCGCGTCGTTCTCGGTCTCCCCCGGCTCCCAGCGGGTGTTCTCGAGCAGCAGCAGCTCACCCGGCCCCAGCGCCTCGGCCTTTGCTCGCGCGTCCTCCCCCACCACGTCCCCAGCCTGCTGCACCGGCGCGTCGAGCAGTTCGGCCAGCCGCGCCGATGCTGGCGCCAGCGAGGTGCCGGGGTCGCACCCCTTCGGCCGCCCGAGGTGCGAGCACAGCACCAGCCGGGCGCCCTTCTCGCGCAGCAGCTCGATCGTGGGCAGCGCCGCCCTGATGCGGGCGTCATCGGCGACCTTCCCGTCCTCGAGCGGCACGTTGAAGTCCACGCGCACGAGCACGCGCGTGCCCTCAGCGACATCGAGGTCGCGGACGCTGCGCTTGCCCAGCGGCGGGGCGGTCGGCCCGGCCACTACGCGACGGGCTGCCCGAGGCCCACCAGCACGCGCTCGGCGAGGTCCACCAAGCGGTTGGAGTAGCCCCACTCGTTGTCGTACCAGGCGATCACCTTCACCAGCCGCTCGTCGATCACCATCGTGAGCTTGGAATCGAAGATCGAGGAATAGCTCGAGCGCACGATGTCGCTAGAGACGATCTCGTCCTCGGTGTACTGGAGGATCCCCGACAGCGGGCCGGCGTCGGCCTTGGAGGCCACGGCCTCGTTCACCTCCTCGGCGGTCACGTCGCGCGAGGCCTGGAAGACCAGGTCCACCATCGAGCCCGTGGGTATCGGCGCTCGGACCGCGATGCCGTTGAGCTTGCCCTGCAGCTCGGGCATCACCAGGCCGATCGCCTTCGCAGCGCCCGTGGAGGTGGGCACCAGGTTGATGGCCGCCGCGCGGCCCCGGCGGAGGTCCTTGTGCGGGGAGTCCTGCAGCGCCTGGTCCTGGGTGTAGGCGTGGATCGTGGTCATGATCCCCGCCTCGATGCCCACCGAGTCGTGCAGCACCCGCGCCACCGGCCCGAGGCAGTTGGTGGTGCACGAAGCGTTCGACACCACGTGGTGTGAGTCGAGGTCGTAGGCGTCGTCGTTCACGCCGAGCACCAGCGTCACGTCCGGATCGGTGGCCGGCGCGGAGATGATCACCTTGCTCGCGCCGGCGGTCAGGTGCTTGGCCGCGTCGTCGCGCTTGGTGAACAGACCCGTGGACTCGATCACCACCTCGGCGCCGAGGCCCGACCATGGCAGGTCGGCCGGGTCGCGCTCGGCGGTCACCCGCAGCTCCTTGCCGTCCACCACCAGGCCGTCCGCCGTGGGCTCCACGGTCCCCGGGAACGGGCCGAGGATCGAGTCGTACTTGAGCAGGTGCGCAAGCGTCTCGTTGTCGGTGATGTCATTCACCCCGACCCAATCGATGTCGGCGCCGCGCTCGTGGGCGGCGCGGAAGACGTTGCGACCGATGCGGCCGAAGCCGTTGATGCCGGCCTTCAAGGCCATGAGGGACGGTCCTTTCCTTCGCGGGAGTTCTCTGCCCCGGAATCTACCGGTGGGCTCTCCAAGAGCGCGCTGGCTAGGGCGTGCGCGGCAGCTTGTCGATGTCGCGGTGCACCACATCGACCAGGTAGGTGTCCCGCTCGCCGTAGTCCCTGGCAAGGTGCTCGGCGATGACCACCGAGCGGTGGCGCCCGCCGGTGCAGCCGATGCCCACCGTGAGGTGGGCCTTGCCCTCCTGCTCGTACTGGGGCAGCAGGTAGTCCAGCAGCGGCTCGAGATGAGCGTAGAAGCTCTCGATCCCGCCGGAGGCCTCGACGTAGTCGCGCACCGGCTCGTCGAGCCCGGTGAGCGGGCGCAGCTCCTCCTCGTAGTGGGGGTTGGGCAGGAAGCGCACGTCGAACAGCAGGTCGGCGTCGCGGGGGGCGCCGTGCTTGAAGCCGTAGGTGAGGAAGGTGACCGC
This sequence comes from Thermoleophilaceae bacterium, assembly GCA_035646775.1. Classification (GTDB taxonomy): domain Bacteria; phylum Actinomycetota; class Thermoleophilia; order Solirubrobacterales; family Thermoleophilaceae; genus JAAYBF01. Next base: position 25,498 of record DASROS010000121.1, on the reverse strand, counting down.
CAGCTTGCCGACGCTGCCGCGCGGCAGCATCTTGTCCGCCACCACCTTGCGCAGGCGGGCGGCGCTGAGGTCGGTGGTGTCGATCGAGACGGTCGCGCGGTCACGCAGCGGCTCGAGCAGCGCCCGCTCGGCGGCGATCGCGCGGGACACCTGCCCGCCGACGCCCTCCCCGCCGCCGTTGGTGGCCAGCGGATGCCTGCGGCGCGTCTCCTTGAAGCGGTTCACCAACACGTCCTCGGAGGCCTCGAGGTAGAGCAGCCGGTGGGGCAGCCCCCGCCGCTCGAGCTCCTCGAGCACCCGCACAAGGCTGTCGAACAACTCCCCGCCGCGGACGTCGGACACCACCGCCGCGCGCTCCACCTTCGAGCCCTCGTGCTCGAACAACTCGGCCAGGCCGGCGATCATCTCCGGTGGCAGGTTGTCGACGCAGAAGTAGCCGGCGTCCTCGAAGCACGCCATCGCCTGCGACTTGCCAGCACCGGAGAACCCGGTGATCACGACGAGATCCTGCATCAGGGGTGTTGTATCGGGCGCGTCGGCGGTGGCGTGAACGCTGAGTGACTCAATCCACACGGTGAACATACGAATGGATCTCGCGTGCCACCTTCCCCGGCAGTCCGGGCACGCCCTCCACCTCCTCGCGGCTCGCCGCCAGGAAGCGCTCCGGCGTGCCGAAATGCTGCAGGATCGCCCGCTTGCGGGTGGGCCCCACGCCGGGCAGGTCGTCGAGCACCGAGCGGGTCATCGCGCGGTCGCGCCGGCCGCGGTGGAACTCGATCGCGAACCGGTGCGCCTCGTCGCGGACCCGCTGGAGCAGCTGCAGGGGCGCGCTGTCGTGGGGCATCAGCAGCGGCGCCGGGCGGCCGGGCACGAACACCTCCTCGAGCTGCTTGGCGAGGCTGATCACCGTGGTGCCCAGCTCGCGGAACTCGTCCAGCTCCGCCAGGCCCGCCGACAGCTGGCCCTTGCCGCCGTCGATCACGATCAGCGCCGGCAGCGCCGCGAAGCTCGCATCGTGCTCTTTCTCGTGCGGTGAGATCTCGCGCTGCGCGCGGTACTGGGCCATGCGCCGGCTCAGCACCTCGGCCATCGCCGCGAAGTCGTCCTGCACCGCTCCGCGCACCTTGAACCGGCGGTAGTCGGACTTCTTGGGCGCACCGCCCTCGAACACCACCATCGACGCCACCGTGTGGGACTCCCCCAGGTTGGAGACGTCAAAGCACTCGATCCGCATCGGGATCTGGGACATCCCGAGCGCCTGCTGGAGGCCATCCAGCGCCTCGATCCGCTGGCTGCGCCGCCGCTCGGAGCGCAGGCGGTCCTGGTCCAGCGCAAGCCGGGCATTGCGCTCGGCCAGCTCGAAGATCCGCCGCTTGTCGCCGCGCTCGGCAGAGCGCACCTCCACCGCCGCGCCGCGCCGTTCGCTCAGCGCCTCGGCCAGGGCCTCGGTGCGCTCGGTGCCGCGCGGGACGATCACCTGCGGCGGGATCGACATCGAGCTGGCGTAGTACTGGAGCACGAACTCCTCGAGCACCTCGGACTCGTCGCGCCCGGCGGCATTCTCCAGGTAGAAGGACTGCCGATCGGCCAGCACCCCCTCCCGCACCTGGAACACCTGCGCGTTGGCGTCGGTCTCCTCGGATGCGACAGCCACCGCGTCGAGCGTGCCGACCGAGTCGTTGGCCACCCGCTGGCGCTCCAGCAGCGAGCGCACGGCCCTCAGCTTGTTGCGGAACTGCGCCGCCGCCTCGAACTCCTGGTCCGCGGCGGCGAGCCGCATGCTCTCCTCCAGCTCGCGCTCGATCTCGCGGTAGCGGCCGGACAAAAACGCGATGATCGTCTCAATGTTCTCCCGGTACTCCTCCGCGCTCACCTCGTCGATGCAGGGCGCCTGGCAGCGCTTGATGTAGTACTCCAGGCACGGGCTGCCCGAGAGCCGGCCCGGCTCCTTGCCCTCGCAGGTGCGGTACTGGAAGACCTTGCCGAGGAGGTCCAGCGTGCCCCGAACGCGCTTGGCGTTGGAGAACGGCCCGAAGTACACGCGGCCGCGCTTGTGGCGCTCACGGGTGAAGTAGACCCTGGGATACCGCTCGTCCATCGAGATGGCGATGTAGGGGTAGCTCTTGTCGTCGCGCAGCCGGACGTTGAAGCGCGGCCGGTGGCGCTTGATGAACTCCTGCTCGGTGAGCAGCGCCTCGGACTCGGTGTGGGTGACCACGAACTCGATCGAGTCGATCGCCGCGATCATGTCGTCTGCCGCACGGGTGTGGGACTTGGAGAAGTGGCCCGCCACGCGCTTGCGGATCGACTTGGCCTTGCCCACGTAGAGCACGCGGTTCTTGGAATCGCGGAACAGGTAGACGCCAGGGGCGTCCGGCAGCGAGCGCCGCTGCTCGGCTACGCGCTCCTCCCGTGTCTTGGGGGTCTCCTTGGCGGCGGTCTCGGGCACTCGTATCGAGGATACGCGGGACCCGGGCGAGCCATGGGCGGTGTGGCTAGGCCAGCAGGCGGCCGACCGAATCGGCCACGCACGCGGGCTTCTCCGAGCCCTCGACCTCGACGGTCCAGCGCTGGACCACCTGGAACCAGCCGTCGCCTACCTCGTCGACCGACACCGTCTCGATCGAGGCGCGGATGCGGCTGCCGGCGGGCACCGGCGCGGGGAAGCGGACCTTGTTCCACCCGTAGTTAACGCCGAGCTTGAAGCCCGACGACTGGAGGAGCTGGTCGCGGAAGCCATCGATCGCGGCGAGAGTGAGGTTGCCGTGGGCGATCGTCACCCCGAACGGGCTCTCGGTCTTCGCCCGCTCGCGGTCCACGTGGATCCACTGGTGGTCGCCGGAGAGGTCGGCGAACGTGTCGATCATCTCCTGGGTGACCTCGCGCCAGTCGCTGGGGCCGATGGTCTTGCCGACCGTGTCGCGCACTTCGTCGATGCCTGTGAGTGTGAGTGGAGGCATGCGGTGAGCCTACCCGCTGCATGGTCCTCTTCACGCCTTGGGAGCCGTCTCGAAGGGGTCGAGGGTCGTGGGGAGTGAGCGATCGCCCCACACCTGCTCTCCCACACCTCCCGGCGCTTGGGCCGCGGCTCCGCGCCGCAGCAGTGGGCCGGCGGCTGCTGGCCCTCTCGGCGGCTCTGCTCGCCGTCGCGGCCGTCGCGCCCGCCGCCCAGGCGGGGCCGAGCGGCAACGTGGCCGCGCTGCAGGTGGCGCTGCAGGCGGTGAACACCTACGGCGGCGCGGTCGACGGCGTGAGCGGCCCGATGACCAAGCGCGCCCTGCGCCGCTTCCAGCGGCGCAGGCACCTCGCGGTGGACGGCGTAGCCGGCCCGCAGACCCGCCGCGCGCTCGGCCGCCGCGGCCGCCCGCGGCTGGGCAGCCGCGCGATGCGGCGCGGCAATCGGGGCTGGGACGTGGCCGCGCTGCAGTTCGGCATGCGCCGGCGGGGGTTCTCCAGCGGGGCGATCGACGGCGGCTTCGGTCCGGCCACCGAGGCGGCTGTGCTGAGCTTGCAGCGCTCGCGCGGGCTGGGCGCGGACGGCGTGGCGGGGCCTGCGACTCTGCGCAGCCTGCGCCGGGGCGCCCCGCGGCGGACGAGCGGTGGTGGAGGCAACGGCCTCACCGGCCCCGTGGCCTTCCTGCGGCCGCTGAACGCGCCGATCAGCAGCCCCTTCGGGATGCGCTGGGGGCGCCTGCACGCCGGCATCGACTTCGATGCCCCGATGGGCGCGCGCGTGGGCGCCGCCGGCAGGGGCGTGGTGAGCTTCGCGGGGCACAACACGGCCGGCTACGGGAACCTGGTGGTGATCGACCACCGCGAGGGCTTTCAGTCCTGGTACGCCCACCTCTCCACCGTGACCTCATGGCGAGGCGAAGTCGTGACCGGCGGCACCCGCATCGGCTACGTGGGCTCCACCGGCTACTCCACCGGCCCCCACCTTCACTTCGAGGTGCGCCTCAACGGCACGCCGATCGACCCGATGACGCGGCTACTGGGCGCCACCGCCGGCACGGCGGCGAGCGTGGCCGCGGGCGCCCAGCCGCGCCGGCGGCCGACCCACCGCGGCTGCGACCGGGAGCGGCTCGAGGCCCTGGGCGGCGGAGCTAGGCCGCGTGCGATCGCCCGCTGCTGAGCCGGGCGCTCACTCCACCAACCGGACGGCGAGGCTCTTAACCGCGAGGTCCCCCGCCCCGCCGAGCAGCCCCAGGATCTTCGCCACGTAGGCGCGCGTCTCGGCGTAGGGCGGCACGCCGCCGTAGCGCTGCACGGCTCCCGGGCCGGCGTTGTAGGCGGCCAGCGCCAGCGACACCCTCCCACCGAACTGCTTCAACAGGTCGTGCATCAGGTGCGCCTGGGCATCGATCGCCCTATGAGCGTCGAAGGGGTCGGCCAGGCCGTAGGCGCGCGCGGTGCCGGGCATGAACTGGGCGATGCCCCGCGCTCCGGCCGGGCTCTGGGCGAACGGGTTGAAGCCCGACTCGGCGTAGAGCTGCGCGGCCAGCAGGTTCATCGGCACGTTCCAGCGCAGGGCCGCCCTCGCGATCGGGTCGTGGAAGCGCGGCGGCACGAAGCTCGGGAGGCGATGGTGGATCCGCCCGTGGTCGCCGCCCGGCGGCTCCCAGGAGCCGCGCTCGTACTGAGCGGGATGGGCACGGTCACGCGGATTCGCGCCATAGCCGTAGTGCCAGGGTTCCCAGGCATAGCGGTGGATGAACCCGAAGGGGCGGGCGTTGGCGGCCAGCCAGCCGTACGCGGCGGGTGGGCCGAGGTCGAGCTCGGTGCCGTAGCGGTGCAGCGAGGTGCCCGGCGGTGCGACCCACTTCGGGTTGGGGTTGGCGGCGAACAGGCGCGCCTGCTCGGCGTCGGAGCGGAAGGCCGAGGTGATCGAGAGGGCCAGCCCGTCGCGGCGCGCGGCGGCCGCCATGCGGTCGAACGCCAGTGCGACGTCGGGCCGCATCGGCTTGCCCATGCGGTAGGCGAGCGGACCGGAGTACCCGCCGCCGCTCGCGTACGCCGGCATGCCCGGGCCGCCTGCGCCCGGAGGGCTGAGCTCGGCGGTAGCGCGAGCGCGCACCACCACGCGACGGAGCGCCTTCCCGCGACGGCCAGCGGCCACGCGAACGTGAACGTCGCCCCGCACCCGCACCGACACCCGCGTCGGCGCGAACCCCGGAGGAAACGAGACATCGCGAGGGCGGACGCGCACGCGGTTCCTGCGCCCGGCGCGCACCGCGGCCGCGCGAGCGCGGGCCAGGTAGCCGGCTCGCGACAGGTGTCGCGGATTCGGCACGCCGTTCTCCAGGACCGCGGCCTCGAACAGGCGCGGGTAGTCGGCCTGCATCGACCGAGCCGCCGACACAGCGGCGAGGTCGGCACCGCGCTGGTGGCGGGCCTTGCCGCCCAACGCCTGCCCGAAGCCGGCCAACACCAGCGTCCCGAGCATGAGCGCGGCGGCGAGGCCCAGCACGAGCACGAGCGCCTGGCCGCCCTCACCGCAGGGGATCCGAAGGCGGCGGCTCACTCCCACCGCTCCAGCAGGTCGGCGAGGGCGACGACGGCCTCGCCCAACTCGCCCCGGGCCTCGCGGCCCGCCAGGGCCCACTGTGCTCCCAGGCGCGAGTGCGGAACCTCGATGTCCGCCCTTCCGTCCCACCCGGATCCCTCCGGCGGCCGGCTGGCCACCACGAGAGGTGCGGGACCGACCCGTGTGAGCGACGCCGCCATGGCGCTCGCGAGCGCCGGCTCCACCCGCGGGCCGCCCACCAGCACCACCCGGTGTGCCAGCGCGGCGACCGGGGCGGCCTCACCCGGGTCGGCGACGTCGAACACGAGCGGAGCCATGCTCAGCGCCACGCCGGCGAGGGCCACCCGGTTCGGGGCATCGATCAGGCACAAGCGCCCGCAGGCACGGGCGTTGCCGACGCCGGCCAGCGCCCGGGCCAGGCGCCCCGCCGCCGGTGTGCCGAGCGGCAGGACGCTGCCGGCCGCGGCGGTGACCGCGCACGCGCCATCCGCATCGCGCACGGCCAGCTCGGTGCCGAGCGCGCGAGCGACGGTCGTGGCGCCCGAACGAGGCCCCAGCCCCACCACGGCAACCGCCACCCGGTCCTGGAGCAGCGCGCGCCTCGCCTCGGCGGCGGCCTCGGCGGGCTCGACAAGCCACTCCGACGCCACGGCGAGCGCACTGGCCACACGCCCGCGGTGGCCGGCCGCGGGTTGGGCGCTCACAACCCCTCCACGGACGCCTCGCCGGTGACCTCGAACCTCCGGGACACGGCGGCGATCGGTGACAGCGGCCGCAGCCGCACGCGCACGGTGCCGCCCGAGACGGACACCCGCGCAGCCGCCCGCGACCAGCCGGGCAGCGACTCCCGCACGCCGTCGCGCGCGTCCACTCCGCTCGCGAGGGCGAGCGCTCCGGCCTCCGCGGCCGTTCCCGCCTGCACCGCGGAGTAGCCCACGGCGAGCAACTGGAAGGCGGCGAACGCCAGCGCGAGAAGCGCCGGGAGCGCTCCGAGCAGTTCCACGCTGGCCTGCCCGCGCTCGGCCTGGCGCCGCCCGCCCCTCACCGCTCTCCCCTGCCGAGCGAAGCCGTGGCGGACACCGCTGCCGGCGAGCGCCAGCGGGGCATCAGGAACGGGATGCCCACCCGCACGCGAACGCCGCCCTCCCTCAACCGCCTCACCGACAAACCGCGCTCCAGCGCGGCGGGTAAGGCGCTACGGGCGGCTTGCTCCGGGTCGCGCCCTACCGCGTCGGCCCGTGCAGCCGCGCGGGCTGCGTGGGCGGACATCCACACGGCGTGGCCCGCGAGTGCGGCCTGCCAGCAAAGCGCCCCTACGAGGAGTACCAGCGGGACGACTGCCACCAGCTCGACGCTGGCCTGGCCACGCTGGCCTCTCCACGCGTGCGCCCGAACGAACATGGGCCGAGCGTCCCTTGGGGCGCGTGATGACTCAACATGCGCGCGTTACAAGTGAGCAACAGAAGTGAGCCGATCCCGTATGTCGGGCCCGCTGCGCCGGCCGCGCTACCCGTACTCGCGGTACTGGGTCCACACCCAGTACACGCCGTACGAGCACAGGCCCAGCAACGCGAGCCACGCGAACACGCCCGCGCCGCCGGTGTCGAACAGCCGGCTGGTGGCACAGAAGGTGAGAAACGCGCCGCCCACGGCTCCGTAGAGCACCAGCCGCTGGCGGTCGCTCAGTGAGTCCAGCTCGAAGGAGAACTGGCGGTACAGCCGGTAGCCGAGCACTGCGATAGCGGTGAAGAAGGCGATCAAGAGCAGCGTGAGGATCACCTCGAGCGCGGGCCCGCCTCCCGGCAGCACCGTCAACGCGAGTGCCACCAGCGCGACGATGCCGAACTTGCCCGCGGTATTCACGTCCCCGAGGCTATCCGAGCGCCCTAGGAGATCACGTTGGCGGCCGTCAGGGCCAGCACCGCCGCGCCGAGCACCACGCGGTAGGCCACGAACACGTACGTCGTGTGATCAGCGAGGAAGCGCAGCAGCCCGGCGATCGCGGCGTAGCCGCTCAGGAACGCGAAGAAGGTGGCGATCAGAAGGGTGCCCAGCCCTTGATCGGCGTCGAGGGCGTCGCCGAGCTGGTACAGCCCGCTGAGGACCACCGCCGGCACCGACAGCAGGAACGACAGCCGCGCGGCCGCCTCGCGTTCGAAGCCCAGGAACAGCCCGACGGTGATCGTGGATCCCGAGCGGGAGACACCCGGGATCAGCGCCAGCGCCTGGCCGAACCCGATCGCGATCGCGTCGCGCAGGGTGGCACTCTGGACACCCCGCTCGCGCTTGCTCACCTTCTCGGCCGCCAGCAGCACCAGGCCCAGGAGGATCAGCATCGACCCGATCAGGTACAGGTCGCGCGTCTTGCTCTCGATCGTGTCCGAGAACGCCAGGCCGAGCACCGAGATCGGGATCGTGCCCGCGATCAGGTACCACCCCATGCGCGCGTCCTGCTTGGAGCGCAGCGACTTGTCGCGCAGGCTGCGCAGCCACGTCCACGCGATGTTCCACAGGTCGTGGCGGAAGTAGACGACCACCGCCAGCATCGTCCCGAACTGGATCACGGCCGTGAAGGCGGTGCCCGGGTCCTCCCACCCCAGGAAGGCGGGCACGATGCGCAGGTGTCCGGTGCTCGAGATCGGCAGGAACTCGGTGAGCCCCTGGACGATCCCGAGCACTATCGCCTCGAGGATCGACATGGCCGCGGCAGGCTAGCCGTCGGCGTGCCCCGACTAGTGCTCGGCTTCGCGGAACCGCTTGCGTGAGGCCTCGATCTCCTTGATCGCCTCCTCACGCGAGTACCAGCCGTCCACCTTCACGGCCTTCTGCTCCAGGTCCTTGTAGATCGAGAAGAAATGAGCGATCTCGTCGCGCAGCCGCTCGGGCAGGTCCTCGAGCGTCTCCATCGTGTTCCAGCCCGGGTCCGACAGCGGCACGCACAGCACCTTGTCGTCGATGCCCTTGTCATCCTCCATCCGGAACAGGGCGATCGGCTTCACGTCGATCATGCAACCCGGGAAGGTGGCTTCCGAGACGCAGCACACCACGTCGAGCGGGTCCCCGTCCTGGCCCAGCGTGTCGGGGATGAAGCCGTAGTCGGTCGGATAGACGACCGAGGAGAACAGGAAACGGTCGAGCACCAGCGCCTCTCGCTCGTGGTCCCACTCGTACTTGTTACGGCTCCCCTTCGGGATCTCGATGATGCAGGTGAAGAGGCCCTCCTCCACGATGCCGGTGAGCCTAGCCGGTAGGATTCGCCGCCGATGAAGCGCCTGACCGCCACCCTCACGATGGCCTGCTTCGCCGCCCTGGCGCTCGCCGCGCCGGCGCTCGCGGCCGGCGGCCACGACAACGGCGAGGGCCTGCTCGGCGAGACCAACGACCGCATCGTCACCTTCTTCTCGCTCGGCGTGGTGCTGTTCTTCTTCACGGTCGTGTGCCTCGGGTCGTTCATCCAGAACCGGCTCGAGAAGCGCAAGGAGGCGCGCAAGGCCTCTGACCTGCGCCAACGCATCGGCTGGTAGAACCGCCGCTTCTCAACCTGTTCACACGACTGCGGGCGCCCTGGTTCACCATCCCCGGTGCAGATCCCTCCTCGCACTGCGGCCCCGGCTCTCCCCGGGGCCGCAGTCTTTTTCAGGGGGCTCGGCGAGCGGGGGGTTATCCGCACCCAGATCAGCCCCACGCCCGATAGCTTCATGGAGGTGTCATCCGAGTACGCAGTTGAGGCCGAAGGGCTCGTGAAAGCCGTCTCGGCCCCTGTGGCCGGCCTCGACGTGGTGGCCGACGCCACCGCCCTGAGGTCGCAGATCGGCCTGGCGGGCAGGTACGCCGCCGTGGACGAGAACCTCACCGGCGCCGAGAACCGCTGACTTGGCCGCGCAGGCCGTCACCTACGAACGGGTCGGCGCCGCGGCGGTCGTCACGATCGACCGCCAGGAGCGCCGCAATGCCGTCGACGGCCCAACCGCCGATCTGCTCACAGAGGCCTACCGCAGCTTCGAGGCCGACGACGAGGCGCGCGTGCTGGTGCTCACAGGCGCCGGCGGCGTTTCGTTCTGCGCCGGTGCCGACCTCAAGGCGATCGAGACCTTCGCGCCGCGGCTGGAGCTGCCCGACGGCCCGCTTGGCTTCACGCGCCTCACCCCCACCAAGCCGACGATCGCGGCCATCGGCGGCTGGTGCCTTGCCGGTGGGCTGGAGCTGGCGCTGTGGTGTGACCTGCGGATCGCAGCCGAGGGCTCGCGGCTGGGCTTCACCGAACGGCGCTTCGGCGTGCCGTTGATCGACGGCGGCACACAACGCCTACCGCGCATCGTGGGTCTCGGCCGGGCGCTCGACATGATCCTCACCGGGCGGATCGTTGAGGCCGAGGAGGCCAAGGCGATGGGGCTGCTCACCGAGGTCGTCGCCGACGGAACACATCTCGAAAGGGCCCTGGAGATCGCTGAGGCGCTCGCCAGGTTCCCGCAGGACACCATGCTCGCCGACCGCCGCGCCGCGATCGAGGGCATCGGCCTGCCCTTCTCCGAGGGCATGGCCCTGGAGGCGCGCAGCGGGCCGCTCACGTTCGGCACCGCCGCGCAGGGCGCGGCGCGCTTCGCCGGAGGCGAGGGCCGCGGCGGCCGGGGCGCGGGCGCCTAGGAAGAGATCGCCTCAGCGCACGACGCGCAGCTTGCCGCGCATCTGCGTGTGGATCGTGCAGCGGTACTCCACGTCGCCGGGCTCGTCGAAACGGTGGCTGAAGCTCCCGCCCGGTTCCACCTCGCCCGAGTCGAGTTTCGGGTTCAGCTCGGTTCCCTCGGTCACCGTATGGGCCACACGGTCGCGGTTCACCCAGGTGACCTCCGCTCCTGTTCGCAGCGGGACGCGTCCCGGCTCGAACGCGATCTCTCGCATCGGGATCCGCGCGCTGTCGCGAGGCTGCCCGGGGAAGTCCTCCTCCAGCCCGGGCACCGACGCGAAACCGTTCTTCTTCTCCCCGCAGCCCGCCGCGCCGACGGCCAAAACCGACACCAGGGCGATTGCGGCGAGTCTCCTCATTGGCTGATGTAGGGCTTGGCGAGCGCGCGGACCTGGCTCATGGACAGCGCCTTGTCGAAGGCCCCGGGCGTTATGTCCTCACCGCGCTCGAAGCGGATCAGCGCCGCGTGCCTCGCCTCCACCTGCACGATCTGACCGGCGGCGTCGAGCACGTCGTCCTGCTCCACCATCGGCGCCGCACCGTTGTAGGCGCTCACCCCTGTGTCCTCCAGCGTCTGGGCGAGGCCGAGGAAGGCCTGCTCGGAGCGCACAGCGTCCCCGAACTCGAACTGTGGTGGCTCGCCGGGCTGTGAGCCCAGCTGCACGGCGAGCTGGTTCAGCGTCTCCACGTGCAGGGACTCGTTGTCGTAGATCTCCCGCGCCAGCCGACGCACTGGCGGCGAGAGGTCGGGCACCTCGCGCAGCGCGCGGCGGTAGTACTCGGCCTCGAGCTGCTCCAGCAGGAGGGCGAACTGCACGATCTCCACGTCAATCCGGCCGGACTGGCCGAGGGCCTGCGAGACGAAGGGCCCCACGGCCGCCACTCCGCTGACCGAGGCCACGCCCAGCGCACCGCGCAGCATCAGCTCCCGGCGGGTGGTTCCCGGCACGCGGATGTCGAGGTTCATACGAGGTACCTCTCGATCCGGCCCATCACCTCGGCGCGCTCGAGCGCCACCGCGAAGGCGCCGTCCGGGAGCGGCGGCTCGCCGGCCAGCCGATTCAGGATCGCGGCGTGGCGCGCCTCCACGGTGTGGATGGACAGCGCGGAGGCAAGGATCTCCGGACTCTCGATCTGGCCGGCCTCCGCCAGGTAGGCCCCGGCGCCGGTGTTCTCCAACTGCGCCGCAACGCGGATGACCTCGTCACGCCCGCCGTCGATGACCTCCGAGAAGTCGGTCTTCGGAGCCTTGGCCACATCCTTGGAGCCTCCCGCCAGCTGTTTGGCGGCGGTGCGCAGGGCCACCACGTGCTCGCTCTCGTTCCTGCGGATCAGCTCTGCCAGGGCCGCCTCACGTCCCGACAGCACGCCCGCCCGGACCACCTGCTCGTAGAAGTCCTCCTCGAGATACTCGAGCGTCAGGGCGTAGTTCACGATGTCGAGGTCCGCGCGCGGCGGCCCCTCGGCCGGATCGTTGGAGTCGTCCCCGCAACCTGCCGCGAGCACGGCTGCTCCCACCGCGGCCGAGGAGACAAGGCCCCGGCGGGTGAGCTCGTTCACGGCGTCGCTCGCTCGGTCCCGTCGCGCCCCTGGGGCGCGGGCACCACCGGCGCGCGCCCGCGGCGCAGCCGGGCGTACTTCTGGTTCTGGTACAGCGACCGTGGCGCCTCGAAGCAGGGCGGCTCGGCACCCGCGTTGGTGAAGGCGAGCGGGCCGGGCGCCGCAGTGTCCTTGGGATCGCGCTGCTCGCCATTGGGACAGTCGATGCTCTCGATCACGCCAAGCGGAATCGAACGCTGGTAGGCGTTGGGCTGGACGTAGGCGTTTCCGCGGTCGGTGGAGGGCCGGCTGGTATTGCGCGAGAACGACTGGCCGTCGATCAGCGCGATCTGCGGCAGCCAGTGCTCGGCACCACGGGGTGCCTGGTAGCCGCCGGTGCCGTTGCCCGCGAGTGCAGCGCCGCCCACCGTTATGAACTGGGCCACCTGCTGGCGGCTGAAGCTCAGGTAGGCGAGGATCGGGTTGAGCTCGGGCAGGAAGTTGTGCAGCGCGGTGAATACCGGCTGGGAGCCTCGCAGGAAGCGCTCGCCCTGGGGCAGGCCGCGGTTGCCCGCGACGATCAGGGGGTCGAGGTCGCGGTAGAGCTGCTGGAGATCGGGTGCGAGGTCGCCGAGGTCGCGCACCGTCGGGCCGAGGTCGTCGGCGGGTCCCTTGAGGTCGTTCACGAGCGGGCGGGTATCGCGGGCGAAGGTCTCCAGGCGGCCAAGCGTGGAGCGCGTCTCGCGCAGGAAGGTGGGGAACACCTGGAAGGTGTCGGCGAGCGCGTCGTCGCGCGAGGCCAGGGCGTCGAAGGTCTCGTTGCCGTTCTGGATCAGGCCCTGCAGCTGGCCCTCCTCGGCGGCCAGGGCGTTGAACACGCGGCCCGTGTCCCGGACCACCCCCCGCACCGCACCCTTCTGGTCGTCGAGGATCGTGAGCAGGCGGGCGCCGTCGGTGGCGAACGGCGCGAGGTTGCCGATCGCGTCGTTGAGATCCTCGGCGTAGTCGCCGGCCACGGCCACCGAACCCTCCTTGACCCAGCCGCGGAAGTCCTTGCGCGTGGACTCATCGAAGATGCGGTAGATCTCGTCGAGCTCCACCGTGAGCTTCACGTTGGAACGCGGCAGGCGTTCGCCGTCTCCCAGCATCCCCGCCTCGGGGTCGCCCGGCGTGAGCTCCACGTAGGTCTCGCCCAGCAGCGTCTTCTGGCGCAGGATCGCCTTGGTGTCGCGCGGGATCGGCGCGTAGGCCTCGGTCAGCTCGATCTCCACCACCGAGCGGCCGCCATCCTTGGCCAGCTCGCGTGTCTTGACCTTGCCCACGTTCACGCCGGCCAGGCGCACGTCTGCCTCCTCGACCAGCGTCGAGGCCTCGGGGAAGGCGGCCGTGAAGCGATAGGCCTCGGGGCGCAGCGGGATGGTGCCGCCGAATGACAGCCAGAGGAACAGCAGGATCCCCACGCAGGAGAGCGTGAAGCCCACCATCGCGGCGATGCGGCCGACGCTGGGCGTTTCCTTGACCACTAGAACTCACACGTCCCGAAGCCGGAGGACGCGATGGTGTTGAGGATCTCAGGCGCCTGGGCGATCTGCGCGGGATCATTCTCGACCAGCTGCTCGATCGCTCCCGTCAGCTGCGAGGCCGCCGATGGCACGCTCGCGCCACACAGGGTGAGGCGGCGGAAGGGCCCGTTGGCGTCGGAGGTGTTGAACAGCGAGACGCCGTTCTGCGCGGTCCACGCCAGCCAGTAGAGGTAGCCCTCTTCGCGGTCGCGGTCGCGCTGTATGTCCCCGGATAGTCCCTCTGCCCCGCCGGGGTTGTAGGCACCGATGTTGAAGAACCGATTGAGTTCTGAGAGCGAGCTGGTGAGGTCGGGCAGGGCACGCGACGTATCGCGCGACGCAGCGCCGAGGTTGGCGATGTACGGCTTCGCGCGACGGGTGAACGGGCGGATCTGGTCACGCACGATCGGCGCCGCCTCGGTCACGAACGGGCGCACGGCCGCGTTGGTCTCATCCAGGCGCCTGAAGGGCGGGCGCAGCGCGTTGAGCGCCGGCCCGAGACGGTCGCCCAGCGTGTCCACCTTGGCGAGCGTGGACGCGCTCTGGCGCAGCGCCCCCGGCAGCTTGTTCACGGTGGCCGAGACGTTGGACTCCTCCGCGGCCAGCGCCGAGAACACCTGGTTGGATCCACGCACGAGGCGTACCAGCTCCTTGTCCTTGCCATCCAGCTCCTGCACGATCTCGCCGTAGTCGCGGATCAGGGTCTTGAGGCTGGCGCGCCGGTCCGCCACCGCTCCGTTGAGGCGCGCGAGGTCGCGGTGCAGCGGCTCCAGCCGCAGCAGCGTCTTGCGCAGATCCTCGCCATGGCCCTCCAGCCCCTGGCCGCCCGAGCTGACGAGGATCTTGAGGTAGCTGCGGGTATCTGTGTCCAGCGACGCGAAGATCTCGTCCGGGTCGATGTCCGGGGAGGTGTTGGCCACCGGGAGGCGGCCACCGTCGGGCACGGGGCGGCCCTCACCGGGGTCCACCTCGAGCAGCATGTCCTTCAGGGCCGTCTTGGGTCGCAGGAGCACGGTGGCGTCCTGGCGGATCAGGCCGTTGTACTCCGGCGAGATCTCCATGTCCACGACGGCGATGCCGTCCTCCACGTTGACCTTCCCGATGGCGCCGATCTCCACGCCCGCCACCCGAACGGTCTGGCCCTGGCCGGGGGTCACCGCCTGCGCGTCCTCGAGCTCGACCTTGATCACCTGCGGCTTGTCCTCCACGAACGGGAACCGCAGCCGCTGCTGGGAGAGGATGTAGCCGCCGATTCCCACCGCGAGAATGACCAGCGCGAGCAGCGCGACCGCATCCCGCCAGTACTTGCCAATCGCGCGCCTCACCGCTTCTCCGCCTTCCGCGCACGCGCCACGAGGCGCTCGTATTCGTCGCTGCGCAGGTAGCGCTGCATGATCGTCTTCAGTTGAGCCTGTTTACGGGGAAGGGGCAGGTCGACGCCCGGAACCCCGGGGGCGCCCGGAACGGGGCTGCCGGCGGAGGTCGTGAACTCCGCGGTCGCTCCCTGCGGGGCATTGAGGTTGGGCACGTCCTGCGTCTCGCACGGCACATCGGGGCGATGGGGCGGCGGAACGGTGGGGTCGGTCGGCGGAACGGGCTGCACCTGACCCGCGGCGAGCTCCTGCGGCGGCACGGCCTGCACGCGGAAGTACGGCGAGTTGGCGTCGCTGGTGCGGCTGTCGCCGGACAGTCCCACGAAGCTGCGCTGGATCTGCTCGCGCACCAGGGAGCCGCTGTTGCCGGACTCGCCCGACGGGATCGCTGTTCGCGAGTACGGCACGAGCACCTCGTTCGTGCACGAGGCCAACGCGCGCTGCTGACCCAGGAAGGGGATCAGCCTGCGATTGAGGCGCACCACGTTGGGGATCTGGCGGCGCAGCTCCGCGGCCGTGCCCTGGAGCTCGTCAGGGCCCACCAGGGCGCGCGCCTGGCGCAGGAAGGGCAGCGCGGCATCGATCGTCTCGTCGGAAGAGCGCACGCCCGGCAGCGCCTCCTTCGCGAAGGCGCGCAGCGGTGGCAGCGCAGAGTTGAGCGAGGCCAGCGCGGGCGACCCCACCTTCAGCGTGTCTCGCAGCGCCGGAATCGCCGCGCGCAGCGACTCGTCCTCGCGGGCGACGGCGCCGGCCACCGTGTTGAGGTCGGTCACGAGATTCTTGAGGGCCGGCTCGTCCACCGTGAGCGCCTCAGCCACGCCCTGCTGGCCCTTGAGCACTCGCCGCAGGTCGCGCGTGGGATCCACGCCGAGGAGGGCATCGTTGGCGAGCGACGTGCTCTTGTAGGCGGGCTCGAAGAACGGGATCGCGTCGTTGAAGCCCTCCGCGCCCCCTCCGCCCAGGCCCTTGAGCGAGAATTCGGCGAGCAGGGTGCGGAGGTCCCCGCGAACGTCGGCCTTGAGCACGGACAGGATCTCCCCCAGCTGCACCGGTTGCGCGGTCTGGCTCATGGGGATCGGCTTCTCGCCGTCCCCGAGCACAGGCGCATTGGGTGAGCCCGGCCTCAGGTCCACGAAGAAGTTGCCCTCGAGCAGGATCCGCGGCCGGATCTTCAGCTCGGCGTCCTCGTGGATCGGGAGGGAGGTCTCCTTGATCTCCATCTCCACGCGGGCGGCGCCCGTCTTGCCGTCGATCACCTCGACCTTCGACACCTTGCCCGACTCCACGCCGGCGATCCGGACGGGAGAATTGCGCTTGATGCTGTTCGCGTTCTCGAAGACGGCGGTGAGCTTGTACGGGCTCGAGAACGGGTTGCTCTTGGTGAAGCCGAAGTACGACCCCACGACGATCAGGAGGATCGCGATCAGGCCCGCCTTGAACGGCGACATGCCCGTGTTGCCCGGATGACGGCGCTTGCGGTTGAAGAGGCCCATGGCTAGGGCACGTCCTTCAGGCTGTCGATGCCGAGCTGGCGAGACTTGAAGGTGCCGCCGCGCAGGCCCGGGGTGTCGGCGTCGAGCACCACGTTCTGGCCACCGGGCTGGCCGGCGTAGCGCGCGTCTGCGGCGAGGCGCCCGGTCGGGTAGCCCGTCTGGCCGCCCTGGCAGTCGGCGCGGCCGCTCGAGTCCACGGCCGGCCCGCCGTACTGGGTATGCAGTGCCGCCGGCGCGTTGGGACCGGGCTCCTGGGGCGTCGGGGTATCTACGGGGCGCGAGGCGCTGCGGGCCGTGAGCGGGTTGGCCTGCTCGCGGTCGGCCTGCTTGAGCAGGATCCGCTCAACTGTGCCGCCACCACCCGGCTGGGAGATGTGGGTGCCAAGCGGGTTGAAGAAGTAGACGGCGTAGTTGCAGACCGTCTGGTAGGGCGCGATGAACCGGACGCCGGGGCGCGCGACGTCGATGGTCTGGTCGAGATCTCGCAGGGCGAGCAGGGTGTTGGGGTTCTCGCCAAGATCCTGCAGCTCGCCGAACAGCCCGGCCAGGTCGTCCGTGAGCTGGGGCACGCGGCGCGACACGGGGGTGCCGGTGGCGAGGGCGGCGTTGATCGCCGGAAGCGAACGCGGCAGCTCCCGCGCCGCGGGCCGCAGGCGCCGGGAGAGGTCGGCGAAGTCGGCGAGGAACGGGCGCTGCGCGCGGAACGAGCGAATGGCGGTGACCTGTGTGGGCGGCCCCTCCTCGATGGTCTGGCGCAGCGCCTCGGGGTCGCGCGAGAACGCGTCGAAGGTGTCGGCCATGTTGGTGAACAGCTCTGCCTGCTCGCGCGCCACTGGGGCCGCCTCGCCGGCCGCGGCGCCGAGCCCGCGGAAGAAGCCGTCGAGCTCGGTGGCGGGATCGTTGAGGTTGCGCATCACCGGGGTGAGCTCGCGCAGCAGCGGGTTGAGGGAGGAGATGGCCTCGTTGATCGATCCGCCCCGTCCGGCCAGCGCGGTGCCGAAGCCCTCGAGGCCAACGCGCGACGCCTCGCGCGTCTCCGCGTCGAAGGTGGACAGCACGTCCTCGAGGTCCTCGGGCTGCTCGGTGTCGGCCACGCCGCTGGCCAGCTTCACCGTGTCGCCCGTCTCGAGCAGCTTCTTGGAGCGCCCCGGCGTGATCTCCACGTACTTCAGGCCGAGCGCCGACCGTGGGCGGATCGCGATGGCGGTGTCCACCGGAAGCGGCTCGGCGGTCTTGTCGAGCTTCATCTCCAGCACGGCCACCGAGCGCTCCTCGGCCCCCTTGCCCTCCCGCCGGGCCGTGATCTTGTCCACCACGCCCACCCGGTAGCCGCCGAGGCGCACCTCGTTGCCCTCCACGAGCTTGGCGCCGTTGGGCACCTCGGCCTTGAGGTCGTAGGTGGGCACGAAGGGCAGGCCGGCGTTGGCGTTGTAGGCGATGAAGACGGCGATGATCGCCACGAGCACCGTGACGGCGCCCACGAGCACGGGGCTGGCGACGATCGATGTTCCGCGGTTGCTCCTCATGGCGCCAGCAGGTAGTCCAGGAGGGGGGCTTGCCGGTCCTGGGTCGGGGTCGGGCTGGTGGCGGACGGCGCCTGAGGCACCGAGGGCGCGGGCGCCTTGGGGGCCGCCTGGTCGTCGGTACCGGGCAGCTGGTGGAACAGCTTGCGGGCCATGTCCTCGGGGCTGTCGCTCTCGCGCTCGGAACGGGGGGCGGCCGCCGAGCGGATCTTCGTCGCAGTGGAGGCGGATGCGCTGCCGCCGGCCACCGGATCGGGCGTGGTCACGCCGGGCTGATCGGGACCGAGGAACTGGTTGCAGCGCTTGAACGTCTCCTCTTCGCCCTCATCCGTCGCGTAGTAGGGCGTGCAGTCGGGATCCTCGATGCCGATGATCTTCAGCACGTGGCCCATGTCGTCGCGCCCGTTGATGGCGAGGCCCTGCCAGAAGAAGTAGTCCCACAGGCCTTCGAAGCCGGTGAATCCGCCGCTGCCGCGGATGGCGGTCTTGTCGGGGGCCGGCGGGGCGGTGGCCTTGGCCCGCGGATCGTTCTCCACCGCGCGCTTGCGATCGTCGAGCGTCACGAGCAGCTGGCGCAGCGGCTTGGCCAGGCCCGGCGCGTTGCCCGCGAGCTCGCGCAGCTTGGCCACTTCCTCGTCTGTCGCGGCGAAGGCCTTCGATCCGGCCACCGATGACTTGCCCAGACCGCGGAAGGCGGGACGGGAGGCCTCGGAGAAGGGGCCGAGGCGGGCGAGGAAGGTGTCGAGGTCGGGCGCGGCGGTCTCGAGGTCCGCCAGCAGCGGGATCTGCTCGTCCGCGAGCTCGCCAAGCCGGGCCATGTAGGGCTCCAGCTCGTCCAGCGTGGCCGGCAGCAGCGCGAAGTTGCGCTGCAGATCGGCTCGGCGCGAGGCGGTGATCGTGGCGGTGTCGCCGGCTTCCACCACCCACCTGGCCACGTCCGCCTTGCGATTCTCGAGCTGTTCGGTGACCACCTGGGCGTCGGTGATGAACTTCTTGATGGTGCGCCTCTGGTCTCCAAGGATCCGAAGCGTCTTGCTCGTCTCGCGCAGCCCCGGATGGGCGCGACGGAGGACCTCGCCGAGGTCCTCGCCACGGCCGGCAAGACCGGTGCCCAGCTCGGCGATGATCAGGCGCAGTCGCTCGCGATAGGGGCGGCGCAGCACGTTGTTCACGAGGTCCACCGGGATCGTCGAGCTCGTGTTCTCCACGTCGATCGTGCCGCCCGGCTTCAGCGCCTTCTTCGAGCTGCCCGGCTGGCAGTCCACGAAGTACTCGCCGATCAGCGACTGCGGCCTGATCTCACAGCGGGCATCCTCGCGCAGCTCACCAACGCCCGGCTCGGAGATCTCGAACTCCACGACCGCCTTGCGCGGCTTCTGGCGCGAGACCTTGAAGCCGGTCGTCTGCCCTGCGCGCACGCCGGCGATCTTGAGGTCACCGCCCTTGGTGAGCCCGAAGGCGTTGTCGAACACGGCCCTGTACTTGGTGCCGGTCGGCTTGTCGCCGCTTGCGGCTGCGAGTACCACGCCGCCCGCCACCACAAGCACGACCATCAGGGCCGCGGCCACGCGCCTCACGGTCCCGCTCCTCGATCGGACTCGCGGCAGTCGAGCGCGGCCTGCTCGGAGGCCGACAGCACGTTCGATCCGTCCGATGCCGCCACGTCCGCGCCACCCGGGCAGCGCTTGAACTGGCCGCCCTTCACCGGCTGGCCGCCGGCCAGGATCTCGTCGAACGAGATGCCGGCGCGGGAGAAGCCGCCCAGGGCGTCATAGGCGCCCGACGTGGAGAAGTCGTCCAGCCATCCCACGAAGTCGGGCGTGTAGGGGCGCCCGAAGGCAATCTCGGGCGCAGCTCCGTTGAGGGCCTTCACGGTCTCGGGGAAGGCCCCCTCGCGCCGGGCGCCGTGGATCTGGCGCGCCTGGAGCGCGGTGCGCGCCAGCGGCGGGAAGCTCTTGGCGAAGTCGATCAGGTCGTTGCCTGCGCCCGCCCGGCGGATGGTCACGCTGAGGTCGCGCACGGTGGGCTCGGCGTCAGCGGCGAAGCCGCGCGCCTCCGCGAGGAAAGGCTGCAGGCGCTTGGCCACCGGCTCGGAGGCGTCCACCAGCGGGTCCACGTCGTCGAGTGCCGCGCGCAGGTTCACGAACGTGGTGTTCGCGCGCCGCATGAACGGCGGCAGGCGCTCCACCGACTCCGCCAGCGCGCTCTTCTCGCTGCGCAGCGCGCCGAAGGTGCGGTTGAGGTTGCCCACCGCTCCGGTGAGGTCTGAGCGCCGCTCGGCGAGAGCCCCGACGAGGTTCGACGAGTCGGTGAGGAAGTCGCGCAGCAGCACCTCGTCGCGCGCCAGCTCGCCGAACAGGCGGCGAGATGTGGAGAGCGAGGGGTTGAGGTACTTGGTGCCCCGGTTCAGCTCCTGCCCGCGCCCCTCGAGCATCCTGCGCGAGCCCTTGAAGAAGTCCTGGACCGCGACGCGGGCCACGGGGTCGAAGAGGTTGAAGATCTCGTCGAGCTCCACCGCCACGTCGGTGTCATCCGGCCCGATCAGCCCGCCGCTGGGAATCCCCTTACCGTCACCGTCGCCGAGCTCGATGTCCACGACGCGGTTCGCGATCCCCGACAGGGACTGCTGCTTGACCACCGCGCGCGTGCCCTCCGGCAGTGGCGTGAAGCGATCCTCGACGGTGAACTTCACGTCGGCCCGGCCGTCGGGCGTGATCTTGATCGAGCTCACGCTTCCCGCCGGCGCGCCGCCGATCTGGACCACGTTGCCCTTCACGAGCTGCCCGGCGTTGAGGAACCGGGCGGTCACCTCGTAGCCGCCCCCTCCCCCGAACAGCAGGAAGGCCACCAGCGCGGCGGCTGCGAGCACGCCAGCGAGCGCGGCTATCCGCGCGAAACCTAGACCCTCGTGATCTTCCTTCCCTTCCTCGTTACTAGCCAACCGACCCAAGACTGTAACCGGCGCCGGGCTCCGACCGCCCCACTCATACGCCCGGAGCCACCCCTGGCATAGTCAGGTGCGTGGCCTCGCCGGCGATAGAGGTGTCTGACCTGCGCAAGAGCTACGGCGCCGTGGAGGCCGTGCGGGGCGTGTCGTTCACGGTGCAACGCGGCGAGGTTTTCGGCCTGCTCGGCCCCAACGGCGCGGGCAAGACCACCACCGTCGAGATCCTCGAGGGCTACCGCGAGCGCTCGGGCGGCGAGGCGAGCGTGCTGGGGTCCGATCCCGCCGCGGGCGAGCGCGACCTCAAGCAGCGAGTGGGCATAGTGCTGCAGAGCGCGGGGTTCTATCCCCGGCTGACCGTGCACGAGGCCGTGTCGCACATGGCCAAGGCCTACCCGACCCCCCGCGATCCGAGCGAGACCATCTCGATGGTCGGGCTGTCGGAGAGCGCCGGCACGCGCTCCAACCGCCTGTCCGGCGGCCAGCACCGGCGGCTGGACCTCGCGCTGGCGCTCGTGGGCGACCCCGAGCTGGTGTTCCTCGACGAGCCCACGACCGGCTTCGACCCCGCCGCCAGGCGCACCGCCTGGGACGTGGTGCGCACGCTCCGCGAGCTGGGCAAGACCGTGCTGCTCACCACCCACTACCTCGACGAGGCACAGGCGCTCGCCGACCGCGTGGCGATCGTGAAGGACGGCCAGATCGTGGCCGAGGGCGCACCCGACTCGCTCACGCCGGCCAGCGCGGGATACCGCGTGTCGTACGAGTCGCAGGGCCGCAGGGTGGAGCACCAGACCGAGGACCCCACCGACCTCCTGCACCGCCTGACCGGCGACGCTCTGGCCCGCGGCGAGCGCCTGCACGCCCTCGAGGTGGCTCGCCCCACGCTCGAGGAGGTCTACCTCGAGCTCACTGCGGAGGACGACAGATGAGCCCGATCGCGCTCGCCTGGCAGCAGTTCCGGTTGGAGCGCAAGCTGTTCTGGCGCAACCCCAGCGCGGCCTTCTTCAGCTTCGTGCTGCCGCTGGTGCTGCTGGTGCTGGTGGCGTCGGTCTACGGGGGTGACGACGACCGGCTCGAGATCCTGATCCCGGGCATAGCCGGCCTGAGCATCATGGCCACCACGTTCAACGCGATGGCGTTCAACCTCACCTTCCTGCGCGAGCAGGGCATCCTCAAGCGCCTGCGGGGCACGCCCATGCCCACTACGTCATACCTCGCGGGGTTCCTGGGCAGCGCCGTGGCCAACGCCTTCGTGCAGGTGCTGGTGGTGGTCGCGATCGGCCACCTCCTCTATGACGTGAGCTGGCCGCGGGACTGGATCGCCCTGATCGCGTTCACGGGCGCGGGCGTTGTCGCGTTCGGCTCGCTGGGCATCGCCCTGTCGCATGTGATCCCCAACTTCGACTCGGCCGCCGCCTACGTGAACGCGATCTTCCTGCCGGTGATGTTCGTCTCGGGCGTCTTCTACTCCAGCGAGAGCCTGCCTCCAGCGCTCGAGGCCGCCGCCGAGGCGCTTCCGCTCAAGCACGTGGTCGACGGCCTCTCGGGCGCGATCGTGACCGGCGCCGGCCTGGGCGAGCACCTCGGCGCTCTGGCCGTGGTCGGACTATGGGCTGGCACAGGCGTTGTGCTGGCGGTTCGCGGGTTCCGGTGGGAGTAAGAAGTCGACAGTCGGCTGTCGACTGAGTTCTTACGCCGCGTTCCGCAGAGCGGCGAGCTCGCCGTCTTCAGCCAACCTTCGCAACGCGCGGTCTTCTATTTGACGCACGTTCTCGGCGGAGAAGCCGAGCCGGCGCCCGGTCTCACGCAGCGCCACCTCCTCGCCGTCGCGGCCCAGGCCGTAGCGCAGCGTGAGCACGTCCCGGTCGGGGCTGGGCAGCTCGGAGACCACGCGCAGGACCTTGAGCCTGCTCTCGTCGTTGGCGACCTCCTCATCGGGGGTCTCGCCGTCGTCGGCGATCAGATCGCCGAGGGCGGCATCCGCGTCCTCACCGACGCCCTTGTCGAGGCTGGTGGGGTTGCGGTCCGCGGCACGGATGTCCTGGACCTCCTCGAGAGTCATGGCGAGCGAGTCGGCGATCTCCTCGTCAGTGGGCTCGCGGCCGAGCTGCGCCCCGAGCTCGCGCTCGCGGTCGCCGATCTTGCGAGCCAGGCTTGCGATGTGCACGGGCAGGCGGACGGTGCGGCTGGTGTTGGCCAGCCCGCGGCCGATGGCCTGTCGCACCCATAGGGTGCCGTAAGTGGAGAACTTGAACCCCTTGCGCCAGTCGAACTTCTCCACCGCCCGGATCAGGCCGAGCATGCCCTCCTGGATGAGGTCGGAGAGCGGGAGCCCCTGGCCCTGGAACTTGCGCGCGATCGACACGACCAGACGCAGGTTTGCGTTGATCATGCGGTCCTTGGCCGCCAGGTCGCCCATTTCGATGCGCTTGGCCAGCTCGATCTCCTCCTCGGCGGTGAGCAGGGGATGGCGCGCGGCCTCGCGGAAGAAGAGCTGCAGCGAGTCGGTGGTCACTTCCGGGGTTGTCGTCTTGGTGGCAGCCAGTTCTGGATCCCTTCCTAGTCGTTATGGACGAGAATTATAGCTAACTATTCGTAAGTCTTCAAGGCCTCTTGGACCCCGCGACCGCTTGCTAGAGCCTCAGGCTGTGCCCGTGACGGCGTAGCCAGGCTTCGTGGCGTTCCCAGTCCGCCGAGCGCGACCCCAACAGCTCCCAGAAGCGCTCGGAATGGTCGTGCACCTCGAGGTGGACCACCTCGTGCTCGACCACGTAGTCCAGGATCTCAGACGGCGCAAGCAGCAGCCGCCAGTTGAAGCTCATGGCGCCGTTCGACGAGCAGCTCGCCCAGCGGCTGCGCTGGCCGCGTATCTGCAACCCGTTGTAGCGGCGCCCCGCCCGCGTGACCGCGGCATCCAGCCGCGACGCTATCTCCTCGCGCGCGCGACGGCGATACCAGCGCTCCAGGGCGTGGCGCAGCGTTTCCGCTCCAGGAGCCCGAACGCGCACCTCCAGTGCCTCGTCTCGGCGCGCCACGTGGGCGCGTACGCGGCCCGGCTCCACATGCACCTTCAGGGTCAGCCGCTCGCCCAGGTAGGGCACCTCTCCCCCGGGCGCGAGCCGCGCGGGGGCGAACTCCTCCTCCGCCTCGCGCATCCGGCGCAGGGTGCGCTCGATCCAGGCGCGCTTCTCCTCCACGAACGGCTCCACGTCGCGCATGGGCAGCCGCCGGGGTACCACCACCTCCACACCCTCGGCGGACACCTGGATGCGGGCGCGCCGGGCCCGCTCGGAGCGCCGGATGCTGTAGGGGATCGAACTCACCGCGACCACGATAGGCGGGGGCTCGGCCACTCCGGGCCTGGCCCGGGCCGGCACTGCTCAAGTCGGCACCCTCATCTGGCCGATGGGGTTGTGATGGGCCGTTTCTCGCGGACAAGCTTCATCGGGCGCGTCCTGTACGCCGCCACCGCCTCCGTCCTGTCGGTCGTGGCCGTCGCCATCGCCTCGGGCACGGGTGGGTCCGGTGCCGCACCCCAGGCGGGTATACAGGTGGGCCCGCTGTCCGGATCGGTGACCGCGGGCCACGGTCCCGCCGGCACGGTGCTCGAGGTCTCCGACCTGGAGCCGGGCCAGAGCACCGACGGCACCGTCACGGTGGTCAACCGCGGGAAGTCCGGCGGCCTGCTCACCCTGAGCGCCCCGACGGTCTCCGACGTCCCCGGAACCGGCGGCGGAGCGCTATCCAAGCGCCTGCAGGTGACGGTGCTGGACGTGACCGACGCGGGCGTACCCGAGCTCGTGTACTCGGGCGGCGTAGCCACGATGAGGGCACGCACCCTCGACTACATCCGGCCCGGCCAGGCACGCAGCTACCTGCTCGGCGCAAGCTTCATCCCGGGCAACGGCCCCGCGTCCGCCGCGGGAGGCGACGACCTGTACACGGGCGGCTCCACCGGCGTGGCGCTGGGCTGGGGCGCGATGACCGCCTCCAGCCCGCGACCGGCACCGGCCCCGGCCGACGAGCAGGCCCCGAAGGCGCGGATCGAGGTCCCCGGGCGCCAGGACGTGCTGGGACAGGGCCACCTGAACGTGCGAGTGCTCTGCGACGAGCCCTGCGACGCCGAGGCGACGCTGGCGGGCACCGGCGCGGGCGAGGAGGGCGTGACCGCGCGGACAGGCGACCGGTCGGCCGCCGGCAGCGCCGACCTCACGCTGGAGCTGCCCAGGGCCCTGCAGGACAGTCTGCGCGAGCAGCTGGCCGCCGGGAAGACGGTGGTATTCGAGGCCAGGGCCACGGCGCGCGACGCCGCGGGCAACACGGCCACGGCCACCCGCCGGGTCGGCCTGGCCCCCGCGCCCTAGGCAGCGGGCGTCAGCGGGGCCGGCGAACGAGGCCCAGCGCCAGCAGGCCGGCGCCGAGCATGGACATGCCGGCCGCCAGCACCAGCGACAGCTCCAACCCCGTGTTGGCCAGACCGGAGCCCCCAAGGGTGGAGCCGGAGTCCTCGGGGGACGCTTCCGCGCTGGGCGTCGGCACCTGCACCTCGGTGTAGCCGCCGTCGTCCTGGGCCGCGCGCGCCTTCGGCTTCTTCGCCGGGGGGACGGGCTCCTCGATTTTCGCACCGCCAGCCGGCGGCGGTGGCGCGTCGAGCGGCACCAGCGGCGGGGCGGTCGGTTCCGTGGGATCGGGTGTCGTCGGGTCGGGCGCCATGGCGCCGCCGCTCGGCGGAATCGCCGCGCCCCCGCCCCGCTCGGGGTCCACCGCGTAGGCGACAGGCGGAACGGCGAGGACGGAAACGAGCAGTGCTGTGGCCTGGAGCCTCATTGCACGCGGTTTCGCTCGCGCCGGGC
>DASROS010000120.1:0-13887 GCA_035646775.1 Thermoleophilaceae bacterium | reverse complement strand
TACGTCTTCCGCCACAACCGTCGCGGCACCCCGATGGCCGCCTTCCAGACCCTGCTCGGACTCGGCGCGCTCCACGACCCCACGACCTACCGACAGATCGCGCTCCATGACCGCGCAGCCTGAGCCAACCGGATACGCACTGCCGGCCTAGCGCGGGTACCCTGCGCGGCGTGGATCTCCGCAGGCTGAGAGTGGGCGAGTGGCTGGTGGGCGTCGTCGGCGTGGTCCTGCTCGTCTCCCTGTTCCTACCGTGGTTCGACCAGCAGAGCGGCTGGGAGTCGTTCGCGGTTACGGACGTGATCGTGGCGGTGGTTGCCGCGGGCGCGCTCGCGCTGCTGGTGGTGACCGCCCGTTTCCCCTCGGCTTCGCCCGCTGTCGCCTACGAGGCGCTGCTCACGCTTGTCGGCACGGCGGTCTTCGTGATCGTCGCGATCCGGCTGCTCTCGCCGCCCGGCGACGTGGTGGGCCGGGGCGCCGGCGCGTGGCTCGGCCTGTTGGCCTCCGCCGGGGTCGTAGCCGCCAGCCTGACGGCCATGCGGGACGAGCGCCTGAGCCGCCCCGGGCGTCTCACGGACTCCTCCGGCGTCCCGGTGAGCGCGCCACGCGAGGTGGAGGCGCTGCCCGCGCCGCCCGCGGCGTCCTCGTGAACTACTCCCGCCTGCTGCGCGCCGACGTGATCGCCGCCCTGGCGGCATTCGCGCTGCTGTTCGTGATGGCGATGGACTGGTACAGCACGGTCGCCGGCGAAGACTTCCGGCGGACCGAGTCGATCTCTGACCCGGGTTCGGGTGCCCTCGGGGCTGAGCCCCAACGCAGGGTTCAAGAAGACGCAAGCATCGCCGCCGAGGGCGAGGAGAAGAACGCGTGGCAGGCGTCGGGGGCGATCGACCGCGTGCTGCTCGTGTTCCTGCTGGCCACCGCCGTCCTCGCCCTGGCCGCCGCCTACCTGCGCGCCGCCGGGAAGCGCTTCAGTGCACCCACGACCCCGAGTGCCCTGGCGGCGCTCGCCGCGGTGGTGGCGGGCCTGCTGGTGGCCTATCGGATAATCCAGGAGCCTGGCTTCGACGACGCCACCGTCGTGAAGCCCGGAGCGCCCCTGGCGCTGGTCGTGCTCGGTGTGATCGCCCTAGCCGTGCGGGCGGCCGTCCGAGAAGAGGAGGCGGGGACGGCGTGGGACGAGGTCAGAGCCGAGGACGGTCAGACCCCGCCGCACACGCCGGTCTCCGAGCCCTAGGCCGAGGCCGCCTCCTGCTGAGGCAACGCGCCGATGTTCTGCATCATCCCGAGGGTGTCCCAGGCGTTCCACGCCTCCACGATCTTGCCGTCCTCGAAGCGGTCGATGCCTATGCCGCTGACTGTGCTCTTGTTGCCCGTGGCGGGGATGCCCATGATCTCCCCCTGATGGGTACCGGTGGCCGTCCAGCGGACCACCACCTTGTCGCCCTCGGCGATCACGTCGTCCACGGTGAAGGCGATGTCGGGGAAAGCCTCCCGGTACATCGCGACCGTGCGCTTGGCGCCCTCCAGGCCGCCTGAGGCGTTCGGGTTGTAGCGGTCGTGGTCCACGGCGTCGGGCGCCACGATCTCGTCGAGCAGGTCCAGCTCGCCGGTGTTCCAGGCGTCGAACCACCGCCGCGCGGCGTCCTTGTTCTGATCGGACATGGTGCTCCTCCCTATCCGTTGCCAGTCCACGGCCAACCTACGCTCGCCGCGGGCGGCGGTCAACGGGAAACTCCCGCATACAATCGCCGTCCGATGATCGAACGCGAACAGGTCCTGCACGTGGCCCGGCTGGCCCGCCTGCGCCTCACCGGCGACGAGGTGGAGCGGATGACCGGCGAGCTGTCCACGATCCTCGACCACATCGAGAAGCTCTCCGAGCTGGACCTCGACGACGTGGAGCCCACCTCGCACGTGGTCGAGCTGGAGAACGTGCTGCGGCCCGACGAGCCCCGGCCGAGCCTGCCGCGCGAGGTGGCGCTCGAGCAGGCGCCGGACACCGACGGCACCGGCTTCCGGGTGCCGAGCCCAGGGGCATGACCGCCGAGCTGCTGGAGCTGACCGCGGCCGCGGCCGCCGAGCGCGTGCGCGCGGGCGAGGTGAGCGCCGCCGAGCTGTTCGAGGCTTGGCGCGAGCGCGCCGCGGGCGATGATCTGAACGCCTTCCTGTGGCACGCCGACGGCCCACCCGAGGCGCCGCCGGCGCCCGACGCCCCGCTGGGCGGCGTGCCGCTGGCGGTCAAGGACCTCTTCTGCACGGAGGGCGTCCCGAGCGCCGCGGCCTCGCGCATCCTGGAGGGCTACCGGCCGCCGTACACGGCCACCGCCGTGCAGCGGCTGGCCGACGCGGGCGCCCCGCTGCTGGGCAAGACCAACATGGACGAGTTCGCGATGGGCTCCTCCAACGAGAACTCGGGCTTCGGGTCGGTGCAGAACCCGTGGGACCGCAGCCGCGTGCCGGGCGGCTCCAGCGGCGGCTCGGCCGCCGCGGTGGCGGCGGGGCTCGCCCCCTGGGCCATCGGGACCGACACGGGCGGCTCGATCCGCCAGCCCGCCGCGCTGTGCGGGGTCGTGGGGCTCAAGCCCACATACGGCGCCGTGTCGCGGTACGGGATGATCGCGTTCGCCTCATCGCTGGACCAGGCCGGCCCGCTCACCCGTGACGTGACCGATGCCGCGCTGCTACTGCGCCACATGGTGGGCCGGGACCCGTGCGACTCCACCTCCACTGGCATGCCCGAGGAGGTGCGCCTGCCCACGGCCGAGAGCCTGGAGGGCCTGCGCTTCGGCGTGCCGCCGGAGCTCACCGGAGAGGGCATCGAGGCCGGCGTGCGCGAGGTGTTCGAGGCCACGCTGAGGCGGATCGAGGATCTGGGCGGCACGCTCGACGAGGTGTCCCTGCCGCACTCCGACCAGGGCATCTCCGCCTACTACGTGATCGCCCCCGCCGAGGCCAGCGCCAACCTGGCCCGCTTCGACGGCGTGCGCTACGGCGTCCGCAGGGGCAACGGCGACCTGCTGTCGCTGTACGAGGAGACCCGCGC
Source organism: Thermoleophilaceae bacterium (assembly GCA_035646775.1). Classification (GTDB taxonomy): domain Bacteria; phylum Actinomycetota; class Thermoleophilia; order Solirubrobacterales; family Thermoleophilaceae; genus JAAYBF01. The sequence goes on along the minus strand of DASROS010000120.1, from coordinate 10,844 downwards.
CTCCGGCTTTGGCGCGGAGGTCAAGCGGCGCATCATGCTCGGCACGTACGCGCTGTCGTCGGGCTACTACGACGCCTACTACGGGCGTGCCCAGCGCGTGCGCACCAAGATCGCCGAGGACTTCCGCGCCGCCTTCGAGGAGGTGGACCTGATCGTGACGCCCACCACGCCGACGGTGGCCTTCGCACTGGGCGAGAAGACCGACGATCCGCTGGCGATGTACCTGAACGACTTCTGCACCGTGCCGATGCCGCTGGCGGGCATCCCCGCAATCTCGATCCCGGGCGGCCTGTCCGACGGGCTGCCGGTGGGAATCCAGCTCGCGGGGCCCGCCTTCAGCGAGAACCGCATCCTGGACGCCGCCCACGCGCTGGAGCGCTCTGTCGGCTTCGACGGGAGTGCGGCTCGTGTCTGAGAGCGCGGTGGCCCAGCGCGCCTACGAGCCCGTGATCGGCCTCGAGATCCACGTGCAGCTGTCCACGCGGACGAAGATGTTCTGCGGCTGCGCCCTCTCGTTCGGAGAGCCGCCCAACACGCGCACGTGCCCCGTCTGCCTGGGGTTGCCGGGCACGCTCCCGGTGGTCAATGCCGAAGCGATCCACTTCGGGCTGATGATCGGGATGGCGCTGGGCTGCGAGCCGGCGCCGCGGTCGATCTTCCACCGCAAGAACTACTTCTATCCCGACCTGCCCAAGGGCTATCAGGTGTCCCAGTACGACATCCCGCTGGCCCGCGACGGGCGGCTCGGCCACATCCGCATCCACCGCGTGCACCTCGAGGAGGACGCCGCAAAGCTGGTGCACGCCGGAGCGTCGGGCCGCATCCACTCCGCCGAAGCCAGCGTCGTGGACTTCAACCGCGGCGGCACGCCGCTGGTGGAGATCGTGACCGAGCCCGACGTGCGTTCCGCCGCCCAGGCCGCCGAATGGCTGCGACTACTGCGCGTGACGCTGCGCCAGCTGGGCGTGTCCGACGTGAACATGGAGGAGGGGTCGCTGCGCTGTGACGCCAACGTGTCGATCCGCCCGACCGGCGAGGCCACGCTGGGCGTGAAGACCGAGCTCAAGAACATGAACTCTTTTCGCTTCCTGGAACGGGGGGTGGAGGCCGAGATCGCCCGCCAGGAGGAGCTGCTCCGCAACGGGGAGACGGTGGCCCAGGAGACGCTGCACTACGACCCCCGCACGGGTACGCTCACGCCACTGCGCTCCAAGGAGGAGGCGCACGACTACCGCTACTTCCCCGAGCCCGACCTGGTGCCCGTGGTGCCCAGCGACGAGATGCTCGATCGCGCCCGCGCCGCGCTCCCCGAGCTGCCCGCCCAGCGCGCGGAGCGCCTGGAGTCCGAGCACTCCCTGCCGCCGGGCGCCGCGCGTCTGCTCGCGTTCCGCACGGAGCTGGGCGACTTCTTCGAGGCCACGGTGGCCGCCGCCGACGGCGGCGCAGACCCCCGCGCGATCGCCAACTGGGTGACCGGCGAGCTGCTGGCCCGCCTGGGCGAGGCGGACCCGGCGGAGTCGAAGGTGGAGCCCGTGGCTCTGGCCCGGCTCGTGGCGATGGTGGCCGACGGTCAGGTGGCCGGCTCGGCCGCCAAGGACGTGCTGTCGGCGATGGTGGAGGAAGGCGGCGACCCCGCAGCGATTGTCGAGGAGAAGGGCCTGGGCAAGGCCGACGAGGGCGAGCTGGATGAGATCGTGGAGCGCGCGATGGCCGACCAGCCCGACGCCGTGGCCAAGGTCCGCGAGGGCAACGACAAGGCAATCGGGGCGATCATGGGTCTTGTGATGCGCGAGACCAAGGGCCGCGCGGACGGCGCCGAGGTGCAGCGCCTGATCCGCGAGCGGCTCTAGCCGCTAGACGTCGAAGCCGGCCCGGTCGACCTTGCGGTGGTAGCGCTCACCGGCCTTGCCGCCGAGCATTGCCGCGAGCAGCGTGCCCACCACCACGGCGGCCAGGGCGATGATGCCGCCGGTCGTCAGGTCGCCCTCGTCGATCGGTATGCGCGGCAGCTCGAAGCGCGAGAGCACGTTGTACTCAGACCCGCCGATCGCCGCCAGGATGGCCAGGGCGATCGTGACCAGCAGGCCGATCACCCACACGGCCGCGCCCTGGCGGCCGCCGTCGAAGCGCGACATGCGCCCGCTCACGTAGCCGCCGGAGTAGTAGGCCAGCATGAGGATGAGCAGGAGGATCACGCCGCCCACGATGCTGATCGTCCCGGCGTTGCTCGACGCCTCGGACCCGCTCACCTCGGTGAGCCCGATGGCGGCCCCCGCGGCGCTGAGGATGCCGGTGAGTATCGCTGCCATCCCCACGGCTACGAGCCAGCCGAAGAAGGCCGTTCCCACGTTGGTGCCGCCGAACTCGTCACGCTGGCGGGCGCGCACCTCGCGGTGGTCGCGCGTGGCCACGCCCTCGCGAGTCTCCACGTCCCTGTCTCGTCCTCCCAAGCGTCCGGACATTCGGTCCCTCCCTTTCCCGTTGGGGGCCTGGTTGCCCCTGTCGGCGTAGGGGGAAACGCGCGGCCCTACCATGGGCGATCGCCTGCCTGGCCTACGCGTGGGTGATCCCCGAGCTGTACGCCTACCGCGGGGCCAGCGTGCTGCGGCCGAAGGGGCCGCGCAACGAGCGCTCAGAGCCGGCGGCCCAGGGCTTCCTCGGCGACCTGCTCGGCCACGAGTCGCGGGAGGCTCACCGCGAGACCGGGCTGGCGCTGGAGCGGTCCGGCATGGGCGTGTGGCTGGTGGGGGAGGCCGGCGCGCTGCTGTTACCGCCAGGCGGCCGTCGCGTGCACTGCTTCTGCGTGCGCACAACCGACTCCGAGCTGCCGCCCTCGGACCGCATCGCCCACCTGCTGCTGGCGCTGCGCACGGACGAGGGGGGCTTCGCGACGGTGGCCAACCACGCCTTCTGCGGCGCACCGTGGCGCGTGCGCCGCAGGCTGCCGGCCGGGATGCGGCCTGGCCTGGACGCCGCGCGTGCGGCGGCGCGAGCGGCCTGACGGACGCCGAGGGACCCCCGGCGCTAGCTTCCGAGGCCGACATGGCCAGCAACGTGGTGATAGCCGGGGGTGGCTTCGGGGGCCTCTACGCAGCACGGCGGCTCGAGCGAAAGCTGCCGCGCGAGAGCGCACGGATTACGCTCGTCTCCGACGAGAACTTCCTGCTCTACACGCCGCTCCTGCCGGGCGCCGCCGCGGGCTCGCTGGAGCCGCGCCACGTGGTTGTGCCGCTGCGCGAGGAGCTGCGCTCAACTCACATTCGCCTCGCCCGCGTGATCGGCGCCGACCCCGACCTCGACCAGGTGTACATCGAGACCGCCGAGGGCCGGACCGAGACCATGGACTACGACCAGCTCGTGGTGGCGCTCGGGTCGGTGTCGCGGGTGCCTCCGATCCCGGGACTGGCCGAGCACGGGATCGGCTTCAAGACGCTGTCCGAGGCCGCCGCTCTGCGCAACCGGGCGATCCAGCACCTGGAGACCGCCGAGGGGATTGAGGACCGCGACGAGCGGCGGGAGTGGCTCACGTTCGTGTTCGTGGGCGGCGGCTACGCCGGCCTGGAGGGGATCGCCGAGCTGCAGGACTACGTGGCGGACACGGTCGAGCGCTACCCGCGGTGCCGCCTCGACGGCACCCGCTGGATGCTGGTGGAGGCGGCCGACCGCGTGATGCAGGAGATCCCAGCCGGCCTGGCGCGGTTCGCCACCGAGCAGCTGCGCGCCCGCGGCCTGGAGATCCGCACGCAGACCCAGATCGAGGAGGTGACCGAGCGCGGCGTGCGCCTGTCAGGCGGCGAGGAGATCGCCACCCGCTGCCTGTGCTGGACCGCCGGCGTGAAGCCGCCGCGAGTGGTTCATGAGCTGGGCCTGCCGCTCACCGACGCAGACCGGATCGAGACAGACGACGAGCTGCGCGTCCGCGGCCGCGACAACGTGTGGGCCATCGGTGACGCCGCGGCGGTGCCCGACCCCGCGAAGAAGGGCAGGACCCCGTGCCCCCCCACCGCCCAGCACGCCCTGCGCCAGGGCCGCTTGGCCGGCGACAACGTGGCCGCCACGCTGGCCGGCCGGCCAACGCGGCGGTTCCGCTACCGCACCTTGGGCGTGTTCGTGGACATGGGCCAGCACAAGGCCGTGGCCACCATGCTCGGCGTGCCGCTGCGCGGCTTCCCCGCCTGGTTCGCCGCCCGCACCTACCACCTCGCGGCCATGCCGGGCCTCGCCCGCCGCCTGCGCCTGATGGCCGACTGGACCGTGGGGCTGTTCTTCGGCCGCGCCTCGGCCGGCCTCGGCCAGCTCGGCCACCCGCCCTCGCTCGGCGGCTACCTGCCCGAGGAGCGCGATCGGCCTGGGACGGAACTGTGACCGCCGATCGCGTGGCAGCGCTCACGTTCCGGGAGGGAGAGCACTCCGACCTCCGCGCCGCCTTCACGCTCGCCGAGCTGACCGTGCACGACACCGCCCGCAGGATGGGTGTGCTGTCCACCGCGCCGCCGTCGGAGGAGCAGATCGAGCACGACTGGCACAAGCGCCGCGACCTGCTGCAGTTCACCGCCTCCCAGGACGGCGGCGGCTTCTGGGTCTGCGAGGACGAGGGCCGCCCGGTGGGCTACGGGCGCGTCTGCCAGTTCGGTGCGATGGAGGAGCTGACAGAGCTGATGGTGCTCCCCGAGTACCACCGCAACGGCATCGGCCGCGCACTGCTCCAGCGCCTGTGGCCCGCCGATCCCACGCCCGATCTCGGGCGTGTCGTGGTGGCGGCCGGCACCCCCGCCGACCTCACGCTCTACGCCGACTTCGGGGTGATGCCCGTGACCGGCCACTGGCACATGCGCGCGTCCGCGGAGGACTTCCGCGAGCGGCGCGCTCAGGAGATCGACTCCACCGACCCGCCCGCGCACGTGCTCTCCCCCGAGCGTGCCGCCACGGAGTGGAAGCGCCTCGAGCCGCCGGCGATCGGCCACCGCCGGCCCATGCTGCACGACTTCTTCGGCCGCACCCGCATTTGCCTGGCCACGATGGATGCCTCCGCCACGCGGGCCACGGCGCTGTGCTGGGTGGACTCCAGCGGGCAGGTGGGACCCGCGGTGGCCGCCACCTCGCAGGACCTCGTGCCGGTGGTGCTCCAGGCACTGGATCGCGTCGCGATGACCCGGCACCACGACACACTGGCGATCTTCTGCTCCACCGACAGCTGGTGGCTGCTGCGGCGGTTGCGCCAGCTGTGCTTCCGCGTCTGGTGGCCGAGCTGGGTGATGTGCTCGATCCCCCTCCCGGGGCTGGACCGCTACGTGCCCACGCGGCCACCGCACCTGTTATGAGCGCGGGCCGCTCACTACCCTTGTCCACATGAGCGAGATCGCCAGCCGGGCAGGTCGCAAGCTCCTCGCCGTGACCATCCTGCTGGTGGCCGCCTATGTGCTGTTCAAGGTGGTGCTCGGGTTCATCACCGGCCTCGTGTGGATCGCCATTGTCGTGGTCGCCGTGATCGCGGTCATCTGGGCAACGCGCGTCCTGTAGCGCGCCCCCGCGGTGGAGTTCATCGTGATCCTCCTGTTCTTCGGCCTATCGGCCGGAGCGGTGGCCAAGATCAAGGGCGGGTCCTTCTTTCTCTGGTTCTTGATCGGCTTCTGCCTGCCCTTCTTCGGGACGATCGCGGCGCTGCTCATTCGCAACGAGCGAGCCACGCCGCTGAGGGACTGCCCCGAATGCGGAAACGTCGTCCCGATCCACGACCAGGTATGCACCTCCTGCGGCGCCGACCTCGACTACCCCGAGCCGGAGGAGGAGGACGAGGGGCACGCCCCGGTCGGGCCCGGCCAGGAGCGCCTGTTCTAAATCTAAGGCGCGGTGGCCTGGGGAGCGCTGGTGGGCCCGTCGACCGCGACAGAGGATGCCGACGGGAACCGCACGGGATCGATGCGCAGCTCGCGCGGGTTGTCGTAGTCGCCCTGCCGGCCGTGGTAGGCGAGCCACGTGCCGCCCCTGGGTCCGGTCACCAGCATCCCGCCTCCGGGGCTGAGGACGCCTGCGTCCTCGCGCAGCACCGGGTTGTCGGCGGACTTGACGAACGGGCCCGTGGGGGAGCTCGCCGTGGCGTAGCCCATCCCGTAGGGCCCGTCGTAGGCCCCGCCCGAGTACAGGAGCACGTAGCCGTCACCGCTGCGCAGCGGCCACGGGTTCTCCACCACGGGGCCGAAGGGCGCCACCTCCCATCCCGCGGTGGCGCCGTTGAAGAGCTCCTGGCGGGGTCCGGCGGCGCTCAGCAGGTCGGGAGCCAGCTCGATCACCGAGATCGTGCGGTCGAAGGGACAGATCGCGCCGGGCGTCGGCGGCGCCGGGCACTTATGGCCGGTGGAGAGGTAGAGATAGGCGTCCCCGTCGGTGTCCACCAACGGCGCGGGATCGATGTTGCTGTAGCCCCCATCGTCCCCGCACCCGGGCGGCCGGCCGCTGGCGTCCACCCCGCCGCCCGTGAACGCGAGCGGCCCGAGTTCCTGGTAGGGCCCCTCCGGGACCGGTGACACCGCCACGCCTATGCAGTTGGTGGCCGGAGAGAGCGTGTCGTGCTTGGACACGTGGAACAGCACGAAGCAGCGTGGGCCGGTGGAGTCGGGGCAGGCCCCCGTGCGCTCGATCGCGCTCGGCGCCCACGGATTCCACTCACCGGTCTGCTCGGTCCAGTCGGGCCGCGCGGGTAGCGCCGGGGCGGCGGGAGTCCAGCGCACGAGGTCCTCCGAGCGCAGCACCGGAAAGCGTTCCCCGGTGGTGAACGCCAGGTAATCGGAGTGGGCGCCCCCCACGTCCAGCACCATCGGATCCGGCCTGCCGGGCTCACCGGCGGGCGTTGCGAACACCGGGTTGCGGTACGCCGTGGGCGGCGATGCAGCCGTCGCGGCCACGGGAGCGGCCGGCGCCGGGGAGGGCGGGCGGACGGCCGCGGGCCGCAGGCGCTCCACGATCCGCAGCGAGTCGAGCACCAGTGTCCGGCGGCAGGAGCGGCGGCGGCCCGGGTTAGCCAGCCGCAGCGTGATGGTGCGCACGCCGGGCTCGGCGGCCACCGGGAATCGAAGGCCGTAAAAGCGTCGCGAGCGCACCGTCCGGGCCGCAAGGCGCCGCCGGCCGAGCCGCACGGCCACCCTCGGCCGGCCGCCACAGGGCACGGCGCGAGCGCGGAGCACCACGGCCCGTACCCCGTGTGGCGTGGCGAAGCGCCGCCGCACCGCCCCCCGGCCGCTCAGCGTCACTGCCCTGCCGCCGGCCGCTCCGCGCTCCTTGACGACCTTGGTGAGGGGCCCGCTGAGGGCGCCCCGCTCGAGCTGCACCGTTCCGGCTCCGGCGGGTGCGGGCACGGCGAGAAGCACGGCGGCCGCCAGAAGGTGGGATACCCCTGCACGCACGCACCCAAGGTAGCTGCGATCGCGGCTGGGGAGCCGAAAACCGCTGTTACCATCCTCCGTCCGGTACCTGACCCCCCGACCCGCCGGAACGCCTCGAAAGGAAGCGAATGCGAGCAGTCGACGCCATCATGGAATGCCTCAAGGCCGAGGGCGTGGAGCACGTATTCGGAATCCCGGGCGGCGCCAACCTTCCCACCTACGACGCGCTCTACGACGCCGGCGTGCGCCACATCCAGTGCCGCCATGAGCAGGGGGCCGGCCACGCCGCCGAGGGCTACGCCAAGGCCTCCGGGCGCGTGGGCGTGGCGCTGGCCACCTCCGGTCCCGGCGCCACGAACCTGGTCACCCCGATCGCCGACGCGATGATGGACTCGGTGCCGACGGTGTTCATCACCGGCCAGGTTCGCACCGACCTGCTGGGCACCGATGGCTTCCAGGAGGCCGACGTCACCGGCATCACGATGCCGGTGGTCAAGCACTCGCTGATGATCCAGGACCCGCTGGAGATCCCCGAGGCGATCCACGAGGCCTTCCACATCGCCCGCACCGGCCGTCCCGGCCCCGTGCTGGTGGACATCCCGCAGGACCTGTCGCGCGCCGACATCCCGTACGAGCCGGTCGACTCCGTGAACCTGCCGGGCTACCAGCCCACCACGGAGGGCAACACCAAGCAGATCCGCCTCGCCGCCAAGGCGCTGGCCAACTCCCGCCGCCCGGTGATCTACGCCGGTGGTGGCGTGATCAACGCCGACGCATCCAAGGAGCTCGTGGAGCTGTGTGAGTCCGACCGGTTCCCGGTCACCTGCACCCTGATGGGGCTCGGCGGTTTCCCCTCCCCGCACGAGCAGTGGCTGGGCATGCTCGGCATGCACGGCACCCGCGCGGCCAACTATGCGATGGATGAGGCCGACCTCATCGTCGGCGTGGGCGCCCGGTTCGACGATCGCATCACGGGCAAGCTGTCCGAGTTCGCCCCGCGGGCGAAGTTCATCCACATCGACATCGACCCGGCGGAGATCTCCAAGAACGTGCCGGCTCACATCCCGATCGTGGGCGACGCCAAGAACATCCTGCCCAAGCTCACCGCGGAGTACCGCGCGCTGGAGACCGACGGTGGCCGCCTGGACGGCTGGTGGGAGCGCATTCACGGCTGGCAGGAGAAGCACCCGCTGGGCTACGAGGATTCCGAGGGCTCTGAGATCAAGCCCCAGTACATGGTCGAGGCGCTCTACGAGGCCACCGGCGGCGACGCCGTGCTCACCTCCGACGTGGGCCAGCACCAGATGTGGGCGGCCCAGTACTTCCACTTCAAGGGACCCCGCCAGTGGATCAACTCCGGCGGCCTGGGCACGATGGGCTTCGGCCTGCCGAGCGCGATGGGCGCGAAGGTTGCCCGCCCCGACGACCAGGTGGTGTGCCTCGCCGGCGATGGCTCGGTGATCATGAACATCCAGGAGCTGGCCACCTGCGTGACCGAGGACATCCCGGTGAAGACGTTCATCATGAACAACGGCTACCTGGGCATGGTCCGCCAGTGGCAGGAGCTGTTCTGGGATCGCCGCTACAGCGCGGTGGACATGGGCGCGAGCCCCGACTGGGTGAAGCTGGCCGAGGCCTTCGGGGCCACCGGAATGCTGGTGGAGGACAAGTCCGAGCTGCCCGGCGCGATGAAGAAGGCCCTCGCCACCGACGGCCCGGTGATCTGCGACGTCCGCGTCTCCCGCGAGGAGAACTGCTACCCGATGATCCCCGCCGGAAAAGCCGCCCGGGACATGGTGGGCTGAGCGATGGGGGAGCCGGGCACGAAGGAAGTATTTAACCTCGATGAGCTCCAGGCGTCCACCGGCTTTCGCACCGGGCGCAAGCACGTCCTGTCGCTGCTCGTGGAGAACACGCCGGGCGTGCTGGCCCGGATCAGCGGGCTGTTCGCCCGTCGCGGGTTCAACATCGACTCGCTGGCGGTGGGGCCCACCGACGACGACTCGATCTCGCGCATCACGCTCACGGTCGACGGCGCCAACCACCCGATCGACCAGGTGACCAAGCAGCTGCACAAGCTGGTCAACGTGATCAAGATCCGCGATCTGGAGCCCGAGGAGTCGGTGGCGCGCGAGCTGGCGCTGTTCAAGATCTCCGCCGACGGCGACAGCCGGGGCCAGATCATGGAGTACGCCGACATCTTCCGGGGCCGGATCGTTGACGTGTCCAAGCGCTCGATGACAGTCGAGGTCACCGGGGCCGACGACAAGATCGAGGCGTTCGAGCGGGCCATCCGCCCGTTCGGCCTGATCGAGATGGTTCGCACTGGCGAGGTCGCCGTCTCCCGCGGCCGCGGCACCACCTAGCGAAGCGGTGGACCTGCGCGGGGCGCTCAGCCGGCGGATACGGCGGCTGCGCCACCGCGGCGACGCTGTCCAGTGCACGTGCTGCGGGCGCAGTTGGGGGAGCTTCGCGCCCGCGTGGAACCGCGCCAACGCGATCTGCCCCGGCTGTGGGTCTCACGAGCGCCATCGCGCGCTCTGCCTGTACCTGGCCGAACGCACGCCGCTGGGAGATGAGCCGATGTCGCTGCTGCACTTCGCGCCCGAGCATGCGCTCCGCGGCCGGATGGAGGCCGTGCCTGGGCTCCGCTACGTGACCGCCGACCTCGACCCGGAGGGGGTGGACGTGCAGCTGGACATCACCGCGATGCCGTTCGAGGACGGCGCCTTCGACGCCATCCTGTGCAGTCACGTGCTGGAGCACGTGGCCGACGATCGCGCGGCCATGTCCGAGCTGCACCGCGTCCTCAAGCCGGGCGGCTGGGCGACCGTGCTCGTTCCGCTGGACCTCTCGCGCGAGATCACCTACGAGGACTTCGGCGTCACGGCGCCCGAGGACCGCGTGCGCGAGTTCGGCCAGCACGATCACGTGCGCATGTACGCCCCCGACATCGTCCAGCGCCTGGAGGGGGTTGGGTTTGACGTGGTCACCGACCGCTTCGTGGAGAAGCTGGGGGAGGACCGGTGCCGGCGCCATGGCCTGCTGGCGGAGGATCTGATCTTCCGCTGCACGCGTCCGTCATCCTGAAGGCGTGAGCAGGACCCAGACCGGAGCCGCCGGGCCGTTCACCCTCGACGAGCGGGCGTGGGGACGGCTGGAGGCGCGAGTGGAACGAGCGCTGCGCTGGCGCGCCGCGGCGGTGGCCGCGCCGTGGCCAGCGCCACCGTGGCGATACCCGCCGGCCTCGACCTGGCGGCCGCGGTGCTCGCCGCCCGCACGGCCGCCGACCACTGCTTTTGCTTCGAGCAGCCCGCCCGCGATGCCCACGCCGTCTGCGCCCTGGGCGCGGCGGCGGTGGTGCAGGACAGCGGGCCCGACCGGGCCGGGCGCGCCGCGGCGGTGGCCGCGCCGTGGCCAGCGCCACCGTGGCGATACCCGCCGGCCTCGACCTGGCGGCCGCGG
>DASROS010000119.1:0-23990 GCA_035646775.1 Thermoleophilaceae bacterium | reverse complement strand
TTCAACCGATTGCCCTCCTCGGGCGCCAGCTCGCGGACGAAGACCTCAGGGGGACGCATGGCCACCTCCAGCTTCGGGTACATGCGCGCCCCTTCGACGTCGGGACCCGGTTTCCGGTCAAACGTTTACGCGAGGACCACTAGCGCCTGGACGTGTGTACTACCGAAACGCCGGTTAGTTCGTGACTTTGGCTTCGCGGGTCGTGTTGCAGCTGGGAATGCCGCATTCCAAGGAGGACTGACATGAATGACCGACGCGCACCCAAGATGTACATGACGCTGGCAGCCGACGGCGCCCGCGAGGAGGAGAGCCAGCTCTCCCTGCCGCGTAAGGCCTTCATGGCCCTCTGCGCCACGCTGCTGCTGCTGTCCGCGCCGCTGCTGTGGTTCGGCGTGGCGCAGGCCGGCGCCGACTCGCCGTCCGCGGTGCTCTCGAAGTCCGGATCGGACGACGAGGAGAACTCCGGCTCCGGTGGCGATGACGACGATGACGAGCCCACGGGCAACAACACCGGCACCGGCACCGGTGACGGGACAAAGGGCGAGAACACTGCCGACGACGACACCCGCGGCAAGACGGGCGATAACCGAGACGAGGCCACCGGTCGCGAGACCCAGGCCAAGAACACCGACCGCCCGGGCCTGCACACCGGCGTGTCGACCCGCGGCGAGACCGACCCGGGCGACAAGACCGGCAAGACCGAGCGCCGCTAGCCGCAAGAGATCTCACGGATGAGACGGGAAGGCCGCGCCCACCGGGCGCGGCCTTCGCCGTTCAGGCCACCGGCCGTCGGGTCGCTCTGGCGAGTGCCACACCCGCGGCGATCAGCGCGATGCCGATACCCGCCGGAAGCAGATCGAGGCCGGTGTCGGGCAGCGTCTCGCCGCCGTCCTGCGCCGCCGCGCCGTCGTCCGCGCCGCCGGCTGCGGCGTCCTCTTCGGTGGACGTGCCCTCGGTGTCGGGTCCCGGGGAGCCGGCTGGGGCGGGGTCGCCGGATCCCACCACGCGCACGGTCCCCTTCATGAACGGGTGCGGGGTGCAGACGTACGAGAACTTGCCGGCTTCCCCGAAGGTCTGGGAGGCTCGCTCGCCCTTGGGGAGGATGCCGGTGTCGAAGGAGCCAGAGGTGGCCGAGTGCCCGCTGTGGCCGCTGTTGGTCCAGGTCACCGTCTCGCCCGCGGCGATCGTGACAGTCGCGGGCGAGAACTCGAAGTCTCGGATGACGACCGAGCCCGCCGCGGCCCGCGCCACGGGTTGCGCCGATCGGCTGGGCTTCGACGCCGAAGGTGGCTCGGGCGCGCGGGGGGCGTCTACGTCGGCGGGGGCCTCGCCGGCGGCCGTCTGCGTGGGCGGCGGCTCGACGGCCTCGTCGATCGCGCGGTTCGTCTCCGTCGGCTCGGGGCCCGTTGGCGCATCCGGAGCGGGCGGCGCGTCTGGACTCGGCGCTGCGTCTGGAGCCGGCGCCGTGGGCTCTGAGGTCGGAGCGGGTGGCGGCGTGTCGGGCGAACCCGCCGCGGGCGCGGCGAGGACGGCGACAACGCACAGGGCACAAACCAGTCTCCGCTTCATGAGTCGCCTTCCCGGTTGGTGAGCCGTTCGACTTCAAGGACGCCCGCGGGCGCAGAACCTTCGTCGGCCCCCGGCCGGTTGTCGTATCCTGCGCCCGACGGCGCGGACGCAGGGCCCTTGGAGCGACAGCTCGATCCGAACAGCCTCGGAGACCACCTCGATCGGCTCTACTCGGTCGCGCTGACCCTGTGCGGCGCGCGGGAGCCGGCGGAGGACCTGGTGCAGGAGACCTACGCGCGGGTGCTGGCGCGCCCGCGTCTGCTTCGGGGGGACGACGACCTCGCCTATCTCGTGCGCGTGCTGCGCAACACCTGGATCAGCCAGGGGCGCTCCGCCGCCCGCCGGCCGGCCACCCGGCCCCTGCCGGACGACCCGGAGGTGCTGCCCGGAGCCGCATCGCTCGAGCCGCAGGCGAGGCTGGAGGCCGATCGCGTGCGCCACGCGATCCTTGCGCTCCCCGAGCAGCTCCGCGACGTGCTCCTCGTGGTAGACGTGGGCGGCCTGTCCTACCGCGACGCCGGTCGCGCCCTGCGCATCCGTGAGGCGACGGTCACCGGGCGGCTCCACCGCGCCCGCAAGGCTGTGATGCGCGACCTCGAATCCCATGAACCGGCCCCACAGGCCCTGGGCGCCGACCCGGGGTCAGTAGGGGCCGTCGGGGCTACCGGCGAGGGACAGACGGGCTGACCGCAATCCGCGTCCGGTGGCGAGGTCCAGCAGCGCTGCGGCCCCCAGCCCACGCGCGGCAAGGACACACGTGCGGCCCTCGCGCCTCCAGGTGAGCACGTTGCGCCCGCCCGAGGTGAGCGCCCGGTACTTCGTTCCCTCCCGGACCCGGACCGCGGCCCGGGTGGGCAGCGGTAGCGCCGGTCTGGCCGCGATTGCGTAGCCCAGGCGCGTCCGGCCGCGCACGTACAGGACGCTGACCACGCGGCGACCGGCGAGGGAGTCCACGCGTACCCCCGCCGCCCGGAAGCCGAAGCTGGGCGCCCAGTCCGGGAAGGGCAGGCCGTCCGCCTCCACGTCAAGCAGCGCCGGGCGTCCGCTCCGCGGTGGCGGCGCCGGTCGCATGGGCGGGCGCAGGCTGGCGGCGGCGGCCTGCGCGACCGCGGTGGGCTCGCCTTCTTCGTCGGCTCGGCCGCCAAGCAGGACTGCGGACGCGAGGACGCCCGTCGCGGCCAGCGCGGCGAGACCAAGCGCGAGGGCTCGCCCCCGCCGCTGCTTGGGCGGGCGCGCTTGCATCTCGGCCAACTGCCGCCGCAGTCCCTCCGGGGCCGCCACCCGGCGAGAGCCGATCAGCGCTCGGAGGCGGTCGGGCTCGTCATGACCGTCAGGGGAGGACATGCACCGTCAATGCGACTGCTCGTGGGCCTGTCATCACGGCCGCCGGACGCGCACGGCCGCCCTCGCCGCCGCCGAGGCATTTCCCGCCCCGTCGATCGCTACGAGCCTCACCCGATAGCGGCCGGGCGCGAGCCGGCCGGTGGGCAGGCGAAGCTGGCGCGCTCCCGCCCGACGCCTGGCCGCGAACGAGCGGACGGTTCGGGCCCCCCGCAGGATCTTGCCGCGCAGGGTCGCCTGCTCAGAGAGCGTGAAGCGCAGCAGGGCGCGAGTGTTCGGACAGCCGCGCGTGCGCCGCGCGCAGACGGCGCCCGGACGCACCCTCAGCGAACGCACGGAAGGGGCGACGCGGCCGCCCGCCGGCGGGGGGTTCCCTCCCGGCGGCGGGTTCTCCGGGACAGCGCCGACTACGACCCTGCCCGTCATCGTCGGGTGCACCTTGCAGGAGTAGCGGAACGTGCCCAGGCGCGTGAACGTGTGCGTGAAGGTGTCCCCCGGTGGGTGGTCCGTCGAGAGGGGAGGCCCGGCCGGGTCGGAGTCGAACGACTCCTCCTGACCGGAGGCCGCCGTGACCGAGTGGTTCGTGTCGGGCCCGGCCCAGCGCCAGGTGACGGTGTCGCCCGGGTCCACGTTCACGGTCCCGGGGGCGAAGGCGAACCCGCTTATGCTCACCTCGCGGTCCGCGCCCAGCGCCGGCGTCGCGGCCGCGAGAGCACAGCCGAGAGCGACCAACACGAGGCACCGGCGCCGGCGGTCGGGCTTCGAGGATGAATGGCCCATGCCCCCCAAGGACGCCAAGTGACGCCGATCCTTCACACCGCGTCAGGCCGATGGGTTCTCGATCACGGCAGCCAGCCCTTGTCCTACACCGACGCACATCGTGGCCAGGCCGTAGCGCAGTCCGCGGCGGCGCAGCTCGTAGGCCAGCGTGCCGACCAGCCGCGCGCCGGACATCCCCAGCGGATGGCCGAGAGCGATCGCTCCGCCGTTCACGTTGAGCTTGTCGTGGTCGATCCCCAGTTCGCGGGCGCTTGCCAGCGCCTGCGAGGCGAACGCCTCGTTGATCTCCACCAGGTCGATGTCGTCGATCGTGAGCCCCGCGCGCTCCAGCGCCTTGCGCGAGGAGGGCACCGGGCCGATGCCCATGTAGGCGGGGTCCACTCCGGCGGGCGCGCTCGACACCAGGCGAGCGAGCGCCTCGCGTCCCAGCTCGCGCGCGGTCTCCTCGGTGCCCACCACCAGGCAGGCCGCGCCGTCGTTGATCGAGGACGAGTTGCCGGCGGTCACGGTGCCGCCCTCGCGGAAGATCGGCTTCAGGCCGGCCAGGCGCTCGGCGGTCGTATCCGGCCGGGGGCCCTCGTCGGCGTGCACGGTCACCGGGTCGCCCTTGGGCTGTGGCACGTCCACGGTGACCAGCTCGTCGTCGAAGCGCCCGGCCTCGGCCGCCGCCACGGCGCGGCGGTGCGACTCCAGCGCGAACGCGTCCTGGTCCTCGCGCGAGACGCCGTAGCGCTCGGCCACGTTCTCACCCGTCTCGCCCATCCCCTCGGTGGAGTGGGTCATGTTCGGGTTGGTGAAGCGCCAGCCGATCGTGGTGTCCACCAGCTCGGTGCCTCCGCGGGGAAAGCCGCGGTCGGGCTTGAGGCCCACCAGCGGGGCGCGGGTCATCGACTCCACGCCACCCGCGAGCATCAGCGAGCCCTCGCCGAGCTTCAGGGCGCGCGAGGCCTGCACCACGGCCTCCAGGCCCGAGGCGCACAGGCGGTTCACGGTCACTCCCGGCACCTCCACCGGCAGCCCCGCCAGCAGCACCGCCATGCGGGCCACGTTGCGGTTGTCCTCGCCCGCCTGGTTGGTGGCGCCCATGAACACCTCGTCCACGCTGGATGGGTCCAGCCCGGTGCGCTGCACGGCGGCTTCCACCACACGGGCGGCGAGGTCGTCGGGCCGCGCGCCGGCGAGCGCGCCGCCGTAGCGGCCGATCGGCGTGCGGACGGCGTCGATGATCAGCGCCTCGGCCACGGCCGGCGATCTTAGTCGTCCCGGCGTGGCGGCTCCCGGGCGTGTCTAGACTCGGACGATGGACGAGTTCGGGGCATTCGTGTTCGTCTCCCTGGTGATCGTCGTGCTGATCTTCCTGGCGATCGGCAAGTACTACCCCGGCTCGGGCGCCGAGCAGGTGGACTGGAAGCCCACGCGCTCTCCCGAGCTCGAGGTGGAGCTCGAGCTGGACGACGTGGACCAGATGATCGAGGCGCAGAACGAGCGCCGCCGCGCCTCCGGGCGTCCCGAGATCACCGAGGGCGAGGTGCGCGCCAACGTCGAGTCCGACGAGCGCTGGCGGCGCGAGCAGGCGGAGCGCCATTCGTCGCAGGCCCATCCCGACGAGGACGTGGGCGCCTAGGCGCCGCCTGAACCTTCGTGGCGCGTGTGCTGATCGTGGGCTGCGGCTGCCGCGGCCGCGAGCTGGGCAGGGCCCTCGCCGCGGACGGGCATGCCGTGCGTGGCACCAGCCGCACCGAGGACGGGCGCGCCGCGATCGCAGCGGCGGGCTTCGAGGGCGTTGAGGCCGACCCCGACCGGCTCGGCACCTTGATGCCGCTGCTCGCGGGTACCAGCGTGGTGTGCTGGCTGATGGGTAGCGCCGAGGGAGAGGCCGCTGCCGTCGAGGCGCTGCACGGCCCCCGCCTGAAGACGCTGCTGGAGCGCCTCGTGGACTCGGGCGTGCGCGGCCTCGTCTACGAGGGCGCGGGTACGGCGCCGGCCGCGGTGCTCGTGGAGGGAGCCGAGGAGGTGCGCACGGCAGCCGCCACCTGGCGGATGCCGGCAGAGGTGGTGGTCGCGGATCCGGCCGGCGGGGACTGGGTGCCCGAGATGCGGGCAGCCGTGGGCCGGGTGCTCGGCGCCGCCTAGAGAGGACCAGCGCGCCGCCGCTCTTGGCCGAGCTGTCGGGTGCGCACTATGGCGGCTTGGGCGCGAGCCTTGAAGGTCGGCGCGGGAGTGACAGGGGTCGCGATCGAGGGGGAGGCCGCGCTACCTTCGGGGTCTGCGCCGAGGTTCACGGTCGCCGGTGCAGAAGGTTGGTGCGGTTCGCGGCGATGGATCGTCGCGGGCTATGGCTGGCTGGCAGGGGAGAGGTGGCGTGAGTGGTGAAGGTCGGGGTTCTGAGGGCGGTGTTGGCGGTGTGTTTGTTGGGCGGTGTTGTGGCCGCCGTGCCGCTGCGGCGACCGGTGATCTGACCCAGAAGCCCGGCACGGCGGGCTGCATCTCAGACACCGGCAGCGGCGGCGCGTGCATCGACGGGACGGCACTCTTCAGCGCCGGCTCGGTGACGGTCAGCCCCGACGGCGAGAGCGCCTACGTCGCGTCCGTCTCCAGCGGCGCGGTGGCGGTGTTCGATCGCGCCGCGGACGGCACGCTGACCCAGAAGCCCGGCCCGGCGGGCTGCGTCTCAGACAGCGGCGCCGGCCCCTGCGTCGACGGGACGGCACTCTTCAGCGCCGGCTCGGTGACGGTCAGCCCCGACGGCGAGAGCGCCTACGTCGCGTCCCAGGCCAGCGGCGCGGTGGCGGTGTTCGATCGCGAGCCGCCCCCACCGCCCCCGCCACCTTTCGCTCCCGACACCACCAGGCCGCTGCTGAGCGCGCTGTCGCTGTCGCCGACCCGCTTCCGCGCGGCCGGCAAGGGGCCAAGCATCGCCGCCCGTGTCGGCAGCAGGGTGTCCTACAGGCTCACAGAGCCCGCGGCGGTCAGCTTCAAGGTTGAGCGCGCCCTCCCGGGCCGGCGCGTTCGCGGGCGCTGCGTCAAGCCCAAGCGCTCCAACCGCCGCGCGAAGCGCTGCACCCGCTACCAAACCCTGCGCGGCGGCTTCACCCACCGCGGCAAGGCCGGCCGGAACAGGTTCACGTTCAGGGGCCGCCTGCGCGCCCGCAAGCTGCGGCCCGGCCGCTACCGCCTGCGCGCCGTCGCGACAGACCCCGCCGCGAACAAGTCGCGCCCCAAACGCAGCCGCTTCCGGATCGTCCGCCGCTAAGGGCGCCCGCACACCCCACGATCGCGCCGAGTCGCCGATGGCGTAGTGGGCGCCCGACAGCTCGGCCAAGAACGCCCGCGGGTTGGTCCTCTAGGCCCCGCGAGTCGGCGGGGCGGGGGCGAACGAGCTGGTCGGCGCGTCGAGGGCCGGGTAGCCCTCGCTCACGAAGGCCCCCGCCAGGTCGGCCACCAGGCCGCGCAGCCGGCTGCCGCGGCGGGCCAGCTCGAGCTGGCGCTGGGCGCCCGTGGTCTGGGCCATCGCGGTCACCGGCTCCAGCTCCGCCTCGCACCCCAGGGCGGCGGCGTGGGGCTCACAGGCCGCCAGCAGGCGCTGAAGCTGCTCGCGCACCGGCTGGCGGCACTCATCGTCCGGGGAGATCAGCTCGGCGTCCATGCCGTCGCGGGCGGCGATGAAGCGGTTCTCCTCCAGCGCCTCCCTGGTTTGCACCAGCTTCTCGGAGACATAGCCGTCCTCCACCTCGAGCCGGGCGACGCATTGTATGAGGGCCGCCAGCGCCGCGGTCTCAGACACCCCGGTCTGGGCGTCGAGGATGCGCACCTCCACCGTGCCGAACCTCGGCTGGGGGCGCACGTCCCACCACAGGAAGGTGGGCTCGGGGAAGGCGCCGCAGCGCATGAGCAGGTCCACGGTCTCGACCCAGTCGCTGTAGCCGTCGAAGGCGCGCGGGATCCCCACCCGCGGGAAGGCCTGGAAGAGCGGCGTGCGGGCCGAGCCCAGGCCGGTGTCGCGGCCCTGCCAGAAGGGGGAGTTCACCGACAGTGCCAGCAGCAGCGGGAGGTGGGCGCGGATGCGGTTCACGAGTTGGATGGCGTCCTCGGGGTCGGGCACGGCCACGTGCACGTGCACGGCGAAGGTCGGCTCGCGGCGCGCCAGCTCGCGCATCGAGCCGTACACCAGCTCGTAGCGGGGCCCCGTCGACACCACCGTCTCGTGCCACACCGTGAAGGGATGGGTGCCGGCGCTCGCGGCGCACAGCCCGAGCGGGGCCAGCTCGGCGTCGAGCTTGCGGCGCAGCGCCAGCAGCTCCTCCGCCAGGCCGGCCGCGGTCTGGTGCACCCCCGTGGCGATCTCCAGGGCGGAGCGATGGGTCTCGGGCGTCACGTGGGTGGACAGGCCTTCCGACAGGGCCGGGAGCACGCGGTCGATCTGCTGGGCCAGAGACCAGTCGTGGGGGTTGAGGAGCATCACCTCCTCCTCGGCTCCGAGCGTGTACTTGGCGTCGCCCTTCCACGCCGCCCATTCGGTCATGCCGCCCGCACCCCCCATCCGGCCGAGCGCACGCGCCCGGCTGCCTCGACGAGTCCGCCGAACAGTGCGGCGTGCTCGCGCTTGTGCGCGAGCGTCTCGGCGTGCCACTGCACGCCCACCATGAACTCGCGCGCCGGCGCCTCGATGCCCTCGATCACGCCGTCGGGCGACCAGGCAACGGCGCGCAGCCCCGTGCCCAGGCGGTCGACCGCCTGGTGGTGGAAGGAGTTCACCCGGGCCCGGCGCCGGCCCATGAGCTTGGCCAGGTGGCTGCCGGTCATGATCTCCACCGTGTGGGTCCTCCTGTCGCCGGGGTCGCGCTGGCGGTGGTCGATGTTCACGCCGGGGCGGTCGGGCAGGTGCTGGTGAAGGGTGCCGCCCCGTGCCACGTTGAGCGCCTGCTCTCCCCGGCAGATGGCCAGGATCGGCAGACCCCGGGAGTCGGCGCGCCGGGCCAGCTCCAGCTCGAAGAGGTCCAGCTCTGACTCCACGGGGCCGAGCTCGGAGTGGCGACGCGCGCCGTAGGCGGCAGGGTCGAGGTCCGGTCCGCCGGAGAGGCAGATGCCGTCGCAGCGCTCCAGCAGCGGCTCCACGGCCTCGAGGTCCAGCGGCGGCATCACCACCGGGAGCCCGCCGGCGGCCTCGATGGCCGCCAGGTAGGTGAGGCCCAGAGCCATCTCGCGCCGGGGCGGCTCGCCCTGGGGAGTCTGCTCGACCTCGGACCCGAGGCGCACCTCGGAGGTGGTGACCCCGATCAGGGGCCTCACGCCGGCAGCCACGTGTCCTTTGCTCCTCCGTTCTGTGAGCTGTTGACCACCAGGGACCCCGCGTCGAAGGCTACGCGGGTGAGCGCCACGGGCGCCACACGAGCCTCGGGGCCGGCGCCGATCACGTACGGGCGCAGGTCCACGTGCCTCGGCTCGAGCCGTCCGTCACAGATCGTGGGATGGGTCGACAGGGACACCGTGTCCTGGGCGACCCAGTCCCCGGGACGCTCCTCGATCAGCGCGGCGATGCGTCGACGATCGGCCTTGGAGGCGTGGCGGCACACCACGATGCCGTGGCCACCGAGGCCGCCGCGCGGCTTGACCACCAGCTCGTCCAGCCTTGCCATGACGGTCTCGCGGACGGCCGCGTCGCCCAGGTCGAAGGTGGGCACGGACTCGATCAGGGGCTCCTCGTCCAGGTAGAAGCGCACCATGTCCTCCACGTAGGCGTGCGCGAGCTTGTCGTCGGCCACTCCCGACCCGAGCGGGTTGACCACCGTGACCTTGCCCTGGAGCACCGGGGCCAGCAGCGCCTCCGCGATCCACGTGGTCCGGCCGTGCTCGTCGCGCAGCCGGTCCTCGTCGGTCCGCCGGTAGACCACGTCCACACGCCGCGTGCGGGCGTCCTCCACATAGGCGTGCATGCGTCCGCGCCGGACAAGCAGGTCGTCCCGGGTGACGATCGGGATGCCGGTCTGGTGCGCGATCTCGCGGTGCTCCCACCACGCGCTGTTGGACGGCCCGTCGGAGAGCAGCACCACGAACGGGTCGGCCACGCCCTCCGGGGCTGCGCGCCGCAGGGTGGTGGCCAGCAGTTCGAAGGCCACGGCCGGGTCGGCGCGGGCGGGCGGCTGGCCCGGCAGCTCGGGGTCCGCCGCCTCCCGCGCCGCGATGGCGTAGGCGAAGCCGGAGGGGGTGCGGAAGTTGTCCTCCAGCACGCGCAGCACGCCGTCGGCGCTCCGCACGAGGTCCAGTCCGGCCACGCACCCGTCGGGTGAGACCGGCACGCCCTCCAGCCAGGGCTCGTGGCGGTCGGCGGAGTCCATCACCCGGGCGGGCACCACCCCCGCCTTGACGATCGAGCGCTCGCTGTACACGTCGGCCACGTAGGCGCACAGGGCCCGGGCGCGCTGAGCCAACCCGCGCTGCAGCAGCTCCCACTCGCCGGCGCCCAGGATGCGCGGCACCGGGTCGACCTCGAAGGCCTCCGAGCCGGCGTCTGATGTGAAGGTCACGCCACGCGCCGCCAGGCGCTCGCGCACCCGGTCGCGGAGCCGGCCCAGGTCGGCGCCGGCCAGCCCGGCCATCACACCCTCGTAGCCGGGGCGGGGGCGGCCGTCCGCGACGGCCTCGTCCCAGTTCGCGCCGGCCTCGTAGAAGCCGGCCCGGGCCTCAAGCATGTCGCTCATCGCACCGATGATATTGCCCACATCCGGACCGAACTATGGCCCTGTGTCCAAGGTTCTTCCCTGTGCGGTGCGTCGGGCCGCGATCCGGGTACGTGCTCCGCATCGCCGGCCGGCGCGGCGGCACGACGATCGTCGTTCAATAGATCAGAGGATGGGGCGGAGCCTCTCGAGCAGGTCCTCGACCATCCGTGCCGTGGCTCCCCACACGAAATGGCCATCCACGGTGTAGGTCGGGGTCTTGATCGGCACGCCCTTGCGCCACAGCCGCTGACTCTCGTAGCCGCGGATGAGCTCGGGCAGCGACAGCTCGAGCACCCGCGCCACCTCCGACTCCTGGGGGGCCCACTTCAATCCGGGCTCGACGGTGCCCACGAAGGGGAAGACGCGATAGCTGGTGACGAAGGTGCCCACCGGCGCCAGCGCTCCGACGACCTGAACCCCCGCGGGGTCGAGCCCGATCTCCTCATGGGCCTCCCGAAGGGCGGTCGCGCGCAGGTCCTCGTCGGGCTCGTCCTGGCGCCCGCCGGGGAACGAGGTCTCGCCCGCGTGGCGGCGCAGGTCGGCCCGGCGCTCGGTGAACACGGCGGTGAGCTCGCCGTCGCGCACGAACAGGGGAACGAGCACGGCCGCGTCCGTCTTGCCCGGCGCGTCCATGCCGGCGGCCTCCTCGGGCGAGAGCAGCAGCTCTGACAGCTTCACCTCCAGGGCTTCTCCCTCACCCCTGCCGAGCGCCATGGCATCCACTAGGCCAGCTCCACCCGCTCGTCGAACATGACCTCGCCCTCCAGCGTGCGGTGCACCGGGCACTTGGTCACGATCTGCATCAGCTTCTCGCGCTGGTCCTCTGGCAGCTCCTTGGGCAGTTGCACGGACATGGTGAACTTGGTGGGCGAGCCGCGCTGGGCGGGCTCGTAGTCCACGTCGATGGTCACCTCGCCGATGTCCCAGCCCTTGCGGTTGGCGTACATCTCCATGGTGATCGCGCTGCAAGACGCCAGCGAGGCGGCCAGCAGCTCCTGGGGGTTCGGGCCGGCGTCGGAGCCGCCGTGGTCGGGCGGCTCGTCGGCGGTCAGCCGGTGGTTGCCGATCTCGATGTGATGCTCGAGCTTGCCGTCCACGCGGCGGGCCACGGCGCGCATCAGCCCCTGCCCTCGAACAGGCGCGGCTCGTCCTCGTCGGTGAATCGGGCCATCGCGTACACGGCGTCCGATGCCCGGTTGAGGTAGGTGAGCACGGTGGCGTCGGCCAGTTCGCCGTCCTCGTTGAGGGCCGTCACGCGCCGCTCCGCGCGGCGCACCAGGGTGCGGGCCACGTCGAGCCTCGCCGACAGCTCGGTGCCGCCGGGGATCACGAACTTGGGCGGCAGCTGCACCCGGTCCATGTAGCGGTCGATGTCTGCCTCCAGCCGTTCGATCATCTCGTCGGTCACCTTCGACACGCCGGGCTCCAGGCGCTCCTCCGCCTCGGGAGCGGTGGCCAGCTCGGCACCGGCCACGAACAGCTCGGTCTGGATGCGCAGGATGTCCTCGTGCACCTCGCCGCCGGGCTCGGCGGCGGCGCGGGCGGCGCCAAGAGCCGACGCGGCCTCGTCAACCGAGCCGTAGGCCTCGGGCCGGTTCGACGACTTGTTCACCCGGCCGCCGTACCAGAGGCCGGTCGTGCCGTCGTCGCCTTTGCGCGTATAGATCTTCATCTACTCGAGGACATTGAACACGAGACCCGTGGGGATCTTGGGGTAGAAGTAGGTCGACTTCGGTGGCATCGACTCGCCAGCGTCGGCCACCTCGGACACCTGCTCCACCGGGGTTGCACGCATGAAGAAGCCGGCGTCGTAGCGGCCGGACTCCACCGCCTCGCGGGCGTCGTCGAAGCTCTTGGAGTAGTTCAGCCCGCGCAGGTGCGAGATGTCGTCCTCGGTCATGCCGAGTGCGCCCTTGAGCACGATCGCCTCCAGCACCGCGGTGTCCAGCCGGCGGTAGGGCTCGGGCTTGCCCTGAAGCGCGGCGTCGGCGATCGACTGGTCCTTCAGCGTGAGCCGGAACGGCTGCTTGAGGAAGCTGTCCATGTAGCCCAGCTGAACGGGCCGGTCACCGTTGGAGGGCGACGGCGGCTCGAGCTCGTCCCGCGACACCTGTTCCACGTCGAAGTCCCGCAGCAGCGCCTCGCGGATGGCCAGCTGCTTGGTGGTGTCGTCGGCCAGGCCGTCGAGCAGCCGGTGGGTGGGGAACACGGTCAGGCCCGGGTCGTTGAGGGAGCACAGGAACATGAGCACGTGGCGGTGCTCCCCGTCGCCGCCGACCTCGTCGGCGTACACGCGGGCGGTCTCGTAGCGGTGGTGGCCGTCGGCGATCAGCAATTCGGCGTTGGCCAGCGCGCCCTGCAGGGCAGCGATCGCGTCGGGGTCGCCGATCCGCCAGAGGGTGTTCAGCGTGCCCTCGTGATCCTTGGCGGAAGCGAAGGACTCTCCAGCCGTGGCCGCGTCGAGGGCCTCGCCCGCCGCGTTATCGGAATCGGGGAAGAG
Source organism: Thermoleophilaceae bacterium (assembly GCA_035646775.1). GTDB lineage: Bacteria > Actinomycetota > Thermoleophilia > Solirubrobacterales > Thermoleophilaceae > JAAYBF01. The sequence goes on along the minus strand of DASROS010000119.1, from coordinate 11,081 downwards.
GCTGAAGATGGGGGAGAGGTTGGTCCGCGTGGCGCGGGTGAGGCGCAGCCGGTCCTCCTTGGGCCCAGGGTGCGTGCGCTCGTGCGGGCGGATGCGGCCCGGTCCGTAGTCCTCCACGCGCACCCGCGCGAGGAGGCCGCGGCGGCGCTGCTGCGAGCCGTCGGGCGCCGTGTAGGCCTGCTCCAGCGCCCACAGCGCGGGCTCGCGCTCGCGGGTGAGGACGCCCTGCTGGCGCCATGCCTCCATGGTCTCCGCGGCGTGTTGGTAGCGATCGCCGCCGCCGGGGGCTACCGGCAGATCGATCTCCACCACGTTGAGCGGGCTCTGCGCGAGCAGTTGAGCACGCAGCTCGTCGTCGATCACGTCGTACGGCGGAGCGATCACGTCGTCGAGCGAGGACACGGAGCCGGGGTCGTAGCGGAGGGTTCGGAGCGGGCTGATCTCGGCCATGGCGGCGGGACGATACTCGCGATTCCGTCCGATCGTCTTGCGAACATACGTTCGTTATGGCGTATCCGGCTTATCTCAAGGAGAAGGCTCGGACGCTGCGCCGCGAGCGCAACATGACGATCGACGATCTGGCCGAGCGGCTGGCGCTGTCGCGTTCGACGATCTACTACTGGGTGCGCGACCTGCCGATCCCGGCCGCGACCGCGAACAGGTCGGCCGCGCAGCGACGGGGAACGCTGGCCATGCAGCGGCGGTACACAGCGAAGCGTGAGGCGGCTACCAGCGGGGCGCTGCCGAGTTCGGTGAGCTATGTGTTGATCCGGAGTTTCGCGACTTCGTCTGCATGTACATCGCGGAGGGGTACAAGCGCGACCGGAACAAGGTGGCGCTCGGCAACTCTGATCCGGCGGTGATCAAGATGGCCGATCGCTGGATGCGACGCTTCGCGCTGCGCCCGGTCGGCTACTCGGTGCAGTATCACGCGGATCAGAAGGTCGGTGAACTGCAGGCCTTCTGGGGCGGACTGCTCTACGTCGATCCGGAGTCGATCCGCCTCCAGCGCAAGTCGAACAGCAGCCAGCTCGCCGGCAGGACGTGGCGGTCCCGGCACGGAGTGCTCACCGTACGTACCTGCGACACGCTGTTCCGCGCACGGTTGCAGGCGTGGATGGACCTACTCCGCGCCAGCTGGAACTAGACTCGCTCGCAACGGGGCGTAGCGCAGCCTGGTAGCGCATTCGTTTTGGGGACGAAAGGTCACCGGTTCGAATCCGGTCGCCCCGATTACGTGGCTTTCCTCTTCGCGACAGTGGCGGTTGGTCGAAGGGCTATGTCTTGACCGAGCCGGCGGGGTAGCTCCGAGCCGGTCAATCCTCAAGAGGAGGCGCGCCCACGTGGCTCGTCGATGTGTTCGAGGGCGTACGTCCGAAAGGGCCGGGTCGGTCTCAGTCGTCGCCCGACGGTCAAGCGTTCCTCGGCACTGTGCCCACGCCCGGTGGCGCGTTCAATGGTGGCCTCTCCTCGGCGATTCCCTGTGCGGGGCAGGCTGGGACTGGACCCGTCGCGCTGACTCAGGCGGTGGCCCGGAACCACACGGTGTCGCGGTCCGAGCTCACCGCGACGTTCCCGAACCCGGCGGCGGATAGCCGGCGCGGCAGCCCCTCGGGGTCGAGCACCACCTTGGTGTCCCCGATGTGCAGCAGCGCGAAGCCCGGGCCGCGACCAGTGCTGTCGGTGCCGGCGAACGTGCCGCCCGGCCGCAGCACCCGCCCGCCCTCCGCGAAGAGCCGGTCCTGCGCCTCGGGCGACGGCACGTGATGGAGCATCGTGAAGCAAACCGCGGCACTGAAGGACGAGTCGGCGAAGGGCATGTCGGTGCCATCGCCGTCCACGATCTCCGCGCGGTCTCCGAGGCGGTCGCGCAGGGGGCCGGCCAGGAGGGGGTCGATCTCGAGGGCGGTCAGCCGCGGGACCCGCTCGGACAGCACCTCGGTGGCGGGGCCGAACCCGGGACCCACCTCCAGCAAGTCCTCGCCCAGATCGAGACCGTCGATCACGGGGGGCACGAGCTCCTCGCGTACGTGTCGCTTCCACGCCTCCCGGTTGCAGTACCAGTGGTGCAGGCGATTCACGCCGCGGAGGATGTCAAGTCCGTCCCCACGCTCGTGATCGGTGAGCTCAGCCAGGCTTCAAGAACCAGGCGGGCGGGGGACGGGCCGGTAGAACATGGCGTCCGACCACAATGCGAACATACATTCGCGTTCGTGAATCACATCCCGAGATGCAGGCAGAGACGACAAAGCACTGCGGGCGGTGCGGACAGGACAAGCTGCATATCGAGTTCCACCGCTGGCGTGACGGACGCCAGCCCTGGTGCAGACCGTGCAGGCGAGACTATGCTGCGGCCCACTATCAGGCGAACAAAGCTCGCCGTCAAGCGGAGAATAAGAGTCGGCAGGCCGAGTTCATGGCTTGGTACGTAGAGCTCAAAGCTGGACGCCCGTGCGCGGATTGCGGCCTCGTCTTTCATTCCGCGGCGATGCAGTGGGACCACCTCCCGGGTGAAGACAAGACCGCCGACTTGGCCTTCTTGGCCAGGCGGGGAAGTCGTAGCCGCGTGTTGGATGAGATTGAGAAGTGCGAGCTCGTGTGTGCAAGCTGCCACGCGGTTCGCTCGCACCTGCGACGCGACGCAACGCCGCGCAAATTTCGCGGCCCCGACGGATCGACTGACCTCGCCCACGGGACCGCGTACGGTTCAGAGTCATCGGATGAGCCCCCGTAGCTCAGCTGGATAGAGCGAGGGACTTCTAATCCCTAGGTCGGAGGTTCGAGTCCTCCCGGGGGCATGGTCGTCAGTCGGTCGTCGTCCTGCGGGCAAACAAGGAGCGCACACAAATGGCAGGCGAGCTTTCATTCTTCGAGATCGGCGTCGAGGACGCCGACAAAGGCCACGCGTTCTACGAGGCGATGTTCGGCTGGAAGATGGAGCCCGGCCCGTCGGGCAGCGGCTCGGTGATCTCCACACCGAACCTGCCGGGCGGCATGCACGGCGGCGACGCCGGCGCGAACCCATACATCTTCTTCAAGGTCGATGACATGGACGCGGCACTCGACCGTGTTCGCGAGCTGGGCGGGTCCGTGGACGAAGTGGACATCGACGGCGACGAGGAGAGCCAGGCCAAGTTCGGGCGCTTCAAGTTCTGCCGCGACGACCAGGGCTCGGCCTTCGGCTTGCACCAGCCCCCGACGGCGGAATAGCCCCTGTACGCTGGGCTAGATGCCCACGTCACTGGTCACCGGCGGCGCCGGCTTCCTCGGCTCCAACCTCTGCGACCACCTGCTCGGCCGCGGGCACCGCGTGATCTGCGTGGACAACCTCGAGACGGGCTCGCTCGGAAACATCGAGCACATCTCCGACGACGCGAGCTTTCACTTCCGGATGCTCGACATCACGTCGCACTACGAGATCGACGAGCCGGTGGACTTCGTCTACCACATGGCATCGCCGGCCAGCCCGATCGACTACGCCCGGCTGCCCCTGCACACGCTGAAGGTCGGCGCCTACGGTACGCACAACTCGCTCGGCCTGGCCAAGGTCAAGCGCGCCCGGTTCCTGCTCGCCTCGACGTCGGAGGTCTACGGCGACCCGCTGGTGCACCCCCAGCCCGAGAGCTACTGGGGCAACGTGAACCCGATCGGGCCGCGCGGCGTCTACGACGAGGCCAAGCGCTACGCCGAGGCGCTGACGATGGCCTACTTCCGCCAGCAGGGGGTGAACACGGCGATCGTCCGAATTTTCAATACCTACGGCGCGAAAATGAGGCCCAACGACGGCCGCGCGATCCCGGCCTTTCTGGGCCAGGCGCTGAGCAACCGTCCGCTCACCGTCTTCGGCGACGGCTCGCAGACGCGGAGCTTCTGTTACGTCGACGACCTCATCCGCGGCCTCGTGGCCCTGACCGAGTCCGACGTTCACGAGCCGGTGAACATCGGCAACCCCAACGAGATGTCCCTGCTGGAGATGGCGGAGCTGATCATCGAGCTGACCGAGTCGCGCTCCGAGGTGGTCTACGAGGCGCTGCCGGTGGACGATCCCCAGGTGCGCCAGCCCGACATCACGCGCGCGCGTGAGTTGCTCGGATGGGAACCGGAGGTGGACGTGCGCGAGGGGCTGCGCCGTACGATCGACTTCTACAGTGGCCGCACCGAGGAGCTGATGGCGCCATGAGCTCGAGCGAGGCCAAGAATCTGGAGGCGATCTCCAAGGCGGTCGACCAGCACAACGCCAACTGTGAGTACCCCGCGATCGCGGTGGCGATGAACCCCTTCGAGGTGGAGCGCCTGGGATGGGACTCGATCCGCGGCCTGCCGATCCGCCCCGACCCCGAGCTGGGCACGGGCCGCTTCAACGTGATCTGTGCCGGCGACGAGGGTGACGGGCTCCAGGAGGAGGAGACCGTGGAGGCAGTGGCCGAACAGCAAGTGCCGCTCATACGCTGAGCGGCTGGCCGTGAGTGCCGCGCTCCGCACGGCCGCGCTGGCGGCACTCGGCGTGCTCGTGGTGCTGGCGGTGGCCGTGCTCGCGCTCAGCCCGAAGTCCGAGGACGTGGCGCCGCGCAGCGGTCCCGCGGTCTCGGCGCGGGAGCGCGCCGTGGAGGGGATGGTCGCCCACCTCGACGAGCTGCAGCGCATCGCGGGCGAGCACGGCGGCAACCGCGCCGCCGGCACCCCGGGCGACCGCGCCTCGGTGGCCTACGTCGCCGGCCGGCTACGCGCGGCCGGCTACCGGGTGACCGTGCAACCCGTGCGGTTCCCGTTCTTCGACCAGCGCGCCCCGCCACGCGTGGAGATCGGCCACGCGCCGGTCTCGCCCGGCGGCATCCGCACGCTGTCCTAGGTGTGGCGCGAAGACGCTGGGGCGGTTCGGGTGCCTGTTGGAGGTAGGGCTCAGCGCGGCACTAACAGGTTGGATGAGTAGCTCGACACCTGGCCGGGGGGAGACCGCCAAGGACGGCGGTGGCTTCGCCACGCGGACGGTCGCGCTCGGCGCGGTGATTGCCGCCGTCGTGCTGGTGGCCCTTCTTCTGTTCGGCGGGGGCGAGGCCTACACCGTGAAGGCGCGCTTCATCAACGCCGCGCAGCTGGTCAAGGGCAACGTGGTCGACGTGGGCGGGACCAACGCCGGTCTCGTGAAGGACTTCGAGCTCACCCCGGACGGCCAGGCAGAGGTCGAGATCGAGGTGGACGAGCGCTATGCGCCGCTGCGCGTGGGAACCCGCGCGCAGATCCGCTCGGCCGGCCAGACCTCCGTGTCGGGGCGCTACGTGCAGCTCATGCTGCCCCCTGAGAACGAGGCGGGGGGGCGAGATCGCCGACGGCGGTGTGATCGGCACTGACAGGACGACCACCAACGTCGACATCGACCAGTTCTTCAGCATCTTCGACCCGCCCACGCGCAAGGCGGTCCAGAACTTCTACAAGGGCGGCCGGCGCCAGTACGAGGGCCGCGGCGAGCAGGCCAACCGGGGCCTGATGTACCTGAGCCCGCAGCTCGCCGCCTCCAGCCGCCTGTTCGAGGAGCTGCGCCACGAGCCTCCCGTGCTCGAGCGCTTCCTGGTGGACTCGTCGCGGTTCGTGACCGCCCTGTCCGAGCGCCGCGACGACCTCTCCGCTCTGATCGGCAACCTCAACCAGACCACCCGCGCCCTCGGGTCGGAGAAGGACGCCCTGGCCGAAGCGATCGGCCGCCTGCCCCCGTTCATGCGGCAGGCCAACACCACCTACGTGAACCTGCGCAGGACGCTCGACGAGCTCGACCCGTTCGTGGCCGCGTCCAAGCCGGTGGCGAAGAAGCTGCGGCCCTACCTGGCCGAGCTGCGCCCGTTCGCCCGCGAGGCGGTGCCCACCGTGCGCCGCCTGCGCCGGCTCGCGCGCTTCCGCGGGGCCCGCAACGACCTTTTCGAACTCCAGCGCACCTACCCGCCGCTCGCCGACATCACGCTGAATACCAAGCGCCGCAGCATGGACTTCGGCACTGGCAGCAGGGACGTGGGCCAGACGCGCGGCGCCTTCCCGGAGCTGACCGAGGCGCTGAAGGGCTCCACCCCGATCGTCGCGCACGGGCGCCCCTACACGCCTGACTTCGTGGGCTGGATGGACGACTTCTCGCACACCGGCGCCTACGACGCGCTCGGCAGCTTCTCCCGCGCCCAGATCTACTTCAACGCCTTCAGCGTGGAGGATGGGTTGCCCACCGGCGATCTGCTCCCGCCCGCCCAGCGCGGGCAGCTGTTCAAGGAGATCGCAAACCTGCGCCAGATCAAGCGCTGCCCGGGCGCCGCCGAGGAGGCCAACCCCGACGGGTCCAACGTGTACTCCGAGGAGGAGCAGCGCGAGCTGGACTGCGTCGAGGAGCACCGGGCCACGGGGAACCTCGACTGATGCGCCGCCTGTTCACACTCGCCATCGTGGCCGCCGCCTGTGGCGCGGTGTTCGTGCTGGCTGCGGCCAAGGGGGAGGGCGCCAAGGCCCTGAAGACCTACGAGATCGAGATCGACAACGCCTTCGGCCTCGTCGAGGGCGGGGACCTGAAGATCGGGGGCGTGAAGGCCGGCGCGACCACCAAGTTCCGGCTCACCGAGACCGAGCCCTACCACACGATCGTGACCGCCGAGGTGAGCGAGCCTGGCTTCGACTCGCTGCGCACCGACGCGGAGTGCGTTCCGCAACCTGGACCCGCTGATCGACGAGGCTCCCGACACCCTGCCGTCGGCCGCGCGCTTCATCCGCGGCGCCGAGCCCGTGCTGAGCGCGCTGTCGCCCTACCTGCGCGAGTTCAACCCGATCCTCTCCTACCTGAACTACCAGCAGCAGCAGGTGGCCGACTTCATCATGAACGGCGGTGGCTCGTTCAACTCGGCCCTGGCCCCACTCAACGCGAGCGAGGGCCCGCGCCACTACCTGCGCGCCTACAGCGCGATCAACGCGCGCAGTACCGGCATCTCGCGCACCCGTCCGAGCTTTGACCGCGGCAACGCCTACCCGGCGCCCAACTACCAGCGCCGCTCGCGTCCGCTTGGCATGACCGAGGCCTTTGACTGCAAGCCGGGCGGCCGGCGGAGCGAGGCGGCCAACGGCGAGCCGCCCTGCTTCGTCCAGCCCAAGTCGCTGTTCGACGGAGGCGCCTACCCGCGCCTTGGCCGCGGCGAGGCCCCGGTGCGCAAGCCGCCGCAGGGCAACGACGGCTCGGCACCCGCCCGGCCTTGAGCACCGACCGATTGCGGGCGGCCGTGGTGGGGGCAGGGCCCGCGGGCCTGACCACCCTCGTGGCCCTCACCCGCGCCGGCATCGATGCCACCTGCTTCGAGAAGGCCGACCGCCCCGGCGGGCTGTGGGCCTATGGTGCGCCGCTGTCGGGCGCCTACCGCTCGCTTCACCTCAACACCAGCAAGGCCCGCACCGAGCTGGCGGGCTTTCCGATGCCCGCCGAGTGGCCGGACTTCCCCTCCCACGAGCGCATCGGCGAGTACTTCCAGCGCTACGTGGACGAGTCGGGTGTGCGCGAGCGCGCCCGCTTCGGCGCTGCGGTCGAGCGCGCCGAGCACCACCCAGGCGGCGGCTGGGCGGTGAGTGCCGAGGACGGCTTCGAGGACGAGTTCGACGCGTTGGTGGTGGCCAGCGGGCACAACTGGGAGCCGCGCCTTCCCGACCCGCCCTACCCGGGGAGCTTCGACGGCACCCAGATCCACGCCCACGACTACCGCGAGCCCGACCTGCTCGACGGCCGCAAGGTGCTGGTGGTGGGGATGGGCAACTCGGCGATGGACATCGCGGTGGAGTCCTCCACGGTGGCTGAGCGCACGTTCCTGTCCACCCGGCGCGGCACGCGGATCGTGCCCAAGTACGTGTTCGGCAAGCCCGCCGACCAGGTCACCTCCCCGACCATGGCCCGCCTTCACTGGCGCCTGCGCCAGCCGATCACCCACGCGCTGCTGCGTGCGGCGGTGGGGCGGCCGCAGTCCTACGGCCTGCCCGCGCCCGAGGCCGGCTTTCTGCGCTCTCACCCCACCATCTCCGATGCGGTGCTGTCGCGCCTCACCCACGGTGAGATCGCGCCCAAGCCGGGGGTCCAGTCGCTGGACGGCGACGGCGTGCGCTTCGCCGACGGCACCCGCGAGGAGATCGACACGATCGTGTGGTGCACGGGCTACCGGGTGACCGTGCCCTACGTGGACGAGTCCGTGCTGGGCGCTCCCCCGGGCGAGCTGCCGCTGTTCAAGCGGATGTTCCACCACGAGCTCGACGACGTCTTCTTCATCGGGCTGGTGCAGACCACCGGCTCGGCTATTCCGGTGGTGGAGCGCCAGTCGGCGTTGCTGGCCGACCACCTCACCGGCCGCTACGCGCTGCCCGCCAAGCCGCGGCGGCGCAACGACGCCAGGAGGCGCAGGCGCGCCGCCGCGAAGCGCTACGGCGAGCGCGGCCGGCCCCATCTGCGGGTGGAGTTCGACGGCTTCATGCGTGAGCTGGAGCTGGAGCACCGCCGCGGCCGGCGCCGGGCAGAGCGCAACGGGGCGCGCGCGTGAGCGCCCTGGCGGGCCGCCGCGTGCTGGTGACCGGCGCCAGCGGCGCCTTTGGCCAGGCCGTGAGCACCGAGTTGCGCCACCGCGGTGCGCTGGTGGCGGGACTCGACCTGGTGGGGGATCCGGACTCCGATGTGCTCGCCTGCGATCTCACGTCGGCCGACGACGCCCGCAACGGGGTCGAAGAGGCGCTGCGGCGCCTGGGCGGCCTGGACGTGCTCGTGAACAACGCGGGCGTGGGCGGGCCGATCGACAGCGGTCAGGCGCCCGGGCCGGAGGCGCGCAAGATCGTGGAGGTCAACCTCTTCGGCGCCTGGAACGCCGCCGCCGCCGCGCTGGATGCTCTGCTCGAGAGCCGCGGCCGGGTGGTGTTCGTGGGCTCGCGGATGGCGTTCCTGGGGCTGCCGCTGGGCGCCGCCTACGCGGTGTCCAAGCGCGCGGTCACCGCCTACGCGGACTGCCTGCGCGCCGAGTACGGCACCCACATCTCGGTCACCTGCGTGCACCCGGCGATGGTGCGCACGCCGATCCACGACGCCACCACGGCAGCCGGGCTGAGCCTGGAGGGGGTCTCCAAGGAGGAGCCGCTCGAGGACGTGGTGCAGACCCTGGTGCGCGCCTGTGAGTCGACCAGGCCCGGCCGCGACGTGGCCGTGACCGGGGCCGGCCGATTGCAGCTGCTGGCCGCCCGTCACGCTCCGCGGCTGGTGGACCGCGTGGTCGCGCGCCAGATCCGCCGCCGCGTGGCCTCGGGTGCCTTCGACGGCGCCGAGATCGCCTCCGGCCTGCGCGAGCGCCACGGCCGAACCGCCTGACGCGGGCGTCCTCGCGGCCCCGTCGCCCGCGCGAGCTAGATTCATCGCCGTGCGCCGCACGAAGATCGTCGCCACGATCGGTCCCACCTCCGACGACCCGGACACGCTCGTCCGAATGGTCGAGGCCGGGATGGACGTCGCGCGGCTGAACTTCGCGCACGGCTCGGCGGAGGAGAAGGTGCAGACCGCCGAGCGGGTGCGCGAGGCCGCCGAGAGGGCCGGGCGCGCGGTGGCCATCCTCCAGGACCTCCCGGGACCCAAGCTGCGCATCGGGCCGCTGCGGGGCGGCGTGGCCGAGGTAAAGCCCGGCGAGGGGCTCACGATCGTCTGCGGCTCCGAGGAGGAGGGCGACGAGCGCCGCATGTCGGTCTCGTGGCCCGGGTTGGCCGAGGCGCTCGAGCCCGGCGAGGTGATCTACCTGGCCGACGGCGGCGTGCGGCTACGCGTGGTGGCGGTGCGCGAGGGCGAGTGCGAGCTGGACACGCTCGTGGAGGTGGGCGGCGGCGTGTCCTCGCGCCAGGGCCTGAACGTGCCCGGCGAGCTGGCCGCGCTGCCCTCGGTGGCCGAGGACGACATGCGCCGTCTGCGGATCGGCGAGGAGATCGGCGTGGACCTGGTGGCGCTCAGCTTCGTGCGCCGCCCCGAGGAGATCACCGACCTCCGCGCCCACACCGACATCCCCCTGATTGCGAAGATCGAGAAGCCCCAGGCGGTGGAGAACGCCGAGGCGATCATCGAGGCGGCGGACTGCGTGATGGTGGCCCGCGGCGACCTGGGGATCGAGCTGCGGATCGAGGACGTGCCCTTCGTCCAGAAGCACATCATCGGCCTGGCGGGGGCGCTCGCGCGGCCGGTGATCACGGCCACCCAGATGCTCGAGTCGATGGTGTCCTCGTCGCGCCCCACCCGCGCCGAGGTGACCGACGTGGCCAACGCGATCCTCGACGGCACCGATGCCCTGATGCTCTCCCAGGAAACCGCCGTGGGGGCCTACCCGGTGGGTGCGATCGAGATGATGGCGTCGATCGCCGAGCGCACCGAGCGCGAGGCGCCGTATCGGGAATGGAACGAGCACCGCGTCCGGCGCAGCACCCGCGCCCACCAGGATCCCGCCTACACCATCGCCTATAACGCCTGCTCGGCCGCCGGCCAGCTCGACATCGCGGCGCTGGTGATCCCCACGCTCTCCGGGCGCTCCGCGCGGCTCATCTCGGCCCACCGCCCACAGGTGCCCGTGTACGCGCTTTCGCCCGAGGAGGACACGGTGCGCCGCTGCGCGCTGATGTGGGGGGTGCAGGCCGCCCTGATGCCGCGGCACGAGATCACCGAGGAGCTGATGGTCGAGGCCGTGAACCGCGCGCTCGAGCTGGGCTGGATCGAGGTGGGCCAGCTGGTGGGCATCACCGCCGGCCTTCCCAGCGGCAGTCCGGGCACCACCAGCCTGTTCCAGATCCAGCGCGTGCAGCCGAACGCCACGAATGGGGGCGACGGCCACTGGTAGATTGGGCAGCCGCTTGGTGGGCGTAGCTCAGCTGGTAGAGCTCCGGGTTGTGATCCCGGCGGTCGCGGGTTCGAGTCCCGTCGCTCACCTTCACGCTTGGTTGCTTACGCAACACTCTGCTGGGGCTTCAACGACAACGCCTGTGCCGATCAGCCCTTGATCGGTGCGGTCTGACCGGCCCATTCGCGCTTGCGCAGCTCGTACTTCTGGACCTTGCCGGTCGAGGTCTTG
>DASROS010000118.1:0-10205 GCA_035646775.1 Thermoleophilaceae bacterium | reverse complement strand
CGATCCGCTGCCAACTGGGCAGCCACCTACGCTTGCTCTGCATCCGGGCTCTCCTTCGCTGTGAGTGGTCAACCCACAGCCTCGGGAGCAGCCCGGATGCCTACTCAGCCCGTTCGGAAAGTGCCTAGGCAGAACAGCTAGGCGCCCACGTCGGGCCAGTAGCGGCCCACCTGCTCGGCCACCGCGGTCACCAACGGCCCGGGCTCCACGGTGCGCGGCACGCCGCCCGACGACAGCGCCTCCATGGTGGCGGCCACCGACGCGGTGAGCGCCTCCAGGTCATAGCCGCCCTCGAGCACCGCCCCGGCGGGCACGCCCAGCTCGTCCGCGAGCGAGCGCACGTGGAGCGCCATGTGAGCGAAGCTCACGGCCTCGAGGTTGCACTCGGCCAGTGGGTCGTCACGGTGGGCGTCGAAGCCCGCGGACACGAGGATCAGGTCGGGGCGGTAGGAGCGCGCGGCGGGCACCACCACGTGCTCCACGAGCGCGAGCCACTCATCCTCCCCCGAGCCGCGCGGCACCGGGAGGTTGATCGTGAAGCCCTCGCCGGCACCCGAGCCGGCGTCGCCGAGCGCACCGGTGCCGGGGTAGAACGGCCACTGGTGAATGCTGGCGAACAGCACCTCCGGCGCCGAGTGGAAGATCGCGTGGGTGCCGTTGCCGTGGTGCACGTCCCAGTCGAGGATGAGCACGCGCTCGGCGCCGCGGACGTCGATCGCGTGGCGGGCGGCCACCGAGATGTTGGCGAACAGGCAGAAGCCCATCGCGCGGTCGGCCTCGGCGTGGTGGCCCGGCGGGCGCAGCGCGGAGAAGCCGGTGGGCGCCTCGCCGTCGAGCAGGGCGTCCACGAGCGCGATGGCGCCCCCCGTCGCGTGCAGCGCCGCGTTCCACGACCCGGGGCTGGTCGGGGTGTCGAGATCAAAGGCCGTGCCGGTCTCGCAGTGGCGGCGCACCGCGTCTACGTGCGCGCGCGGGTGCACCGCCAATAGCGCCTCCTCGCCGGCGGCCGGCGCTGCGCGCGGCTCGTAGCCGAGCCAGTCCTGCTCCGACAGCGCGGCGTCGAGCGCCCGGATCCGGTCGGCGCGCTCGGGATGGGCGCCGGTGTCGTGCTCGAGGGAGCTGGGGTGCCGGAAGATGAGCGGCGGACCGATCGCGTTACGGTACCCGCCGTCCGTGCCGAAGCCCGCCCCCACAGTCGACGTGACCGTCGTCGGCGCGGGCGCGGCAGGGCTGTTCTGCGCGCTCACGGCCTCCGGCGCCGGAGCCCGGGTGGCTCTGGTCTCGCGCTCGGCGCTGCCGGGCTCGGCCAGCTACTGGGCGCAGGGCGGGATCGCCGCCGCGCTGGCGGTGGACGACTCGCCCGACCGCCACGCCCGGGACACGGTCGAAGCCGGCCGTGGCGCCGCGCGGCCGAGCGCGGTCCGGGCTCTGTGCGAGGAGGCGCCCGAGCGGGTGCACGACCTCGAGCGGATGGGGGTCGTCTTCGACGCCGACCGCCACGGCGCGCTGGCGCTGGGCCTCGAGGGCGGGCACTCCGCGCGCCGGGTGGTGCACGCCGGCGGTGCGGCCACCGGCCGGCGGATCACGCGCCAGCTCTCCGCACTGGCCGCGCGGGACGAGCGCATCGAGGTGCTCGAGGGCGCGTCTGCCACGACGGTGGTCACTCGCGGCAGGCGGTGCACGGGCGTGGTGGTCACGGCCGAGGACGGCGCAAGAAAGGAGATCGCATCGCGGGGCACGGTGCTGGCCACCGGCGGAGCGGCGGCTCTGTGGGCGCGCTCCACCAACCCGCCCGGATCGGCCGGCGTAGGCCTGTCGCTGGCCCACGCCGCGGGCGCTGGGCTCGCCGACCTCGAGCTCACGCAGTTCCACCCCACCGCCCTGGTGGCCTGTGGTCCGCACGACGGCTTCCTCATCACCGAGGCCGTGCGCGGCGAGGGCGCCACGCTCCTCGACGCGGGGGGCGAGCGCTTCGTGGACGAGCTGGCGCCCCGCGACGAGGTGGCGCTGGCGATCGAGGCCAAGCTGCGCGAGAGCGGCGAGCGAGCCGTGGCCCTGGACATGCGCCGGATCGACATGGCTCGCTTCCCGAACATCGCCTCCGCCCTCGCCGAGGTCGGGCTCGACCCGGCCCGGGAGACGGTGCCCGTGGCCCCAGCCGCCCACTACACGATGGGCGGGGTGGCCACCGACCTGGAGGGGCGCTCGTCGGTTCCGGGGCTGTACGCCGTGGGCGAGTGCGCCTGCACCGGCCTGCACGGCGCCAACCGGCTGGCCTCCAACTCGCTGGCCGAGTGCTTCGTGCTCGGCCGCCGCGCGGCGCTGGCGGCGGCACAGGAGCGGGGCGCCGCGGGCGGGCCGCCCGCCAAGCCGCGCGCCGGCTCCGATCCGCTCGCTCTGCCGTCCCCAGAGACCCGTTTGGCACTGTGGCGCCATGCCGGGCTGCGCCGGACCGCCGAGGGACTGCGCGAGCTGGCCGGCGACCCGTATCCGCTGGCCAAGCTCATCGCCGCCGCGGCGCTCGCCCGCGAGGAGAGCCGCGGCGCGCACCAGCGGCTGGACTTCCCCGCCACCGACCCGGCCCTGGACTCATGCCACGCGCTGGTGGACGGAGAGGGCCGAGTGCACACCGAACGCTGGGACTAGCATCGGCGCCGTGGCCGAGACGAGCGTCGCCGAGCTGTTCCACGAGGCCATGGCCTCGCTGGCCTCGGGGGTATGCGTGATCACCGCCCGCCGCGCCGACGGCGTGCCCTGCGGCCTGGCCGCCACCGCCGTGGCGTCCTACAGCGCCAACCCACCCTCACTGCTCGTCTCGATCGACCACGGCTCACGTTGCCACGGCGCACTCACCGAGTGCGAGCGCTTCGGCGTGCACATCCTCGGCGCGGACGAGGAACCGCTCGCGCGGGTGTTCGCCGGAAAGGGCGACGACAAGTTCGCGGGCGTTCCGTGGCGCTGGGACGGCGACGTGCCCGAGCTGGAGGGCGCGCTGGCCTACCTGCGCTGCGTGCGAGGCGACAACTTCCAGCGCTACGACCACACGATTCTCATCGGCGACGTGGACGGCGGCCGGCTCGCTCCCGGCGAGCCTCTGCTCTACGCCCGCCGCCGGATGGACTGGCTGCTCCAAACCGGCGGCTGAGCGCCGTCACGCAGGCGACCAGCAGACGAATCCCTAGGCCGCGACGCCCGGCAGCTCCACGCCGATCACCTTCAACCGCCGCGACAGGGCGGTGAACGCGAACTCGGTCTGCTCCTGGCTGGTGTAGCCCATGAATGTGTAGTCGTCGCCGAGTTCGTAGCCGGGCGGCACCAGCACACCGGCCGCCACCGGCAGCTGTTCGGCCAGCGTCTGCTGGATCTGCTCGGCGTGCTCCGGCTCGCCGGCCCTGGACTGGAGGAACCAGGTGCCGTAGGCCACGTGGCGGTGCTCGTCGCGGGCGATGTTCGAGAAGCCCTCCACGAACCCGGGCATCTCCCCCGCCTTCTCGAAGAAATCGAGCAGGTAGTGCTGTCCCGTGAGCGCCAGCATGCCCTCGATGACCATGTGGTACATGGTCACGAAGTCGACCTTGGCCCCGGTGTCGGCCGGGTCGGCGATGAGCCGCTCGCCGGCCTTCACCAGCGACTCGTCGAACAGCTTCACGAACGAGTCGGTGAGGTGCTCGCGCACCTTGTCCAGGCGGGCGGTGATGTCGGCCTGGTCGAACGCGAACACCTCGCGGTAGTAGCGGTCGAAGAACTGCATGTGGCGGGCCTCGTCGACTTGCTGGGTGGCGAGGAAGGCCTCTTCCTGCTCGTCGTCGTAGGCCATCACCAGCCCTGAGAACTGGGTGGTCACGCGCTCCTCGCCGATGAAGAACGACGACAGCAGCCAGAGCAGCTCGTCGCGCTTGGCGTCGTCGTATGACTGCCAGTGGCGCTTGTCCTGCTCCAGGTCGATCTCGTGCGAGGACCAAGGCTGGCGCTCCCACAGCAGGTAGAGCTGCTGCGGGTCCATCAGCTTCACCGACCGGGTGATCTGCGCGTCGTCCTCGACGGTCGCGACGTCGCCCTGCTGGGCGTGGTCGAGCAGCGTTGCCATGCGCTTTCTCCTCTCCTCCCGTGATTCTGACGTGCTGTCAGCGTTCTACCCAGGAGCCCTGCGAAGTGAACCGGGACCGCCTTTAACCCGAACTTAACTTTGTATTCGTTGTCACTTCAAGAGGGGATGCTCGAATCCACCGGCAGAAGCGACGAGGCGGCCTCGGAGCCGTCTGAGGGACAGGGAGGCCCGTGATGTATCAGTTCAGCCGAGCCATCTACAGAGAGCTGGCGAAGGAAGTGGCGCCCGGCACCGCCACCACGGTCTGCGAGCGCCAGCAGAGGCTGCTGCGCGACTGCGAGTCGGCGATGGAGCGCCTGGCCACCGACCGCCACTACTTCGCCCGCCCTGTTCGCACCCTCTTCTCCGATATTCGCACGCTGTTCCCCATGAGCAGCCAGCTGCGCGTGTACGACGTGATCGAGCGCCACGTGCGCATGGCCGCCGTGTACGTGGACAGCCAGGCGCGCGACGGTGTGACCTTCGACGGCAGCCCGCTGTGCTGCCACGCGACCACGCGCAAGGGCACCTCCTGCCAGCGCGTGCCGCTTCCGGGCAGCAAGTACTGCCCGTCGCACAAGCATCTCGACGAGGGGCTCGAAGAGCTCGCCGTCACCGCCGCCTGAGCGGGTCCCTTGTAGCTTGCGCCGATGGTCCTCGGCGTGGACGTGGGCGGCACTTTCACCGACGCCGTGCTGCTCGCTCCTGGCGGGGTGGTGACCGGCAAGGCGCCCACCACGCCCGACGACCAGTCCGAGGGTGTGATGGCCGCGGTGCGGGAGGCGCTGGGCCGAGCCGGCGCCCGGGCCGGCGACGTGGAGCGGCTGGTGCACGGCATGACGGTGGGCACCAACGCGCTGCTCGAGGGCCGCACGGCGCGCACGGCGCTGGTGGCCACCGAGGGCTTCACCGACCTCGAGGAGCTCGGGCGCCAGGCGCGCCCTGAGCTGTACCGGCTGTGCGCCGCGGGACCTCAGCCGCTGGTGCCGCCGGAACTGCGCGTACCGGCACCGGAGCGCTGCGGTCCGGACGGGGTGCTCGAGCCGCTCGATGCCGGTCGCCTGCGCGAGCGCCTGAGCGAGCTCGACGAGGACGTGGAGGCGGTGGCCGTCTGCCTGCTGTGGGGCTTTCGCCATCCCGAGCACGAGCAGCAGGCGGCCGAGGAGATCCGCGAGGCCCTCGGCGATGCCCACGTGTCCACCTCCCACGAGACCGCCGGTGTGTTCCGCGAGTACGAGCGGTTGGCCACCACGGTCGTCGACGCCGCCCTCTCCCCCCTGCTGCGCCGCTACCTGCACAGCCTCACCGGGCGAGCGCGCGAGGCGGGGCTGCCCGCGCCCGAGATCATGCTCTCCAGCGGCGGCGTGGCCGGCGCGGAGATCGCTGCCGCTCACGGGTCGTGGACCGTGCTCTCGGGCCCTGCGGGCGGCGCCGTGGCGGCGGCGCGCGCGGCGGACCTGGCCGGCCACGAAGGTGCCGTGGGCCTGGACATGGGCGGCACCTCCTGCGACGTATCGCTGGTGGCCGGCGGGCGCGTGGCCGTGACCAGTGGCCGCGAGGTGGGCGGGCGCTCGCTGGCGCTGCCGATGGTCGACGTGCACACGGTGGGCGCCGGGGGCGGCAGTGTGGCGTGGCGCGACGCGGGCGGTGCCCTGCGCGCCGGCCCGCGCTCGGCGGGCGCCGACCCGGGACCGGCCTGTTACGGCCGCGGCGGCAGCGAGCCCACGGTGACCGACGCCAACCTGATGCTGGGATACCTCGACGCCGGCTCGTCGCTGGCCGGCGGCGTGGAGCTGGATCGCGATGCCGCGGAGCGGGCGGTGAGCGCGCTGGCCTCCGAGCTGGACCTCCAGCCCACCGAGGCGGCCGCCGGGATCGTGCGCGTGGCGGGCGCCCAGATGGCGCAGGCCGTACGGGTGGTGACCGTGGAGCGCGGCGTGGACCCGCGCGAGCTGGTGCTGGTGGCCTTCGGCGGGGCGGGACCTCTCCACGCCGCCCGGATCGCCGAGGAGCTGGGGATGCGCCGGGTGATCGCGCCGGTGGTGTCGGGCGTGCTGTCGGCCCTCGGCCTGGCCGTGTCGGAGCGCCGCCGCGACCTGCAGGAGAGCGTGTTGCTCTCGGGTGAGGAGCTCACGCGCGAGGCTGTGGCAGAGGCAGTCGCGCGGCTGGCCGCGCGGGGTCGGGCGGAGCTGGGCCACGCCGGGGGCGAGTTGCGGGCCACCTACGAGCTGCGCTACGCCGGCCAGGCCTTCGAACTGCCGATCGAAGGCGACGCCGAGCCCGAGCCGGCCGACCTGCGAGCCGGCTTCGACCGCGCGCACGCCGACCGCTACGGCTACGAGGACCCGGAGGCGCGGCTGGAGCTGGTCACGGTCCGGGTGGCGGTGGCGCTGCCGGGCGGAGACCCGGAGGCCACCGAGGGAGAGCCCGCGGAGCGCAGGGGAGAGCGCCGCGCCTGGTTCGGAGGCCAGTGGGTCGACGCCGCCGTGCTGGGTCCGGGCACCTGCGAGCAGGAGGGACCGGCCATCCTCGAGCTGTCGGGGTCGACGCTGGTGGTGCCGCCCGGGTGGTCGGCCCGGGCCGATGCCGAGACGGTGGCGATGGAGCGATGAGCGGCGGGATCGACCCGATCGCGCTGCAGGTGATGCTCGGCGCCCTGAGCGCGGCCTGCGACGAGATGGGCGCCGTGCTGGTGCGCTCGGCCAACTCCGCCAACATCAAGGAGCGCCGCGACGCCTCCACCGCCCTGTTCGATGCCGCCGGCCAGATGGCGATGCAGGCCGAGCACATCCCGGTGCACCTGGGGGCGATGCCCAGCGCCGTGGCGGCGGTGCTCGAGGAGGACCACGCGCCGGGCGACGCGTGGATCCTCAACGACCCCTTCAAGGGGGGCACCCACCTGCCCGACATCACGGTGATCTCGCCGGTCTTCGCGGGGAAGGAGTTGCTCGGCTTCGCCGCCAGCCGCGCCCACCACGCCGACGTCGGTGCCGCCGAGCCGGGGAGCATGCCCGCCGACTCGCGCACGATCGACGACGAGGGCGTGGTGATCGAGCCCTCACGACTGGTCCAGGCCGGGGAGCTGGACCGCGAGCTGCTCGACTCGCTCACCTCGCGCATGCGCAATCCGCGCCAGCGCGAAGCCGATCTGCGCGCCCAGCTGGCCGCCAACCGCACCGGAGCCGCGCGCATGCAAGCGCTGGCCGAGGGCATGGGCGCGGCCGAGCTGCACACGGGAATGGCCGAGACCCAGGACTACGCCGAGCGCCGCACGCGGGCCGCCATCGCCGAGCTGGAGGACGGCGAGCGCACCGCGTCCGACGTCCTGGAGGCCACGGACGAGGACCTCGAGCTGCACCTGCGGGCCACCGTGCGCGGCGAGGAGATGCAGCTGGACTTCAGCGGGTCGGCCGGCGCCCACGAGGGCAACCTCAACTGTCCGCTGGCCGTAACCCTGTCCGCTTGCTACTTCGCGCTGCGCGTGCTGGCCGACCCCGACGTGCCGCCGTGTGCGGGCGCCTACCGGCCGCTCGCCGTGAGCGTGCCCGAGGGCTCGCTGCTGCACGCCCGGGCGCCGTCGGCGGTGGCGGCCGGCAACGTTGAGACCTCCTCGCGCGTGGCCGACCTGGTGCTGGGCGCCTTCGGGCACGCACTGGGCCAGGGCACGATGAACAACCTCACGCTCGGCAACGACGCCTTCACCTACTACGAGACGCTAGGCGGCGGCCAGGGCGCGTGCGCCGACGCCCCGGGCCCGAGTGCGGTGCACGTGGCCATGAGCAACACGCTGAACACCCCGATCGAGGCGCTGGAGCTGGAGTTCCCGCTGCGCGCCGTCGAGTACGCGGTGCGCCGCGAATCCGGTGGGGATGGCCGGCATCCCGGCGGGGACGGCGTGGTGCGGGAGGTGGAGGCGCTGGAGGAGATGCGCTACTCGCTGATCACCGAGCGGCGGCGGCATGCGCCGTCGGGGGCCGATGGGGGCGAAGACGGCTCTCGTGGCCGGAACCTGCTCAACGGGGAGGAGCTGCCGCCGAAGGCGTCCGGGACGCTGCGGGCGGGGGATCGGTTGCGGGTGGAGACGCCGGGCGGTGGTGGGTACGGCCAGCCGCCCACAAAGGCGCAGTAAAGGGGTGGGTGACCAACCCCATTACCTGACGATCGATCGGCTCGTTTCGGGGTGCTCCAGAAAATGGGTGCCAGAGCCACGTTCTCTGGAGCACCTTGCGAACACGCGGTCTGTTGCCAGGTTATGGGGGGTTGTCCACCTTCCCCTTACTGCGCCGTTGTCGGCTCGCGCTTACGCCACGCCCAAGATCGGGTAGGAAAGACAAATGGCAGAAACCGAAACCAAAGTCGCCTTCCTCGGCCTCGGCATCATGGGCGCGCCGATGGCCGCGAACCTGGCGCGCGCCGGCATCGAGGTCGTCGCCTGGAATCGCACCCGCGAGCGCGCGGAGGAGCTGGCCGCCGAGCACGACTCAGTGACCGTGGCCGACACCGCGGCCGATGCCGCCGGCCAGGCCGCCGTGGCGATCTCGATGGTGCCCGACGTGCCCGAGGTGGAGGAGGTGCTGCTTGGCGAGGGAGGCGCCGTCGAGGGGCTCGGCGAGGGCGGCCTGGCGATCGACATGTCCACGATCGCCCCCACCGCCAGCCGTTCGATCGCCGAGCGGCTCCAGGAGCGAGGGATCTCGTTCCTGGACGCCCCCGTGACGGGCTCGCGGCCCAAGGCAGAGGACGGCACGCTCACGATCATGGCCGGCGGCCCGGAGGACGCCTTCGAGCGCGCGAAGCCGCTGTTCGACGCGATGGGCGAGCTGATCGTCCACGTCGGGCCCCACGGGCACGGCTCGATGGTGAAGCTGATCAACAACACGCTGGCGGCGGTGAACGCCGCCGGGCTGGCGGAGGGCCTGCTGCTGGCCCAGGCCGCCGGCGTGGACACCGACCGCGCGCTGGAGGTCATCCGGGCCGGCTCGGGCGCCTCGATGATGGTCGAGATCAAGGCCCGCCCGATGCTCGACCACGACCTCGACCCGCTGTTCAAGCTCGAGCACATGCTCAAGGACGTGCGCCACTACATCGCCGAGGCGCGGGCCCTCGGCATCGAGCCGAAGGTGGCCGCCACCGCCGAGTCGCTCTACTCGCAGGCGGAGGACAACGGCCTGGGCGAGCGGGACTTCGCGGCCGTGATCGAGGCCACAGCGTGGCAAAAGTCACGAAATTCGCCTTGAAATAGGCCCAACACTCCGATAACAATGGACCCTCGCCGCGCCGCCCGCAGCACCGAGTAACCGTCCTTGGGCGCGGACCGGAGGGTCTTCTTTAGATGCCAGACGCTTTCAAGGAATGGGCTGTAACCGTGCGCGCTCTCGCGGAGGGTGAGCAGCTGCTCACGCTGCGCAAGGGCGGGATCCGCGAGGAGCACAAGCACTTCGAGATCGAGCACGACCGGTTCTTCCTGTACCCCACGTTCGACCACCAGCGCAACGACCTCGTGCGCGACTCGCACCTGCCCGAACTGGGCCGCGCGCTGGAAGAGGGAGTCTGGCCCGACGACGAGCCGCCGGCGGCCGCGCTGCTCCAAGACGGCGGCATCCCGCAGCCCGACCGCGTGCGCATCCGCGCCTGGGCCGAGGTGTCCGCCAGCTACCTGATCACCGACCCGCGCGCGGTCGACGCCCTGTCGCCGTACTACATCTGGACCACCGACTACGCCGAGAAGCGGCTGGAGTGGAAACGCCGCCATCCGATGCACGTGATCGTGCTGCGCACCTACCGCATCCCGCGTCCGGTGACCGTCAAGGTCCGGCCCGACTACCAGGGCTGCCGCTCGTGGATCGAGCTGCACCGAGAGCTCCCGTTCGAGGGCACCCCCGTGCTCTCCGACGAGGAGTTCGAGCGCGCCGCCGCCGAGATCGAGGCGATCGCCGCCGGCGCGGTGCCCGCGCTGGCCTGACAGTCCTATCGCTCCGCGCCGTGGCTGTTGCACAAAGGCGTCCCGGAAGAGCTGCTCCACGCTCGCGGGAGTGGGCGTCAGAGCGGCTCGACGCGACGACGCCGCGACGGACCGCCCGCGCACGACGCACGACGTGGCCGTTTTCGGAGCCCGCCC
>DASROS010000117.1:0-13050 GCA_035646775.1 Thermoleophilaceae bacterium | reverse complement strand
TCCCGCTCGAGCTCGATCAGGTGGATCGGGCAGCGGTCGCCCTCGAGCAGCTCGCTGTCGGTCTTGAAGTCCGCGCAGCGGGGGCAGTACCAGCCCTCGTAGGTGCCCTCGTAGACGTGGCCGTTCTCCTTCATGCGCACGACCACCTCGGCGACGACGGCCTTGTGCTCCTGGTCGCTCGTGCGGATGAAGAAGTCGTTGGTGGCGTTCACGCGCTCGGTGACGCGCTTGAAGCGCTCGGCGTTGCGATCGGCCAGCGCGCGCGGGGTGACGCCCTCGCGCTCGGCGGCCTGGGCCACCGGCTCGCCGTGCTCGTCGGTGCCGGTAAGGAAGAACACCTCCTCGCCGCGCTGGCGCATGTGGCGCGCGACCACGTCGGCCGCCACCGTGGTGTAGACGTGGCCGAGGTGGGGCTCCCCGTTCACGTAGTAGATCGGCGTGGTGAGGTAGAAGGACACTCCGAGCCGATGCTACTGGCGGGGAGCCCGGCGCCGGCCCGGCGCGCCGAGGGGGGTCCGGGCGACTTGACGGTCACTATGTCCGTCAAAGCGCCCCGCGTCCGGGAAGGCGGACGATCCCGGCCGCACCGGGCGACTTGACGGTCACTATGTCCGTCAAAGCGCCCCGCGCTCGGGGGCTGCGTTTGCCTGGCGCCTTTCCCAAGCCGCGAGCAGCCGGCAAGCCGCCGGCGTCCGGAACCGCTCCCGTTACCGAGCCGTTCGTTGCCGTTTCGCGAACAGCCCGGAGTCCAAGCGTGTCGGCGCCCTCACCGCCGGCCTCCCAGCGGCGCCAGCAGAGCGTGTAGCGCCGCGCGCGGATCCGGGCGATCAGCTCGCCGGACGGCTCCGGCCGCGCCGCGACCGCCGTCGCGCGCTCGTCCCATCAGCGCGGCGGCCAGCAGCAGGCCCAGGCAGGCGAGTGCCCAGCTCACGTCGGGACCACCGTCGTCTTGCCCGGGGCGGGCGCCCGCGGGCGTGGGCCGGGCTGCAGGCGCCTGGGCGGGCGCCCCGGCCGCCTGCGGGCCCAGACCCGGGAGGACGCCACGGTCGGGGGCACCGGCCGCGTGACCGCGCCCTGCGGCGTCGCCGCGACCCAGGGCCGGCAGGGGGCGCAGGGCAGGAGCCGACAACGGCGCTCCGACTGCGGACGGAGAGCGCCCGGGCCGCGGGGCGGGCAGCCGGCGCCCGCCGGGCACCCGGCGCGCCACGGGCACGCGTCGCCCAGCCGGCAGGCGCAGGCGGCGGGCGGCGGGAAGCCGCACCGGCCCGGGCACCCGCACCGGGACGGGCGCCACCGGCACCGGCACGGGGGCGGGCGCCACCCGCGGCGCCTCGGGCGGCCCCGACGGGGGCGGCGGCCCCAGCAGCGTGAGCGGGTCGACGTAGGAGTGCCGCGTGCCCGCCTCGCGCACGCCGAAGTGCAGGTGCGGGCGCGCGGCCGAGCGGCGGCCGCTCGTTCCCACCGCGCCGAGCCGGTCGCCCGTGGAGACCACGTGCCCCTCGCGCACGCCTGCGGCCGACAGGTGCAGGTAGGACGTGTCGAAGCGCCCGTCCGCAGTGCGGACGGACACGGTCAGCCCCGAGGAGCCCACCACACCTGCGAAGCGCACCGTGCCGCCGGCGGCCGCGACGACCGGCGTGCCGGCCTCGACCGCGATGTCGATGCCGCGGTGCTGCCCTCCCGCGTACGGGTCGGTGCCGTTGCGGTAATGGGTGATGACCTCGCCGGCGACCGGCCAGCTCCAGTCAGCGGCCGCGGATGCCGGCGCGGCGAGGAGCACCAGGGCGCACGTGAGGCAGGTGAGGGCGGCAAGGGGCCGGAACATGCCCGCGAAGCTAGGGGCTGAGCCGCCGCCCGTGGCGGTGCGCGAGCCGAACCGTCACCCGAGCGGCGCGCGTCGTAACGCTCGTGTGGGAACCGTTACTCGGTGAGCGCCTTGTAGAGCGCGTTCGCACTCCCGCCGGTGAGCTCGGCGACCGCCGTCGCCGCCGGCCGTGGCTTGGCCCCGGCGTCCACGAGGCGGCGCAGCTGTTCGAGGCCCGCGGGCTCCGCGCCGGCAGCGGCCGGGCCCACGTCCGACGGCCCCAGCACCAGCACGACCTCGCCCTTCGGGGGCTTGCCCGCGTAGCGCTCGGCCAACTCGGCGGCGCTCCCCCGCACCACCTCCTCGTGCACCTTGGTGAGCTCGCGGCAGACGGCCACCTCGCGGCCGGGGTCGAGCTCGGCCAGCAGCGCGAGCGTGCCCGGCATCCGCCGGGGCGACTCGAAGGCAACGAGCGTGCCGCCGCCCTCGGCGAGCACCTTGGACAGCTCGCCCCGCTTGCGCGGCAAGAAGCCCGCGAAGCGCCAGCGGTCCACCGGGAGCGCGGAGGCCACCAGCGCGGCGAGCGCCGCCGACGGCCCGGGCAGCACCTCCACGCCGATCCCCGCCGCCACGCACGCGCGCACGAGCACGTAGCCGGGGTCGGAGACGAGCGGCATGCCGGCGTCGGACACCAGCGCCACCGTCTCGCCGTCGCGCATCCGCTCCACCAGCTGGGCGGCTCGCTGTTCCTCGTTGTGCTCGTGGTAGCCCACCATGGGCGAGCTCACGCCGTAGCGGTCGAGCAGGGTGCGCGTACGGCGCGTGTCCTCGCAGGCGATCACGTCGGCCTCGCGCAGGGCTGAGAGCACGCGCAGGGTCACGTCCCCGAGGTTGCCGATCGGCGTGGGGCACACCACCAGGCTCATCGTGCGGTCTCGTCGAGCGCGAGCAGAGCGGCGCCGAGCATGGCCGACTCGTCGCCGAAGTGGGCCGGCACGATCCGCACGGCCTCGGCCACCGGGGGCAGGGCGCGCTGCGCAACCACCTCGCGCGCGGGCCCGAGCAGGAGGTCGCCGGCGGCCACGCCGCCGCCGCCCACCACCACCACCTCGGGGTCGAGCACGTTGACCACGCCACAGAGCCCGGATCCGAGCTGCCGCCCGATCTCGGCCAGCACCGCGCGGGCGTCGGCGTCACCTGCGTGTGCCAGCTCGGTGACCAGCCCGCCTGTGATCTGCCCGCCCTCGGCCAGCCGCCGGCCGAGCGCGGAGCTGGGGTCGCGCATGGCGGCGCCATGGCCGGCCACGCCGATCGCGGTGCCGCTCACCAGCACCTCGAGGCAACCGCGGCCCGGGCAGTCGCCGGGGCAGTCTGCGCCGTCGTGGTCGACCACCAGGTGGCCCAGCTCGCCCGCGAAGCCGTGGGCGCCGCGGTAGACCTTGCCGTTAAGCACCAGCCCGCCGCCGACGCCGGTTCCCAGCGCGATCATCACGGCGTGGTCGGCTCCCTTGGCCGCGCCGTGGCGGTGCTCGGCCAGGGCCGCGGCGTTGGTGTCGTTGTCCACCACCACGGGCAGCCCAAGCCGCTCGCTCATCAGGTCGCGGAACGGGACGTCGTCGATCGGGAGGTGGTTCGACCACACCGACGTCCCCCGTTCGCCGTTCACCAGCGAGGGGATTCCAAAGCCCACCGCCTCCACGTCGGGCGCCGCCGCGCGCACCTCGGCGACGGAGTCGAGCAGGATGTCAAGCGTCTCGCGGCGATCCGCCCCGCGCCACAGCCGGTGCACCCGGTGGTGCACCGTGAGGGTCTCGTCGACCACCCCTCCAAGGAGCTTCGTGCCCCCGGCGTCGATCCCGATCACTCTCCGTGCCGCCATGGGGCGAACGATATTCCTGGAGGAGCTGGACGCCCCGCGAGCTATATAGAGAGGGCTTGGCCGACCAAGGCGACCGCCCCGATTACAAGGTCTACCGCTCCCGGCGCCCCGGCCCCTTTGGCAAGGGCGGCGGGCTGGAGGGCCTGCGCAAGCGCGCCCGCCGGCGGCGCGATGGCGGCCGCGACGACGGCGATCGCCCACGGCGCAGGCGCGAGATCTCACCGGGCCGTGTGATCAGGTGGATCCTGCTCGCCGTCCTGGGCTGGATCCTGCTCTCGCTGGTGCTGTTCCTCGTGAGCGCCCAGCTGGAGGGCGGAGCGTCCCCCGAGGCCGAGGAGGCGCTGAACGGCAACGGCAACCTCTTCAGCGGCGCCACGATCCTCGTGCTCGGCTCCGACGAGCGCAAGGGCGCCTCGATCGACGAGACTCAGGGCGGCCCCGGGCGAGCGGACTCGATCATGCTCGTCCGCGCCCAGTTCGGCAGCGTGCGCAAGCTCTCGATCCCGCGCGACTCCTCCGCCGAGATCCCCGGCCACGGCACCGGCAAGATCAACGGCGCCTACTCGATCGGCGGCGCGCCGCTGACGATCCAGACCGTGGAGAACTTCCTCGGCAACGGCCTGGAGATCGACCACCTGATCGAGGTGGACTTCGAGGACTTCCCCGCGTTCATCGACGCCATGGGCGGGATCACCGTGAACAACAAGACCCGGATCTGCGCGCCGGAGTTCGACAACTTCTACCGCGGCTTCAACCTCCGCAAGGGAGAGCGCGATTTGAACGGCCGCCGGGCGCTCGGCTTTGCCCGCGTGCGGAAGAACCCCTGTGCGCCGGCCGAGAACGACATCGACCGCGCCGCCCGCCAGCAGGAGGTGCTCAACGGCATCCGGGGCGCGCTGCTCTCCCCCTCCACGTTCATCCGCCTGCCGCTGGTGAGCTGGCGCGCCCCGAAGACGATCCGGACCGACCTCAAGGGCCCGGGGCTGATGGGCCTGGCCGCGGACATGGCCACGGGCGGGTCAGGCGACACGCGGGTGCTCAAGCCCAACTCGTTCGGCACCGGGGACCTGCTCTACTCGGACTCGGAGAAGACCTCGGCCGTGAACGAGCTGCTGGGCCGCTAGCTGTCCGACGAGGACGACGCCGAGGCCTTCGACGTCTTCGAGTCCGACTTGTCGGAGGACTTGGAGTCCGAGGAGGAGCTCGAGTCGGACTTCGAGTCCGACCCGGACCCCGACTCCGACGAGTCGGCCTTGCCGTCCTTCGAGCCCTTGTTGTTCTTGGCCTTGCCGTAGTCGGTGTTGTAGAAGCCCGAGCCCTTGAAGTGCACGGCCACCGGGTGGAAGACGCGCTGCACCGGAGCCCCGCACTCGGTGCAGGCGGAGACCGAGTCGTCGCTCATCCGCTGCATCACCTCGAGGACGTGCCCCTTGTCGCAGCGGTACTCGTAGATCGGCATGGCAGTCTCAGTATAGGAGTGCCGAAAGCAGGAAACCCCTGCTAACGCGGGGGAGCGGGCGGGCGTGGCGCGTCGAGGTCCTCGTACAGAGAGACCCCGGTGGAGTGCCACACCAGCCAGGCGGCGAGGTGTCCGATGGGGCGGAAGATCACCATGGCGTCCGGCGGGGGAACCTAGAGCACGGCTAGGACGCCATTCGCCGGTAAATCGCAAATAGCGGGCAGATTGTGTTTCCCGAGCACCCATGAATAGGGTTGTCCGCCGATGACGACCGACGCCGTGACCATGGACAAGATCGTCTCGCTGTGCAAGCGGCGGGGCTTCATATTCCAGTCCTCCGAGATCTACGGGGGGCTGGCCTCGACCTACGACTACGGCCACTACGGCGTGCTGCTGAAGTCCAACGTGAAGGCCGAGTGGTGGCGCGCGAACCTGCAGGAACGCGACGACATGGTGGCCCTGGACGCCGCCATCCTCATGCACCCGCGCACGTGGGAGGCCTCGGGCCACCTCGAGGGCTTCACCGATCCGCTGGTGCAGTGCCTGGGCAAGTGCAAGAGGCGCTGGCGGCTGGACCACCTGCAGGAGGCGGCGGAGGCCGAAGGGCGCGACCCGACCGGCCTCAAGTGCCCGGAGTGCGATGGCGATCTCTCAGAGCCGCGCAACTTCAACCTGATGTTCCAGACCAACATGGGGCCCGTGCAGGACGAGGGCTCGACCGTCTACCTGCGTCCGGAGACCGCCCAGGGCATCTTCGTGAACTTCAAGAACGTGATGCAGTTCGCGCGCAAGAAGCCGCCGTTCGGAATAGCGCAGGTGGGCAAGGCGTTCCGCAACGAGATCACGCCCGGCAACTTCATCTTCCGCACGCGCGAGTTCGAGCAGATGGAGATCGAGTACTTCGTGCCGCCCGCCCAGGCGGCCGAATGGCACGAGCGGTGGATGGCCGATCGGATGCGCTGGTACACCGACCTTGGCATACGCCCCGACCACCTGCAGCTGCGTGAGCACGGCGAGGATGAGCTGTCGCACTACTCCAGCGCCACCTCGGACATCGAGTACCTGTTCCCGATGGGGTGGTCGGAGCTGGAGGGGATCGCCAACCGCGGCGACTTCGACCTCTCCCGCCACGCCGAGTACTCGCGCGAGAAGCTCGACTACGTGGACCCGGGCACGGGCGAGCGCTACATGCCCCACGTGATCGAGCCGTCCGCCGGGGCGGACCGCGGCACGCTGGCGTTCATGGTGGACGCCTACGACGAGGAGGAGGTGGAGGGCCGCGAGCGCGTGCTTCTGCGCCTGCATCCCCGGCTCGCCCCCGTGAAGGTGGCCGTGCTTCCGTTGGTGAACAAGGACGGCCAGCCCGAGCGGGCACGGGAGATCTACGAGGCCCTGCGCAGCCGGATGCCGGCCGAGTTCGACACCGGCGGTTCGATCGGCAAGCGCTACCGCCGCCAGGACGAGATCGGCACGCCCTGGGGCGTGACCGTGGACCACCAGACGATGGAGGACGGCACGGTCACCCTGCGCGACCGCGACTCGCTCGACCAGTCGCGGATCGCGATCGACGAACTGGGCGAGGAGCTGGAGCGCCGCCTGGCGGCGCCGTGGGTGAGCCCGACGGTCGACGCCTGAGTTAGGCCCGCACAGCCGCGCCGCCGGCCTCGTAGCCGGAGGACTCAAACGCGGTGCTCGGCAGCACCCGCGCCAGCGGCCCGGGCAGCCACCAGTTCCACTTGCCCATCAGCTCCATCGTGGCCGGCACGAGCACCAGCCGCACCAGCGTGGCGTCGAGCGCGATGGCCACCGACAGCCCGAGCCCGATCTCCTTGATCGACGGGACCCCGGTGCCGGCGAAGACCGCGAACACGGCCACCATGATCAGCGCGGCACTGGAGATCGTGGCGGCACTCGCACGCAGCCCCTGCGCCACCGCCAGCCGTGAGTCGCCGGTGGCGTCGTAGCGCTCGCGGATCCGCGACAGCAGGAACACCTCGTAGTCCATCGACAGGCCGAAGACGATCGCCAGGAGGAAGGGCGGCGTTATCGCGTTCACGTAGCCGAGCGACTCGAAGCCGAGGAAGCCGTCCACCCAGCCGTACTGGAACACGGCCACCAACACGCCGTAGGCGGCGGCCACCGACAGCAGGTTCATCACCACGGCCTTCAGCGGAAGGAACACCGAGCGCAGCAGGAACAGCAGCACCAGGTAGCTGAAGGCCAGGACGAACACGAGGATCTTCCACATCGAGCCCGAGACGAGGTCCTTGAAGTCCTCCACCGAGGCGGTGGCGCCGCCCACGTCCACCCGCGCCACGCGCCCGAGGCCGTCGCCGCCGGCCACGTCACCGCGCATGCGGTCCACGAGTGCCCGGGCCTCGGGGCTCTCGGGATCGTGCCGCGGCACGACCGTCACCCGCGCCGCGCCACCGTCGCGTGACGGGCGCGGCGGCGCGACCGCCGCCACCTCGGGATCGCCGCGCAGCTCCGCCGCCCAGCTCGAGACCGCACGGCGGTTGGCCTCGCCGGCGAATCCGCCGGAATCGAAGTCGGCCACGGCCACCACGGGACCGGTGGCCCCTGCACCCTTCTCCTTGGCGGCCAGCTCGGCGCCCACGCGCGTCTCGTTGCCCTCCGGGAACTGGCGCAGCGCGCCGTCGCCAAACTCCAGCGAGAGGGCTGGGATCGCCATCACCAGCAGCACGCCCGCGGAGGCGAGCGCGGAGACCACGGGCCGGCGCGTGACGCGCGCGGTCCAGCGCTCCCAGAAGTCGCCGCGGCGCGCCTCGGGAAGTGTCGAGCCGGGGCGGCGCCTGGCGGTGCGAAGCCGGCGCCACATCAGCCCCGTCACGATCGCGGCCCGCCCACGGGCGTACGCCCGCTTGCCGAGCAGGCGCATGAGCGCCGGCAGCAGCGTGACGGCGGCGAGGATCGAGACGGCCACGACCACGATCGCGCCCATGGCCATCGAGCGAATGGTGGTCGAGTCCACGAGCCACAGGCCTGCGAGGGAGATGATCACCGTGATGCCCGAGAACGTCACCGCCAGGCCGGAGGTGCGCAGGGCTATCCGACGAGCCTCCTCCGGCTCGGCGCCGGCGCGGATCTCCTCCCGATAGCGGGCGAGTACGAACAGCGAGTAGTCCACCGCCACGCCGATGCCGATCATCGACGCCACGTTGGTCGTGAACACCGACATGTCGGTGGCCTGGGAGAGGAAGTAGATGGCGCCGCCCGTGATGCCCACGCTGGCGAAGGCGAGCGCCAGGGGTAGCGCCGCCGCGGCGAGCGACCCGAACACCGCGAGGAGGATCAGCAACACGATCGGGACGCCGGTCTTCTCGGCCGACTCGAGGTCTTCCTTGGTCAGGTCCTGCATGCCCGCCCAGAGCGCCTGCTGGCCCACGAGGTAGGGCTGCACCCCATCGCGGGCGGGCTCGCCCGCGCCCACGCCCTCGCGGAGGTCGATCGCCAGGTCGGACAGCTCGTCCTGGCTACCGCGCACCTCGAGCGGCACCACGACGATCGGCGAGCTGCCCGCCTCGCGCTTGGCGGCGGCGGCCGCGCGGTCGCTCAGCTGGGCATTCGGCAGGCGCGCCGCCACCCGGCCGACCTCGTCCACGCGCGCGCGGACGTCGGCGGCTGACGCTCCAGGGCGCCGCGCGAGCACCACGGCGAGCGTCTCGCCCTGGGCGTCGTCGAAGCGCTCGAGGGCGCGGTCCACGGACTCCGAGCCCGATCCGGGAACAGAGAAGCCTCCGCTCGTGAGGTGCTCGGTCTGGCGGGCGGCGAAGGGGGCCGCGGCGAGCAGCACCACGAGCCAGGCGCCCAGAACCAGCCAGCGGTGACGCTCGAGGAATCCCGCGAGCTTGTCCATCGCCGACTGCACCCCGCCAGCCTACGCCCGCCTGCGCCGCCCGCTCTGTGACGCAGGTCACTCTGTCTGGCGCTCCGCCGAGACCGGCCCTAGTCTGGCTTCGTGCAGCCCCTCTTCGAGTACCCGCTGGAGTTGGCGGGGTACCGGACCCGGGCCCTGGAGCTGGAGGGCGATGGGCCGCCGCTGCTGTTGCTGCACGGCTACGCCGACAGCGCCGACACCTGGCGCTTGCTGCTGGACCGCCTGGGCCGCGCGGGGCGGCGGGCGCTGGCGCTGGACATGCCGGGCTTCGGCACCGCGGACCAGCTGGAACCCGGCGAGCCGATCCTCGACCAGCTCGATCGCTTCGCCACGGCGGCGGTGCAGCACGTGGCTCCGAACGGCGGCGCCGTGGTGTGCGGCAACTCGCTGGGCGGCTGCGTGGCGCTGCGGCTGGCCGAGCGGCCCGAGCTGGAGCTGTCCGGCGTTGTGCCGGTGGCGCCCGCCGGCCTGGACATGGCCGGCTGGTTCGCGGTGATCGAGCGCGACCAGGTGCTGCGCACGCTGCTCGCGGCTCCCGTGCCGATACCCCGCGCCGTGCTGCAGCGCGTGGTAGGGCAGGTGTACGGGCGGCTAGCGTTCCGCCGCCCCGGCGACGTGGAGCCCAGGGTTGCGCGCACCTTTGCCTCGCACTTCTCCGACCGCGTGGCCACCGGGCGCCTGATGACCACCGGCCGGCGGCTGCTGCCCGAGCTGCGCGACTGCCTGGACCCGGAGGCGATCGCGTGCCCGGTGCTGCTGGTCTGGGGCCGGCAGGACGTGATGGTCTTCCAGACCGGGGCCGAGCGTGTGCTGGACGCCGCGGCCGACGCCCGCCTGGTGACGATCGAGGACTGCGGGCACTGCCCCCAGATCGAGGCGCCGGCCCGGATGGAGGAGCTCCTCCTAGACTTCTCCGGCTCGCTCGCCCGGGCCGCCTGACCCCTCGATGAGACTGATCCCAGACTTCGAGAGCCTGATCGACACGGCCGTGACCGGCTGGGACCACGTCGTGGGCCCAGGCGTGGCCGACCTCACGCGCACGCCGTCGTCGATCATCCACGAGGCGCCCCAATGCACCGTGCGCCGCTACCGCTCGCGCCGCCGCGCGCGCGCCGACCGCTCACCGATACTGCTGGTGCCGCCGCTGGCGGCGCCCGCCACCTGCTTCGATCTGCGCCGGGGATGCAGCCTGGCCGAGCACCTCACCGCGCTCGGCTATCCCACCTATCTCGTGGACTACGGGGCGATCTCCTTCTCCGACCGCGCGCTGGGCCTCGAACATTGGGTGGAGGACGTGATTCCCACAGCCGTGGACCGGGTATGGGCGGACGCCGGCGGCAGGCCGGTACAGATCGTCGGCTGGTGCCTTGGGGGCATCCTGACCCTTCTCGCGGTGGCCGGGGACCGGGAGCTGCCCGTGGCCTCCGTGGCGATGGTGGCCAGCCCGTTCGACTTCGCGCGCGTGCGCATGTTCGCGCCCATCCGCCGGCTGGCCAACCTGACCGGCGGCGCGCTGGGCACCGCGCTCTACCGCGCGCTCGGCGGCGCCCCGGCGCCGCTGGTGAGCCGCGGCTTCCAGCTCACCGCGCTGGACCGCTACCTCACCAAGCCCCTCTTCCTGGCCCAGAACCTCCACGACCGCGAGACGATCGCCCACGCCGAGGCCGTGGACGCCTACATGGCCCACATGTTCGCCTACCCCGGCCGGACCTTCGGCCAGCTCTACCACGCCTTCTTCCGCGTGAACTCGCTGGCGGGGGGCAAGGTGGAGCTGCGCGAGGGCAGCCGGATCGACCTGGCCGACGTGAGCCAGCCGGTGCTCTCGGTGACCGGCAGCTCCGACGTGCTGGCCCCGCGCGATGCGGTGCACCACGTGGGCGGGCTGCTGCCCAACGCCGCGGAGGTGCGGCTGGAGACCGCGCCCGGCGGGCATCTCGGCGTGCTCACCGGGCGCTCGGCCCGGGAGACCACGTGGGCGCACCTCGACGCGTTCCTCGCCGGCCACGACCGGCTGCGCGGCGATGTCAGCCGGCCGGCGGGCCGTCCCGGAGCTCGGCCGCCAGCTCGAGCAGCTCGCTGAGGATCTCAGGCTCCGCGGCGCGAGCCGCGTCGTCGCGCCAGCGCCACCCGGGCGGGCCGAGCATCTCCGTGCGCCCGTCGGCCAGGTGGTCGGTGAGGCGCTCGACCACCAGCTCGAGAGCCACCGCGGACGGTTGGGCGCGCAGCGGAGCGCGCACCACCGCGGCGCGGCCGCCAGCCGTGAATGCCAGCCCCTCCGCCATCACGCAGAGGGCGGCACCGGCATCCTCACGCAGCCGCTCGAGCGTCTCGCGTCGCCGCCCCAATGCCAGCAGCACGCGACGGTCGCCCGACCTGATGGCCGTGGAGACCGGAATGGCGTGCGGGCCGGGCACGCACAGGACCGCCGCGGTCCCCGGCTCCCAGTGGGGCAGCGCGTCCATCCACCCAGGCGCGGGCGGCTACTCGCTGGAGCCGAGCATGCAGCGCGCGGCGCGCATGCCGGCCTCGAGCGCGTGCCCGCTGTCCCAGCCCGGATCGGAGATGAGCTGCAGCCCCAGGCCGTCGCCCAGGCCGAACAGGACCGAGGCCACGGACTCGGGATCTGCCTCGAGCACCACCACCCCCTCGCGCTCCTTGGCACGCAGCACGTCGGCCAGGTGGGCGCGCCACCGGCGGTAGAGCTCGGCCAGCTCGGCGCGAATCTCCTCGCTGTGGCGAGAGGCGCTGATCATCTCGTAGGTCACGGCGTGCGTACCGGGCTCGTCCCTGACGAAGGCCTGGAGCGATGCCACGAGGGCGGTCACGATCTCGTCGACGGTGGAAGCGGCCTCAAGGCGCCCCTCCAGTGCGGCGATGCGGGCGTCGCAGTCCTGGCGCACGACCTCCACCAGCAGCCGCTCCTTGGAGCCGAAGTAGTAGTGCAGCAGGCCGCGCGACACGCCCGCCTCGTGCGCCACCACGTCGAAGGTGGACCCGGCCGCGCCGCGGGCGGCCACGCTCTTGCGCATGGCGGCGACGATCCGGCGCGCCTTGTCGCCGTCGAGCTTGCGGGGGGCTTCGACGGCGGTCTCAGTGACGCTCATCGTGGGAACGGTACCCCCATCAAATGCGAGAGGCGCCCCACGGGCGCCTCTCGTACGACTGGATTGGCCGCGCGCCTAGGCGTCCGCAGTCTCCTTCTGGCTCGTGCTGCCCGAGGTCTGCGACGGGGTGGTGGTCGAGGTGTACTCGAACTCCTCCTCCGCGCCGAAGAGTGCGTCGAGCACCTTCTTCCGCAGGCCCTCGCTGGCCACCAGCGCGACGATGCCGCCGACGATCACGATCCCGAGGAGCGTCTTGCGCTTGCGCCGCTTGGCCTTCGCCGGCTTGCGCAGCGTCTCGGCGGCGCTCTTCAGCGAGCTCGCCGCCTCCTTGAACTCCTTCTGCACCTTCTTGTCGTCCAGCGCTTTGGCCGGACCCTTGCCGTTCAGCCGGCTGTAGGCCTTGCGCGCCGAGTCGTAGGCGTTGCGCAGCTCGTCGCGCAGCCCGTCGTCCTCGATCAGCTTTTGCACGTACGGATTCTTACGGGCCGCCTTGCCCGCCGCATATGCCCCGGCGCCGGCTTTCGCGGCCTTTTTCGTCGCTGCCATGGCTCTCCTCAGATCGCTCGTGACTGAAACTTACCCGGACCCGGGCCGTTGCACACCGGATCCTGCCGCCACAGGGGTCCGCGGGGCCCGTGCCCGGCTGCTGCTGCGGCGTGAGCGCAGGCCGCCCTCGGGCTCCAGCGCCTCCGCCAGCACCTCGTCGACGGTGTCCACGAAGATGAAAGCGATGTCCCGCAGGAGGTTGGGCGGGAACTCCGCGGCGTCGGACTCGTTGCGCTTCGGGGCGATCACCCGCTTGAGCTCGGCGCGCTGCGCGGCCAGCGCCTTCTCCTTCAGGCCGCCGATCGGCAGCACCAGGCCGGTGAGCGTGATCTCGCCGGTCATCGCGGTGTCCGAGCGCAC
>DASROS010000116.1:0-2800 GCA_035646775.1 Thermoleophilaceae bacterium | reverse complement strand
CGCACGTCCCGGACTTTCTCATCGAGAGCGAGTGGCAGAGCTTCAAGGCCATCGAGCTCGCCGAGACCGCGATCCCCAACAAGTACAAGGAGCTGATCGGGCTCTCCGTGTCGGGCGCCACGCGATGCCGCTACTGCGCCTACTTCCACGCCGAGGCGGCCCGCCTCTTCGGAGCGACCGAGGAGGAGATCGCCGAGGCGTCGCTCATGGCCAAGCACACGATGGGCTGGAGCACCTACCTGAACGCGATGGCGTTCGACTACGACGAGTTCGTCGCCGAGTTCGACCAGATCGCCGAGTACGTGCGCTCCCAGGCGGGCGCGCCGGTCTCCTAGCCCCGATCATTCGTTAGCCGACGGGAGCTGAGGGCGGACGGTCGCCGAGATGTCCGACTGGGCGGGGAGAATCGGGGTGTCGAAGACCTGACCAACCCCGCCCAGGAGGATCACCGTGAAGGTGATGCGTCGGACGTGCAAGAGGACGCTACAAGTGCTCGCGGATGACACGTCGGTGGCCTCCCACGCCGGGGGCGTCCTCCTCAGCGAGCTGGCCGATCGGCTCGGGCTGACAGCGGGGCTCAGCGCAGCGATGGCGCCGACGCGCCAGCGCCCTTCGGCCCACGACCCTGGGCGCGTCCTGCGCGACCTGGCGCTGATGCTCGCCGACGGCGGCGACTGCCTTTCCGACCTGGGGGCCCTTCGCGATCAGGTTGATCTGCATGGTGCGGTGGCCTCGGATGCGACTGCCTGGCGGGTGATCGACTCGATCGACGGCGAGCGCCTCTCGGCCATCCGAGCCGCCCGCGCGAGCGCCAGGGCGCACGCCTGGGCCCTCGGGGCGCGCCCGGCCGAGATCGTCCTCGACATCGACGCGACCCTGCTGACCGCACATTCGGACAAGGAGGGGGCCGCCCCCACCTACAAGCGCGGCTTCGGCTTCCATCCGATGCTCTGCTACCTGGCCGGTGAGCCCCTGGCCGGCATCCTTCGGCCCGGCAACGCCGGCGCCAACACCGCCGCCGATCACATCGAGGTGCTCGTCGATGCCCTCGACCAGCTGCCTGATGAGGTTCGCGAGGACCCAGACACCCCGATCCTCGTGCGCACCGACTCGGCCGGCTGCACTCACGCCTTCCTCGATGCTGTGGTCGAGATGGAGTGATCCTTCTCGGCGAGCATGCCCATCGACGAGCACGCTCGGGCCGTGATCCTCGCCGTGGCCGAGTCGGCATGGACACCGGCGATCCGCCAAGACGCCACCGAGCGCGAGGGGGCCTGGGTGGCCGAGCTTGGTGATCTTGATCTGTCGGGGTGGCCGGCCGGCTCGCGGGCGATCTGTCGCCGCGAGCGCCCCCACCCGGGCGCCCAACTTTCCTTCAGCGACGCCGATGGCCATCGCTTCCAGGTGATGCTCACCAACCAGGAAGGCGATGCGGTCGCCCTCGAGGCCCGCCACCGGGCTCGCGCGCGCATCGAGGACGCGATCCGAGCCGCCAAGGACACGGGCCTTACGAACCTCCCGTTTCGCGACTTCGCCGCGAACGCCGCCTGGCTGGAGCTGGTGCTCGTCGCCCAGGACCTCATGAGCTGGGCCCAGACGCTTCTTCTCGAGGGTGATCTCGCGCGCGCCGAGCCCAAGCGGCTGCGCTACCGGCTGCTGCACGTGGCGGGGAGGATCACCCGCTCGGGCCGGCGGACGCGGCTCCACCTTCCCGAGGGCTGGCCCTGGGCCGGCGCGCTCGTTGACGCCTTCTCGCGCCTTCGCGCCCTCCCGGCTCCGGGGTAGCGCCTCCCGGGCCTTGCAAGATCGAGGAGTTGGCGGCGCGAGTGATCCCGCCTGGCCGCGAACGCCCTCCGGACCGTGCCCAAGAGCGCCCGCGAGCACTCCGCAGCCGTTCTCGTCGACGTGAATGTCGCGAACGGCGCCGTCGCGCGCTCACGTCATGCCCGAGAGGTGATTCCCTGAGCCTGTTGCACGATCCGGGCTAGTAGTCTAGCGGTGCTCGAGCCGATGGTGAGCCGCGCGCGCTCGATCAGGACGGGGACGCGCTCGGCGGGAATCTCTGATCGGTGCCTGAAGGCGACCGTTGGCTCTCTCCCAACGTGAGACCGGCTGCCCGGCGCGGCCCACGTGAACCCGGGCCGCGACGGCGTCAGTGGGGTGTCGCCCGTGAGTTGCTCGAGCCTGGGTGGCCTGGGCCCAGCGCTCGCGCCTGCCCAGCTTCGTGAAGCTCGCGGCCACCATCCGAGCCGACCGAGAGGCGACCGTGGCGACCCTCACCCATCGCCTGTCCAACGCGCGCATGGAGGCGGCCAACACCACCACCCGCCTCATCACCCGCCGGGCCTACGGGTTTCACTCCGCCGCCCCGCTCATCGCCCTGGCCATGCTCACCCTCGGTGGCCTCTGCCCGCCCCTTCCCGGCCGAGTGTGACGTAACTGACCCACGGAACCGACAGGAGGGCCCGAAAAGAGCGCCGGCCCGGCCCGGCCGATGGCCGGCCGACGCTCGGGTGGTTGAAGAGCGGGATGGACACGATCTCAGCCGAGGCGGGGTGGTGGGCGTCCCTGTCCGCCGTCACGGTATGGCCGTGATCGCGGCAACCCCCCCAACCGCGCCGGCCAGGTGGTCCGGACGCGCGCGACCGAGGCCGAGCTGCCGCTCGCTGGTCGAGGCGGTCGTCTGCCTGTCGAACGGGCCCGACGGGGCGATCCTCCTGTGGATGGAGGACGACGGGCGGGTGACCGCTGCCCGGCCTCGCCACGAGACCGGCTTCAGTATCTCGGAGATGGCGCGTGG
>DASROS010000115.1:0-6423 GCA_035646775.1 Thermoleophilaceae bacterium | reverse complement strand
CGGGCTGGCGGCGCCCGCGACCCTTCCGGCCCTCCAAGCGGCTCCCCAGCCCGCGGGCGACGGAGGCTCCGGCGGCGCGGCTTCTGCCCCCGCTCCGACTCCGGCCCCGGCGGCCCCGGCCCCGGCGCCGGCTCCCGCGCCGCCGTCCGGAGGCGGCGGTGGCGGTGGCGGTGGTGGGATCATCGAGGGCTAGCGGAGCGCTGTCTATCCCTCGAATGGCGCGCATGGCAGCTCCAAAGTAGGCTCGGAAGCTGGTTTGCTCCCCAAGGGCACGACTGTCGCCGGGTACCGAATCGATGGAACCCTCGGAGAGGGCGGCATGGGCGTCGTCTACCGCGCGACCCAGCTGTCGCTCAACCGCAGCGTCGCGCTGAAGATCCTGTCAACCGATCTCGGCGACGACACCGCCTTCCGCGAGCGCTTCCGGCGTGAGGGGCTGCTGCAGGCGGCGATCGACCACGCTCACATCGTCACGGTCTACGACACTGGCGAGAGCGAGCACGGCCTCTTTCTGGTGATGCGGATGGTCCGGGGCCCCACCCTGAAGGACATGATTCTCTCCCGCGAGCTGGACCCCGGCCGCAGCTTCCGCCTGCTGTCCCAGGTGGCGGACGCCCTCGATACCGC
This sequence comes from Thermoleophilaceae bacterium, assembly GCA_035646775.1. Taxonomy (GTDB): domain Bacteria; phylum Actinomycetota; class Thermoleophilia; order Solirubrobacterales; family Thermoleophilaceae; genus JAAYBF01. The sequence goes on along the minus strand of DASROS010000115.1, from coordinate 5,796 downwards.
TCACGACGTGGGACTCACGCACCGCGACATCAAGCCGCAGAACATTCTCATCGCCTCTCGAGACCACGCCTACCTCGCCGATTTCGGCCTGACCAAGGCGCCGGACGAGGCCGGACGGCTGACTGCGACTGGACAGTTCGTGGGGACGATCGACTACGTTTCGCCCGAGCAGATCCAGGGTGAGGCGGCCTCCGGGCGGAGCGACGTCTATGCGCTCACCGGGGTGCTCTACGAGTGCTTGGTCGGCACGGTGCCCTACCCCAAACCGGCGGAGGCGGCGGTGGTCTACGCGCACATCGCGGAGCCCCCTCCTCGACCGACGGAGGAGCGCCCGGAGCTGCCGGAGGCGATCGACGAAGTGATCGCCAAGGGAATGTCAAAGGCGCCCGAGGACCGCTACGCCTCGGCGGGCGAGCTGCTGCGCGACGCCCATCGCGCCTTCGGGGAGGCCGTGGGCGCGGTGCCGGCGCCGCTCGCCGCGCCGGAGGAGGCCGGCGTTCGTGGCAACGGGGCCCAGACCAAGCCGGCCGGCACGACCCCGGCCTCCTCGTCGGAGGAGCTGGCCAGGGGCGTAACCGCGGCCTCGCCGGTGCAGGCCGCGCCCACCGTCCCCGCACGGACGTCGCCCGCGGCCGGCGCCACAGCCCCGGCGGGGGAGGCGCCGACCCGCCGCCGCTCCGTTCCGATCCTCGCCCTAGCCGCGGTCCTCGCCGTGGTGGCAGCGGTGGCGGGCTTCGTGCTCGGCGGCTCGGGCTCGGAGTCCGAGGGCGGCGAGCTGACCAGTTCCGCGTCGGCCGGCAGCCTCGGGCTGTCGTTCCCGGGCGACTGGAAACGTGTCACGGAGGAGCCGAAGGTTCCGGGGATGGGCTTCTCGCAGCCGATCGTTCTCTCCCCGAGTGGCGTTCCGGGTGCCCGGCTGATTGCGGGAGTTCTCGACGGAGCCGGCCCCACGCTGCTGCCCGCCAAATTTCTCTCGCGCCTTCCGCGAAAGCCATCCCGCGACGACACCGTGAAGCTCGGCCGGCTGCAGGCGTACCGCTACGCCGGGTTGGTGCCGAAGGGCGCCACGGGACGGGTGACGGTCTACGTCGCGCCCACCACCGAGGGCGTGGCGGCGGTGGCTTGTGTGGCCCCGTCGCGCGCCGTCGCCAAGTTCGGCCCCGACTGCGAGCGGGTGGCCACCACGCTGGAGCTCTCGGCGGGAAAGCCTCTCGCGCTCGGGCCGAGGGAGGACTACGCGCGAGCGGTACGCGCCGCTCTCGGGCGGCTCGATGTGGCGGCCGGGCCCGCCGCGGGGCGCCTGCGCAGAGCTCGGACGCCAACGGCGCAGGCCGCCGCCGCCGCCGATCTCGGCGACGCGTACCGCGACGCCGCGCGCGCCGTTTCGGGAGCGCCGGCCGGCCCGTACGAGCGCGACGCCGACGCGCAACTCGTCAGATCCCTGCGTCTTCTCGCAGGCGCCTATGCTCGGGCGGCCGACGCGGCCCGCGGCGGCGAGGAAGGAGCCTATGGCGCCGCAGGGCGCGCCGTGCGGCGGGGCGCGGCGGGCCTGAAGCGAGCCCAGGCCGGGTTGCGCGAGCTTGGCTACTCCGTCGAATAGGGCCGGAGGAAGACGCTTGAACCAGACCGAGACTCCCCAGACGCCCCCGCGGGCGAGGCTGCTCGCCTTCTACGGCTTCCTGGTCTTGATGGTCGTGGCCGTCAGCGCCGCCGTGATCAGCGCGGGCCACGACCGCGAGGCCCAGGAGCCGATCAGCGGCGGCTACGACGTGACCGGCGAGAGCCCCTGCCTCGGCCAGAAGCTCGACGTCAAGCAGTCGGGCCGCTTCGTGAACCTGGACAACGCCGACGGTTCGCTAAGCGGCCGGCTCGAAGTCGAGAAGGGCAGGCTCACGGGCCAGGTGGGCTGCGTGAATGGCCGGACGGCGCGGCTCGACGCCACAGTGGGGGAGGCCAAGCTGACCGGCACCCTCGCGGGCGATCGGGTCACGGCGGAGCTCAAGCGCGATCCGCCAGAGCCGGGCTCCCAGAAGCCGCTCGCCCCCGCATCGATCGCGGGCGAGTACAAGCTCTCACCGCGCTCGCCCTGTCTCGGCGGCAAGCTGGCTCTCGAGGGGAGCTCCACGGTGGAGCTGCTCGTGAAGGGCAAGGCGATCGGCGAGGGCACCTACGCGGACGGCAGGCTGCAGGGTGAGCTCACGTGTCCGGCGGGCGGGAGGAGGTCCGTGGTGGGCGAGGCGGTCGACCGCACGGTGAACCTCACGCTGCTCCCCGCGGGAGCGGAGCCGCCGGCCGCCGGGCCGCCTCCTCCCGGGAGCGAAGTGCTCTCGGCCGAGGAGCAGCGCGAGGCTGGCAGCCGCTTCGCGGCCTTCTTCATCGCCGTGGCCGGGGTGATGCTGATCGCACGACTGTTCGGCATGGGTGCGGTCGCCCTGGGCCAGCCGCGCGTGATGGGGGAGGTCGTGGCGGGCATCGCCCTCGGCCCGACCATCCTCGGAGGCTTTCTTCCCGACATCCAGGCCGCCCTGTACCCCAAGGACATCATCCCGTTCATCGGGGTCGTGGCCCAGCTCGGGCTGATCTTCTACATGTTCCTGGTCGGCCTGGAGATCGATGTGTCCCAGCTCCGGGGACGGTTCGGCCAGGTGGCGGCGATCTCGAACGCGAGCGTCGCCCTGCCGATGGTCCTCGGCATAGCCGTCGCGCTCCCGATCTTCGAGCTCGTCGGGCCCGACACGAAGTTCATCGCCTTCGCGCTGTTCATGGGCGTGTCGATGTCGATCACGGCGTTCCCGGTTCTGGCCCGGATCCTCGTGGAGCGCCGGATGCTCCAGCGGCCGGTCGGCGCCCTGGCGCTCGCGTGCGCCGCCGTCGACGACGTCACGGCCTGGTTTCTGATCGCCCTGGCGACCGCGGTCGCGGTGGCCGGGTCCGGTCTGGACGTGCTGGAGACCATCCTCCTGGCCCTGGTCTTCTGTCTGGTCATGGGTTTCGGTGTGAGGCCGCTGCTGGCGCGGGCCTCGACCGCCTACGACGAGGCCGGCCGGGTGCCCGGCGGATGGATCGCGCTCATCTTCGCCGGAGTCCTGCTGGCGGCCTACACCACCGAGGTGATCGGGATCGCCCTGATCTTCGGGGCGTTCGTGATGGGCCTGATCATGCCCCGCCACGCGGAGCTGAGCGAGGACGTCACCCGGCGCATCGAAGACTTCGTGATCACGCTGCTGCTGCCGCTGTTCTTCGCCTATACGGGTCTCAGGACAAACGTCGGACTGCTGGACAGGCCCGAGCTGTGGCTCCTCACCGGCCTGCTGATCCTGGTCGCGGTGGTGGGCAAGCTGCTCGGCGCGATGCTCGCGGCTCGCTTCACCGGCTTTAACTGGCGCTCGTCGGCCGTCATCGGCACGCTGATGAACACGCGCGGCCTGACCGAGCTGATCGTGCTGAACCTGGCGCTCGAGAAGGGCGTGATCTCCGAGGCGCTGTTCGCGATGCTCGTGATCATGGCTCTTGTCACCACGTTCATGGCGGGCCCGGCGCTGAAGCTGCTCGATCCGAGAAACGAGCTCGGAGCCCCGGTGGAGGAGGAGCTGGCCGAGGCCCGCGAGAGCTCGAGGGCGGACTTCCCGGCGATCGCCGTGCCCGAGCAGGCCATCCTGGTGGCGCCCCAGGGCGAGCGGGCGATCGCCCAGCTGCGCTCGCTGTCCGAGCCGTTAGCGCGATCCGAGCCACCGCGCGAGCTGATACTCGCGCGCCTGGTGCCGCCCCCCGGTGGGGCGGCCGTGCGGGGGGGACTGCAGACGCAGAACAAGCTGCTCGAGGAGGCCTCCGAAGAGGTGGGCGTCGTGCGGGGCGAGCTCATGGACCAGGGCGTGGCCGCTCGCGCCGTGGCCTTCGTGTCGACGGACATCGGCTCGGACCTCTCGCGGCTGGCCAAGACCGACGAGGTGGCGCTGCTGCTGATCGACGGCCGCCGTCCGCTGCTGGGAGAGGGCGTGCCCCGCGGGGCGGTGGGGGAGGTGCTGGCCAAGGCGCCCTGCGACGTCGGCGTTCTGGTGGCCAAGGAAGACGAGGACGTCGTGCCCGACGCGGGTTCGGCGGTGGTGGTCCCCTTCGGCGGCGCCGAGCACGACTGGGCGGCGCTGGAGCTGGGAGCCTGGATCGCCTCAGCCAACGGGGCTCCGCTGAAGCTGCTCGGGGCAGCGGGCGAGACCGACGAGCGCACGAAGGTCACGCGCCTGCTCGGCGACGCCGGGCTGCTGGTCCAGCAGTACGCGGGCATCTCGGCCACGCCGATGGTGGCGGAGTCGGGGGGCGACGGGATCGTGGAGGCCGCCGCGGGGGCGGGACTCCTCGTGATCGGGCTCTCGGAGCGGTGGCGCAGCGAGGGCCTTGGTCCCACGCGCTCTGAGATCGCGAAGGCCGCGCCGGCTCCCGTGCTGTTCGTCCGCAGGGGAGAGCGTCCGGGCGCTCTTGCTCCGCGCGAGGACGTCACGCGATTCGGCTGGTCGGTGGCCGGGGCGGGCCCCGGGGAGCCGGGAGGGTTCACTCCGGGGACAGTCGCCCGGTAGCTGGAAACCGCCCGGCCTGCGACCCGTCCAGCGGTAAGCTCGCGGCAGATGCTCGGCGGGCGACACCGGCTGCGCGTGCTGCTCTTCGCGGTGGTGGCTGTGCTCGGAGCGGGGCTTGGCGTGCTCGGCTACGCCACGAACTCGCTGCGCTCGCTCGAGCTGAACACCGTCGACACCCGGTTCTCGATCCGCGGCGACGAGAAGCCGCGCGACGATCTGGTCGTCGTCGGCGTCGATGAGAGGACCTTTCAGGTGCTTGGGGACGAGCGCTGGCCGTTCACCCACGACGAGCACGCCAAGGTCGTGGACAGGCTCCGCCGCGACGGTGCCAAGGTGATCGCCCTCGACATCCAGTTCTCCGAGCCGAGCAACACCAACAAGGAGTCGTTCGCCCTCCTCGACTCGATCAAGCGCGCCGGCAACGTAGTTGCCTCGACGACGGCAGTAGACGGCCTCGGAAACGGCAACGCGTTCACATACGTCGTACCCAAGAAGGTGCTCGACAGCCGCGAGCGGGGCGCGATCACCCGATTCCTGCGGCGGACCGAGCGGGTGCAGGTGGCCTACGGGAATTTCCCAACCGACCCCGGGGGCACCCTCCGGCGCATGACATACGACAGCGACGGGCTCAAGACCTTCTCCGTGGCCGTCGCCGAGCGAGTCAAGGGCAAGCCGATCGACCCGGAGGACCTTGGTAACGACTCAGCTTGGATCGACTACTACGGCCCGCCGAATACGATCAAGCACGTTTCCTACTCGGACGTCCGGCTGGGGGAGACGAAGCCTGGCGAGTTCCGCGACAAGATCGTGGTCATTGGGGCCACCACGCCAGTGCTCCAGGACGTGCACGCCACCTCGACGTCGGGTGACGGCGAGATGGCCGGCCCCGAGATCCAGGCCCACGCCATCGCCACCGCGCTGCGTGGCTTTCCGCTCGGGGACTCCTCGACCGCGCTCGACATCGCCTTGATCGTCATGCTCGGGTTGGTCGCTCCGGCGGCCAGCATGCGCATCTCGGGGCTCCGAGCCCTGGCCCTGGCGGTCGGCGTGGGAGTGCTGTTCGCCGTGGCGACTCAGCTCGCCTTCAACGGCGGGCTGGTGATGTCGCTGGTCTACCCGCTGGGTGCCCTCGCGCTGTCGGCGGTCGGCGCCCTCGCGGTCCATTACGTGACCGAGGCGTTCGAGCGCGAGCGCACGCGCGACATGTTCGCGCGCTTCGTGCCGG
>DASROS010000114.1:0-12220 GCA_035646775.1 Thermoleophilaceae bacterium | reverse complement strand
CGATCCGCTGCCAACTGGGCAGCCACCTACGCTTGCTCTGCATCCGGGCTCTCCTTCGCTGTGAGTGGTCAACCCACAGCCTCGGGAGCAGCCCGGATGCCTACTCAGCCCGTTCGGAAAGTGCCTAGGCAGAACAGCTAGCGCCGGCGTGCCGGGGGCGGCGGAGCCGGCTCCGGCTGGGGGGCCGGCACCGGTGTCGGGCCCAGCCCCAGGAACGTCTCGATCTTCGGGCCCCGGCCCGGGATCGGGCGGGAGTCCTGGCGGCACACGTCGCCGCGGCAGGTCCTCAGCCGAGTCAGCTCGCGGTGCAGTGCGATGCGCGCCTCGCGGTAGCGCGGGGCGTCGTGCACCGAGCGCAGCTCATACGGGTCGCGGCGGAGGTCGTACAGCTCCTTCGACCCGTTCTTGTACGCGATGTACGCGTAGCGCCGCGTGCGCACGCCGGTGTAGGTGAGCACGTTGGGCAGCGGGCGCACCGGGCCGGGGTCCTGCTCGATCTGGCCGACCCTCACGCCGCCGGTCTCGAGCAGCAGCACGCGCTTGGAGACCAGCTTGGGGTTGTCCGCGTAGGGCAGAAGCGAGCGACCGTCCACCGTCTTGCCGGGCCGCGCCGTCGCGGCGTCGAGGATCGTGGGGGCGAGGTCTGTGTTGGCCACCAGCTCGCTGGACTGGCGGCCCTCGGGCAGCCCCGGACCGCGGATCAGCAGCGGCACGCGAATCGAGGGCTCATACGGGAGCAGCTTGCCGCTGCGCACCCTGTGCTCGCCCTGCAGGAAGCCGTTGTCGGAGGTGAAGATCACGTAGGTGTTGCGCAGCGTGCCGGTCTGCGACAGCGTCTTCATCAGGCTCTCCACGCCCTCGTCCAGCGCCAGCAGTGACTCCTGGCGCGTGCGATAGTTCGCCGTGATCAGATCCACGTCGGTCTGGGTCATCGGCGGCGAGCGGCGCTGCACGTAGGCCGGCTTGTCGGTGAGGTCGGCCTCGCCGAAGTTGGGCGGGATCGGCAGTTGGGCCGTGCTGAAGATGCCCCGGTGGCGGGGGGCCGGGCGCACCGAGAGGCCGGTCTGCTGGCGAATCTGAAACTGCTCGTGGTGGGGTGCCACGAAGGCGAGCGAGAGGAAGAACGGGCTCCCCGCGTTGCGGCGGATGTAGTCGACCGCCTTGTTGGTGAACACGTCGGTCTGGTAGGTGGCCGGGTCCTCGACGTCGGGCTGGCCGTAGGTCTTAAACGTGCCGTTCTCGTTCAGCGTGTAGCCGTGCATCCGGTAGGTGGACGGGTCCACCCCCGCGTACCACTCGTTGAAGCCCCGCGGAAGGTCGGCGGGGGTGTCCGATCCATAGCCGTTGAGCATCTTTCCGATGTGGCCGGTGTGGTAGCCGGAGCGTTGCAGCCAGGTGCCCAGCGAGTTGTCCATGTCGAACTTGCCGTAGCCGCCGGTGGGCGGGAAGAGGCCCAGCACCTTGTGGTTGTGCGCGTACTGGCCACTGAAGAACGTGGCCCGCGAGGGGCAGCAGACCGGATAGGACACGAACGAGTTCTGAAAGCTCACGCCCTTGTCGGCCAGGAGCGCCTTGGTGCGGGACATCACCTGGAGGTCCGCGACCGTCTGGTCGTCGGTCATGATCACCAGGAAGTTGGGCTTTGAGGCCGGCGCGCGCTTGGCCGTGCGCTTGCCCTGGGCTGAGCTCTCGGCCGGCAGGTGGAAGAGCGCCAGCAGCGCCCCGGCGAGCAGGCAGAGTGCGGCGAGTGCGAATGCGCCAAGGCGCCGGGGATCGGATGGGCGGGAGCGAGTCACTCGGGTTCGCACTGTGGCAAAGAGAGCGCCGGGGCGACGAAGTTCCCCTGCCCGGAAACGGAAAAGGGGCCCGACTGAGCCCCTCCCTGAAGACGTTCCACCAGGCTGTCAACGCAACACTGGCCCGTCAGCCTTCTCCCCTATGCAATCGGCAGGCCCGCGGCGACCTTTAGCGGGCGCGGGGATAGTGGGCCGTGCTGGGCTCGAACCAGCGACCTCCGCCTTGTCGAGGCGGCGCTCTCCCAGCTGAGCTAACGGCCCGGGGGCGCCAGAGCCTAGCGCCCCACTACGGCCTGCAGGCTCTCTCGTGCCCGCTTGGTGGCCCCCTCGTCGGGTGCCGGGCTGCGGGGCGGCTCGACGCGGTCGGGCCGCTGATGGCCCACCTCGCGAGGGGTCAGCCCGCTGCGGGCCTCGGAGGCCCTTCGTGCACGTCCTGCGAGTCGATGAGACATGTATCACTCCTGAAACTCGGGTAATCCCTCTCTCAAGGCCCTCCCCTCAACCGGGGGGGCCCTAAACACTCGTGGCCACAAGGAGGGGCGATGACTGGACTTATGTACGACGTACACGGGAACTTGCCGGCTTTGGAGGCCGTGCTCGAAGACGCGCGAGACGTGGACCGCTGGCTGCTCGGCGGCGACTACACGCTGTTCGGCGCCTGGCCGGTGGAGACGGCCGCACGCCTGCGCGAGCTGGATGCCACCTGGATCCGGGGCAACGGCGAGCGCTGGACCGCCTCGCCCTCGGACGCGCCCGAGCCGGTCCAGGGGGCCATAGCCTGGTGCGCGGAGCGGTTGGGCGATGACTTCGTTGCGGTGATGGCAGCCCTGCCCGAGAGTTGGCGGGCTGAGGACACGCTGTTCTGCCACGGGTCGCCGCGATCGGATGTGGAGAGCTTTCTGCCCGAGCCCGGCGATGACGAGTCCGAGCTGCTGGTGGGGCTGCCGGCCAGCGTGCGCTCGATCGTATTCGGCCACACGCACCTGGCCTTCGCCCGCGAGTCCGTCGGCGGCCTGGAGCTGGCCAACCCGGGCAGCGTGGGGATGCCCTTCGACGGCGACCACCGCGCCGCGTACGCCGTGATCGGCGAAGGCGGCGAGGTGGAGCATCGGCGCGTGGCCTATGACCATCAGGCGAGCGCCGACGCGATCAGGGAGCGGATCGGCGAGGCGGGCGAGCAGGCGGCCCGGCGCGTGGAGCGAGCGGCGTTCGACGCTTCGTGAGCGCGCGCTCGGTCCGCCGGCAATTACAAGTCCTTTACAACTGGTAGCTTGGCCGCGCCGTGCGTCTCTCAAGCGTCATCGCCCCGCGCGACCGAGAGTTCTTCGACCTCTTCGAGGAGCAGGGGGGCAACATCGCGCGGGCAGCCGACCTGCTGGACCGGATGCTGCGCAACTACCCGGAGCGCGGCCAGGACCTCGCCCGAGACATCCTGATCTGCGAGCAGGAAGGCGACCGGATCACCCACGACATCATCCGGCGCCTGAACGAGACCTTCGTCACCCCGATCGACCGCGAGGACATCTACGAGCTGGCCTCGGCGCTCGACGACATCGTGGACTTCACCGAGGAGGTGGCCGACTATCTGGGCCTCTACAAGATCGAGGCGCCGATGGAGCAGTCCCAGCGGCTGGCCCACGTGCTGCTTGATGCCTCCCGCCTGATCTCCGAGGCGATGCCCCGCCTGCGCGGCTTCAAGGACATGTCGCACTACACGGTGGAGATCCACCGCCTCGAGAACGACGGGGACCGGATTGTGCGCGAGGCGACGGCCGCCCTGTTCGACACCGGCATCGACCCGATGGTCGTGATCCGCTGGAAGGACATCTACGAGCGCCTGGAGAACGCGATCGACTCCACCGAGCGCGTGGCCAACATCCTCGAAGGAATCGTCATAAAGAACAGCTAGGCGAGGGGCTCGCCTTGGATTCCGACCTCGTACTGATCATCGTCGTGGCGACCGCGCTCGCGTTCGACTTCACCAACGGCTTCCACGACACCGCCAACGTGGTCGCCACGTCGATCTCCACCAGGGCGATGGCGCCTCGGATCGCCGTCGGCTACGCGGCCGCGCTCAACTTCGTGGGGGCCTTTCTGTCCCTGGCGGTGGCGGCAACCATCGCCAGCGGGATCGTGGAAGCGGACCTGATCAACGAGCAGATCGTGTTCGCCGGCCTCGTGGGAGCGATCGGCTGGAATCTGCTCACCTGGTACTTTGGCCTGCCCTCCAGCTCCTCGCACGCGCTGATCGGCGGGGTGGTCGGGTCGGCATTCGTGGCCAAGGGCCCCGATGCCGTGATCGGTGACGGTCTGATCGGCAAGGTCGCGGTGCCCGCGCTCGTGGCACCGCTGCTGGCCTTCGTGGTCGCGGGGATCGCGATCCTGGTGGTCTACCGGATCATCGGGGGCCTGCGGCCGGGCTCGGTCACCCGTGGCTTCAAGGCCGGCCAGATCCTCTCGGGTGGCCTGCTCGCGCTCGCCCACGGCACCAACGACGCCCAGAAGACGATGGGCATCATCGCCCTCGCGCTGGTTGCCAACGGCCAGCTCGATGCGGGCGCGGACCCGCCGACCTGGGTAGTCGTCTCTGCCGCCACCGCGATAGCACTCGGCACCTATGTGGGCGGCTGGCGGATCATCAGGACGATGGGCAGTCGCATCATCAAGATGGACACCGCTCAGGGCTTCGCCGCCCAGGGCAGCGGCGCGGCGGTAATCCTGGCGGCGTCGCACGGGGGGTTCCCGCTGTCCACCACGCACACGATCTCCGGCGGCGTGATGGGCGCGGGCGCCGCCAAGCGCCTGTCGGCCGTGCGCTGGGGCGTGGCCGGCAACATCATCGTGGCCTGGGTGCTCACCATTCCCGCGGCCGCGTTGATCGGTGGCGCCACTTACGGGATTACGCGGATCTTCGGAACGGGCGCGGCCGGCCCGCTGGTGGTCTCCGTTGCTGCGATCGTGGTGATCGCCGTGGTGTTCTCCCGCCGTGTGCAGCAGGGCTCCGTGATCACGGCGGCGGAGGGCGGATGACGGTCTTCGCGGAAGCGGTCGACTGGGGTGCCGTACTCGAGGTGATCTGGGCCTCGCTCCTGGCGGGCGTGGGCGTCACGGCGATCTTCTCGGTGGGCGTCCTGGGGGCGTCGAGGGCGGTTGAGTCGCGCCGTGGCGGGCACGGCGCCGCAGCCGGCGCCTACGCGGTGCTCACGCTGCTCGCGTTCGTGGCGGTGGCGGCGGCGATGGCCTTCGGCATCGTGGTGATGACCCAGAAGGACTAGGTCGCAGCCGCGGCCGCCAGCCGCTCGAGCTCCTCGTCGCTGTTCCAGGCACCCACGGACGCGCGCACGTAGGGCGTGCCGGGTAGGTGCCGCACCAGCAGCCCATCCTCCAGCAGCCGCCGGGATTCCGCCTCGTTGTCGGCGGCCTCCCAGGACACCAGCGTGCTGCGCCCGCGCGGTGCCACCGTCAGCCCGCGCTCGGCCAGCAGCCCGGCCAGGCGCTCGGCCGAGGACGGGCCGCGCTCCAGCACGTCGTCCATGCCCGTGCCGGCCAGCACTTCGAGCGAGGCGAGCGCCCATGCCGAGTGGTGGGAGGGGGGAAGGCCGCCGTCGAAGCGTGCGGCACCTTCCTTCAGCGGCAGGTCGAGCGGGCGCGCGGTGTCGCTGAGCGTCTGGTACCCGGGGGCCGCCGGTGCGAGACCGTCGATCCGCTCGCCGCGCACGTAGAGGTAGCCGCTGCCGATCGGGCCGCACAGCCACTTCTGCCCCGAGGCCGCGTAGTAGTCGCAGCCCAGCTCGCGCACGTCCACCGGGATGGCGCCGAGGCCCTGGGCGCCGTCGAGGAGCACCGGGACGCCCGGCTCGGCCAGCGCCTCGGTGTCCATCACCCGCCCCGTGTGCCACGACACGTGCGAGCAGGCGACCAGGCGCGTGGCCGAGCGCACCTCGCCCGGCAGCTCCTCGAACGGCACCACCCGCACGCGCACGCCGCGGCGCTCCCGCAGTGCGGCGAGGGGGGCGAGCAGGCCCGGGTGCTCCTCGTCAGAGGTCAGCACCTCGTCGCCCTCATGCAGGTCGAGGCCCAGCAGCACGGAGTTCACACCGTCGGTGGTGGCGCCGGTGAGCGCCACCTCCTGCGGCCAGCAACCGAAGAGCCCGGCCACGCGTCCCCTGAGCTCGTCCACCAGCTGCTGCAGCCGCTCGAACTGCGCCGCTCCGCCACGGCCCTGCTCGAGCCCGATCTTCATTTCGGCCTGGGCCGCCTTTACGGCGGCACGCGGCACCGGGCCCACCGAGCCCGTGTTCAGGTATGCCAGCCGCTTCAGGATGGGGAACTGGGAGCGGAGGCTGGCCGGCACCGGCCAGATACTAAGCTGCGCCGACCGATGATCATCGAGCGCTCAATGCACCCAGAATGGCTGTCCAACGCCTACCTCGTGGCCGACGAGCCTGGCGGCTCGGCCGTCGTGATCGATTCAGGTGGGCCCTCGGGTCCGCTGCTGGAGAAGATCGACGAGCACGGGGTCACGGTCACCCACCTGCTTCTCACCCACCACCACGTCGACCACGTGGCCGAGAACTCGGTCTACAAGGAGCGCTTCGGCGTGGAGATTCTCGCCCATCCGCTCGAGGCGGAGCGCCTGGAGGACGTGGACCGCACCGTCGAGCCGGGCGACTCGATCCTCGAGGTCGGCGGGCTGAAGATCGGCGCGCTGCACACCCCCGGCCACACCGACGGGATGCTCAACTTCGTGGTCAATGGCTTGGACGTTTTTACCGCGGACACCCTGTTCAAGAATTCGGTGGGCGGCGTGCGGGCTCCCGGCTCAACGAGCTTCGAGGACCTGCGCGGCTCGATCATGGACGTGCTGATGGAGCTGGACCCCCAGACGCGCCTGCACCCGGGCCACACCGACCCGACCACCGTCGGCGACGAGTGGGAGAACAACCTGTTCATCCGCCTGTGGCGCGGCCTGGACGACGAGGGCACCGAGAAGTGCACCGTCGGGGACGACTCGGCCACGCTCGTCCTATGGGGCGATGACTACGACGGCGGCCACAAGGCCTGGGTGCGCTGGGACGAGTCGGGCAAGGACGACATCGTGCCCGGGAGCCAAGTGGTGCGGGAGGACGCGGCTTAGCCGCGTCCGGTTACGGCGCCGGGACGGCGCCTTCTGTCTCAGAAGTGCGGCATGGAGGCCGCACTGGATTCAACGCCCGCAGACGGGCCACTGGCCCGGGCCGGACTGCTCGTAGAGCATCGCGGCACGCCTGTCCTGCTCGGCCTCGGGGGCCGCGGCCGGGTCGCCGCTGCCGCCCACGGCCGTCCAGGTCTCGATCGAGAACTGGTACTTGCCGCGGTACAGGCCACCGCCACCGATGGCGGTCGGGTCGCCGCCGGACTCACAGGCGGCGATCGTCTGCAGCTGCGGCGGCACTGGGGCCGCCTGGGCCTCGGCCTGGCGAGCCTCCTTGCGCTCGGCCTGGCGACGCTCCCTGCGGGCCTCTGAGAAGTCGGCCGGCACGGTGTAGTCGGCGGGGGTGTCGGTAAGGACGTCCTTGACCGGCGCGAACGGGGGCGCGTCCGTGGCCGCGAACGCCGTGGGTACGGCCAGCAGGCCGGCGATCAGGAAAGGCAGAATCAGTTTTCGCACGCAGTACACCTCCGCGTGTTCCGGGGTCGGTGCCGGCGGGCCGCCGGCGCCCGCGCGCATGGCGCGGGAACGAGAGCCGGTGCAGGCCAGGGGCCAGACGGAACCAGCTCGACGGGCGAGACTAGGTGCGCACGCAACCAAAAAGTGTGACGACCATCACACTGCAACGCCTCTGGCGCGAACGCCTCACGCCCATCCCGGCCCGTCCGTGGGTGATCCGCGGCCCGCGCCGGTAGCTTGCAGGCCATGAAGGTCACGCTCCCCGACGGCACGCCGCTCGAGCTCCCGGAAGGGGCCACCGGCGCGGACGCTGCGGCGGCGATCGGCGCCGGATTGGCGCGCGCGGCGCTGGCGATCCGGTTCGGGGGCGAGATGCACGACCTGTCCGCCGCGCTGCCCGATGGGGCCGAGATCGAGATCGTGACCGCCAAGAGCGGCGAGGAGGACGGCGGCGGACCGTTGTGGCTGGTGCGCCACGACGCCGCGCACGTGCTGGCCACCGCGGTGATGGAGATGCACCCCGGGGTCAAGATCTCGATCGGGCCCCCGATCGAGGACGGCTTCTACTACGACTTCGAGTTCCCCGACGGCGTATCGCTGTCCGATGCCGACTTCGAGACGATCGAGCAGCGGATGCGCGAGCACATCAAGGCCGACGAGGCCTTCGAGCGGGCCGACGTGCCAGTGGGCGAAGCGGTCGAGCGCTTCCGCTCCGAAGGGCAGGACTACAAGGTCGAGCTGATCGAGGACCTGGTGCGCGACCAGGGCGTGGAGACCGTGTCGCTGTACCGCAACGGCCCCTTCACCGACCTCTGCCGCGGCCCGCACGCGCCCTCGACCAAGCGGATCAAGGCCTTCAAGCTCACGAGCGTCGCGGGCGCGTACTGGCGCGGCGACGCGTCACGCCAGATGCTCACCCGCGTCTACGGCACCGCGTTCCTGTCCAAGGAGGCTCTGGAGGAGCACCTCGAGCGCCTCGAGCAGGCGCGCGCGCGCGACCACCGCAAGCTCGGCCGCGAGCTGGACCTGTTCATGTTCTCCGAGCTGTCGCCGGGCGCGCCGTTCTGGCAGCCCAACGGCGCGCAGGTGTGGAACCAGCTCACGGATTTCTGGCGCACCGAGAACGCCGGCCGCGACTACCAGGAGGTGCGCACACCGATCCTCTACGACGTGGAGCTGTGGAAGCAGTCCGGGCACTGGGACGTGTACCGCGACCACATGTACTTCACCGACGTGGAGGACAAGCCCATGGGCCTCAAGCCCATGAACTGCCCGGCGCACGTCCAGCTGTTCAAGGACGAGCGGCGCTCATACCGCGACCTGCCCATTCGCTACGCCGAAGCCGGCCTCGTGCACCGCCACGAGCCCAGTGGCACGCTCCACGGCCTCCTGCGCGTGCGCCACATCACCCAGGACGACGGACACATCTTCTGCACCGAGGAGCAGGTCAAGGAGGAGGTACAGCGCTGCCTGGACTTCGGCTTTTTCATCTACGAGACGTTCGGCTTCGAGCCGCGCCTGGAGCTGTCCACCCGCCCCGAGAAGCGCGTGGGCAGCGATGAGATGTGGGACCGCGCCGAGAGCGCGCTGGACGCGGCGCTGCGCGAGAAGGGTCTCGACTTCGACCTCAACGAGGGCGACGGCGCCTTCTACGGGCCCAAGATCGACCTGCACATGACCGACTCGATCGGCCGCCCCTGGCAGCTGGGCACGGTCCAGCTGGACTACTCGATGCCCGAGCGCTTCGAGCTTTCGTACACGGGCGCCGACAACGCCGACCACCGCCCGGTGATGATCCACCGCGCGCTGATGGGCAGCTTCGAGCGCTTCATCGGCATCCTCATCGAGCACTATGCGGGCGAGTTTCCGCTCTGGCTGGCGCCCGTTCAGGCGCTCGTGCTCCCGATCGCCGACCGCCACGCCGAGCACGCCGAGCGCATTGCGCGCGAGCTGCGCGACGCGGGCCTGCGCGTGGAGGTGGACGAGCGCACCGAGTCCGTGGGCCGCAAGATCCGCGAGGCCGAGGTGCGCAAGGTCCCCTACATGCTCGTCTTGGGCGACCGCGAGGTCGAGGAGGGCCAGGTGTCGGTGCGCCGCCACACCGAGGGCGATCTGGGCGCATTGCCCGTCGGCGAGTTCGCTTCGCGGGCCCTGGCCGAGGTGGTCGAGCGGCGCTGATCCAGGGGCTTGACAAGCCGCCTCCGCCGCTATACTCGGAAGTAGATGAAGGGCACCCACACCACGCGTCGCCGCCGCTGACCGCGCTCGTGCCCTCTCCCGATTCACGCCTAACTCACTCTTGACGTCTAGCCACACCCCCGTCTCATAGTGGCCGCCTAGTGCCGATCCCGCGTAGGTTCGATCGGCGTCCGCCGGAGCGCGACGAGACACGGATCAACGACCGCATCCGCGTTCGCGAGGTGCGGCTCATCGGCGACGACGGCAATCAGATCGGCGTGGTCCCGACCGAGAAGGCGCTGGAGTACGCGCGCGAGCGCGATCTCGACCTCGTCGAGGTGGCTGCCGAGTCGCGACCGCCCGTCTGCCGGGTGCTCGACTACTCGAAGTACAAGTACGAGCAGGAGCAGAAGGCCAAGGCCGCGCGCAAGCACCAGAAGCAGGTGAACGTGCGCGAGATCAAGCTGCGGCCCAAGATCGCGGACAACGACTACGAGACCAAGAAGAACCACGTGCGGCGTTTCCTCACCGGGGACGACCGCGTGAAGGTCACGATCATGTTCCGCGGCCGCGAGCAGAGCCACCCCGAGCGCGGCACGAACCTGCTGATGCGCCTGGCCGAGGACGTGAACGACCTCGGCGTGATCGAGCAGCGCCCGATTCAGGACGGCCGCAACATGACGATGCTGCTGGGCCCCTCGCGCAAGAAGGTCGAGGGCGGCGGCGAACAGGCCGCCTCGAGCGACGGTGGCGAACAGGCCTCGGGCAACGGCATTGAGCAGGCCGAGGCCGAGAGTCCCCAACCGGCCGAGGCCGAGAGCCCGCAGCCGGCCACGTCGGGCGACGCCGCCGCTTCCTAGAGGCCGTCTGCTTCAATACTTCGTCGGCCCATGCCCAAGATGAAGTCCCATTCCGGCGCCAAGAAGCGCTTCCGCAAGACTGCCAACGGCAAGCTCCGTGCTCGTCACGGCATGACCAGCCACATCCTCGAGAAGAAGAACGCCAAGCGAAAGCGGCGTCTCGGGCGGCCGGTCGTGGTCTCGAAGGCCGATGAGAAGCGCGTGAAGGAGTTGCTCAGATGAGCCGCGTCAAGCGTTCCGTACACGCGCGCAAGAAGCGCCGCGCCACGCTGGAGCGGGCCAAGGGCTACCGCGGCAAGAAGCACTCCAGCTACAAGCAGGCCAAGGAGCAGCTGCTCAAGTCCGACACCTACGCCTACCGCGACCGGCGCAACCGCAAGCGCGACTTCCGCCGGCTGTGGATCACCCGCATCAACGCGGCCGCGCGGCAGGAGGGCATGAGCTACAGCACCTTCATGCACGGCTTGACGCTGGCCGGCGTGGAGCTGGATCGCAAGGTGCTGGCCGACATCGCCGTGCGCGATCCCGAGACGTTCCGACGTTTTGCCGAGACCGCCCGGGAGGCGACCGCTGCCTGACTCCAGGTAACGGCCGCAACTAGAACTCCCGGGGCGCCCAGCGAGGCGCCCTTTTTCGTTCCAGGCCAGACCATCCAGTGATCACTTCAGCCGACAACACCCAGCTCAAGCTCATCCGCAAGCTCCAGCGAAAGCGCGGGCGCGACGAGAGCGGGCTGTTCGTGGCCGAGGGCGAGGACCTCGTGGAGGCCGCGGCGGCCGGAGGCTGGGATCCCGAGGTGCTGCTCGTGGCCGGCGAGGACGTGGAGCCCGAGCTGTTGGACCGCGTGAGCTCGCTGGGGTCGGGCAGCCGGGTGGTGGGCGTGTACCGCCAGCGCTGGGCCGAACCGGGCGGCGCGCTGTCGCTTTACCTGCACGGAGTGGGGGATCCCGGCAACGTGGGCACCGCCATCCGCTCCGCCCACGCGCTGTGCGACGGGCCGGTGGTGCTGGGCCCCGGATGCGCGGACCCGTTCTCGCCCAAGGCCGTGCGCGCGGCGATGGGCTCCCTGTTCGCGCGCCCGCCGGCGCGGGCGGAGTGGGGCGAGCTGCGGGGCTTCAGGCTGGCGCTGCACGGTCCCGCCGAGGCGGCGTTGTCAGACCTTGCAACCCAGGTCAAGCCCCCCGTTGTGCTGTGCGTGGGCGCCGAGCGGGAGGGCCTGCCCGAGGAGCTGGTGCAGATCGCCGACGCCGTGGCGCGCATCCCGCTGCGCGACGGAGGACCGGAATCGCTGAACGTGGCGATGGCCGCGACGGTGGGTCTGTACGAGCTGGGAAATAGGATGCCCGCCGATGGCTGACGCCCCCGCACGCCTGGCCGAGATCCGTGCCGAGGCGCAGGAGGCTGTGGCCGCCGCCGGCTCCGCCGCCGAGCTCGAGGAGCTGCGGGTGCGGTACCTCGGCCGCAAGTCCGAGCTCACCGGGATGCTGCGCTCGATCGGGGAGCTGCCGCCGGAGCAGCGCGGCCCGGTGGGCAAGGGTGCCAACGAGGTCAAGCAGGTGCTGGAGGGCCAGCTCTCGCAGCGCACGCAGGAGCTCGAGGCGTCAGAGCTCGACGCGCGGCTGCGCACCGACGCGATCGACGTGACCCTGCCGGGCGATCCGCCGGCCGACCCCGGCAGTCTGCACCTGATCACCGAGACCCGGCGGGAGATCGAGGACGTGTTCCTGGGCCTGGGC
>DASROS010000113.1:0-6523 GCA_035646775.1 Thermoleophilaceae bacterium | reverse complement strand
GGCGTTCGCCTCACAGATGGACGACCACGAGGCGTGGCGCGAACGCGCGCAGCAGGGCGGCGCGCAGCCGACGCCCGTGATCGACCGGTTCTGGTTCGAGTCGATCTACTTCCGCGAGCCCAGCGGCGTGCTGTTCGAGATTGCCACCGTGGGACCGGGGTTCGCCACCGACGAGGATCCCGAGCACCTGGGTGAGAGCCTGGTGCTCCCGCCGCGCTTCGAGCCACTGCGCGAGCGCATCGAGCAGTCCCTCACGCCGCTCGAGAGCCCCCGCGCCGCAGCCCGGTGAGCGGTCTCGACGCGCTGGCTCACCGCCTGCGCCCCGCAGCCGGCGAACCCGAAGGCGCCCTGGTGCTGCTGCACGGACGCGGGACGGACGAGAACGACCTGTTCCCGCTGCTCGACGTCATGGACCCGCAGCGCCGCCTTCTGGGCGCCACCGCCCGCGGCCCGCTGAGCCTGCCGCCGGGCGGCGCCCACTGGTACGCGGTGCGCGCGATCGGCTACCCCGACGCCGGCACCTTCCTACCCACCTACGAGCGGCTCACCGGCTGGCTGGACTCGTTCCTCGCCGAGCACGGCATCGCCGGCAACCGGCTTGTGATCGGCGGCTTCTCCCAGGGCAGCGTGATGTCCTACGCCACGGCGATGGGCGCCGGTCGCCCCGCACCCGCCGGAATCGTTGCCCTCAGCGGCTTCGTGCCCACGGTCGAGGGCTTCGAGCTGGACCTCGAGCGGCGTCAGGGGCTGCCGGCCTTCATCGGCCACGGCTCGGCCGACCCCGTGATCGGCGTGGAGTGGGGCCGCGATGCCCGCGACCGCCTGGAGGCCGCCGGAGCGGACGTGACCTACCGCGAGAGCGCGGTGGGGCACGGCATCGACCCACGTGTGATGGCGGAGCTGCCGGCCTGGGTCGCGACGATCGTGTCCTAGGTCGTAGGTAGTGGTCCCCGAATCACGCAGGACCTGAGAGCCCCAGAACTGACGCGCGATCCGTTCTCGCGGCGGTGCTCCACACAGCGCGGCTCTGGCACCCGGTTCGTGGAACACCACCGCAGAACACAATCCATCGTCACGGATGGGGGGTTCCATTTTCTCGCGGAAATCGGACGTGGTGGTCAGGCGCGCCCGAACAGGCGCCGGATCCGCTCCCACAGCACTGAGAAGAACAGCGAGATGCCACCGATGGGCTTGGCGGGAGCGGGTGCCGGACGGGCGGCAACGGGGGTGTCCTCGGACTCAAGCACGACTGTCGACCGTCGACTGCCTGTGCCCTGCGAAGCCGGGGTATCGGCCGTCGACTCGCCCTCGATCGTCTTCGTCAAGCAGTCCGAAAAATCCCGCAGCAACCGATTGGAGATGTCCTTGATCATGCCGCCGCGGCCGAAGCGCGCCAGGCGCCCTGTGATCGTGAAGTCGGTCTCGACGTCGACCTTCGTGGCGCCGCCCTCCTCGCGCATCACGCTCACGATCGTGGCCTTGGCCGAGCCCTGGCCGCGCTTGTCTTGCCCCTTGGCGTCCATGGTCACGCGCCGGGCGACCTCGTCCACCGCCTCCATCGACAGCTCGCCGCGGTAGGCGGCCGTGGTGGGGCCGAGCTTCACGGTGAACGTGCCGCGGTAGGTGCCGTCGTCGCCGGCCTCGGTGATCTCCGCGCCGGGCAGGCACGGGGCCACGCGCTGCACGTCGATGAGCGCCTCCCAGACGCGGTCCAGCGGCGCCTGGACGGTGAACGACTGCTCCAGCTTCACTCAAGCCTGCCTTCCGATCGAAGCGCGGCGAGCTCCGCCGGCGTATTCACGTCGGCCCCGCCCCCCAGGTCGTCGCACGGCACCTCGGTCTCGCCCGCACGGCGCAGCACGCCGCGGGCACCGGCGTCGCCGGTGGCGTCGCGCAGGTTGGCGAGCAGCGCGTGCTCGAGCACCACCGGGTGCCCGGGCTCGCCTCGGTAGGTGGCTCGCACCGCCGGCTTGTCCCCGCGCGCGGCGAGCACGCGGTGCACGGCGCCTGTAGCCAGGCCCGGCTGGTCGCCCAACGCCACGACGACTGCCTCGAGTTCGCCGATGGAGCTCTCCTCGAGGCTGGAGAGCCCGCACGCCAGCGACGCCGCCTGGCCTTCGCCCCAGCGCTCGCACACCAGCGGATCGGCGCCGTGCAGGTCCACCCCGGCCAGCACGTCGTCCGCACGGCTGCCGAGCACCACGATCAGGCGGTCCAGACCGGCTTCGGCCATGGCCGCCAGACCGTGCTCCAGCAGCGGCCTGCCGTCGAGGTCGGCCAGCTGCTTGGTGGCACCGAACCGCTTGCCCGCGCCGGCGGCCAGCACGAGGCCGGCAATCATGCGCCCACCTCGTGGATGCGGCCGCCCTGCTTGTCCTGCAGGCGCCCTCCCGATCGTCCGTTTCGCACGGCCACCACCTCCGCCATGACCGACAGCGCGGTCTCCTCGGGCCCCACGGCTCCGAGGTCGAGCCCGATCGGCGCCGCTAGGCGCTCCATCTCGTCGTCGGTGAAGCCCTGCTCGAGCAGCCGCTCGCGGCGGCGCTCCTGCGCGCGGCGGCTGCCCATCGCGCCAACGTACGCGGCCTCGGACCGCAGTGCTATGCCGAGTGCGGCGTCGTCCAACTTGGGGTCGTGGGTGAGCACCGCCACATAGGTGGCGCGATCGATGCCGAGCCGGTCGAACGCCTCGTCCGGCCACGCCACCAAGACCTCATCGGCGTCGGGGAAACGCTCCTCGGTGGCGAACTGCGAACGGGGGTCGCACACGAACGGGCGCCAGCCGGCCGCGCGTGCCAGGCGGCACAAGGCGGCCGTGTAGTCCACCGCCCCAAAGACGATCAGGCGCGGGGCGGGCGCGGTGGCGTCCACGAACAGCAGCGTGTCCCCGTGCTCGCGTGTCTCGGAGCGCTCCTCCCACATCAGCTCCTCCGCGGCCTTCGCGCCGGCGGCGTCGAGCTCGGGGGAGCCCAGCGATCCGACGCGGGTGCCGTCTTCTCGCAGGAGCAGCTTCTCGCCCACTCCGTCGCCGGCGATCACGGTGACGACCGCCGCCCGGCCGTCCGCGGATGCGATCCGGGCGAACTCGGCCTGGGGGCTGGCGCTCACCCCCGGTACTCCTCGACGAAGACGTCAATCTCGCCGCCGCACGGCAGGCCGACGTCCCAGGCATCGGAGTCGGCGATGCCGAAGTGCAGGAGCTTGGGCTCCTCGGTGCGCAGCACCTCCGTGGCCGCCTCCACGACGGCGCCCTCCACGCATCCGCCGGACACGGCGCCCGACACCTCGCCGGCTGCGTTCACGGCCATCTTCGCGCCTGGGGGGCGGGGCGCCGAGCGCTTCACGCCCACCACCGTCGCGATGGCCACGCGCTCGCCGCGCGCCAGCCAGTCGTTCACGTCCTCGATCACGTCCTTCATCGCATGCCCCCTTCCATAAGGCTTGCCAGGTCCTTGAGCGACGCTAGCGAGTTGCCCGTGAGGAACTCGTCCACGTGCGGGAGCGCGGCCACCATGCCGCGGGTGAGCGGCTCGTAGCCAGGCGCCGCCTTGAGCGGGTTGAGCCACACCACGCGGTGCGCGCAGCGCGACAGCCGCTCCATCTCGTCCGCGAGCTGCTCCGGCTCGCCGCGGTCCCAGCCGTCGGAGAGGATCACCGCGATCGCGCCGCGGCCCACGCGGCGGCCGTGCTCGCGGTTCAGCTTGGCAAGCGACTCGCCGATGCGCGTGCCCCCCGACCAGTCGGTGACCACCTTCGCGGCGCGCTCGAGCGCCGCGTCGGGGTCGCGACCGCGCAGCTCGCCGGTCACGCGCGTGAGCCGCGTGCCGAACGCGAACGCCTCCACGCGCCTGCGCGCGGCCACGCACGCCTGCATGTAGGCGAGCAGCATCCGTGCGTAGGGCTCCATCGAGCCGGACACGTCGCACACCAGCACGAGCGGCCGCGGACGCTGGCCCGGCTCGCGCCAGTGGCGCTCGACCGGCTCGCCGCCGTAGCGCAGCGATGCCCTGAGCGTGCGTTGCAGGTCCGGGCGGCCGCCGTTGGGCCGCGTCCCGTGCCGGCGGGCCGTGCGCGTGCGGCGGCTCGCACGCTTTGGGCCCTGGGCGGCCAGCCGCACGAGCAGGCGGCGGGCCGCCGCGCGCTCGGCGTCGGTGTACTCGGCGAAGTCCTTCTCCTGAAGCAGCTCCACGTCCGACCAGGCAGCCGGCACCACGTCCTCCTCGACGATCGTCCCCTGCGACCGCGGCGGACCCTCGGGCGGCACGGTCACACGCGGAAGCACCATCTTCGCGATGTCGTCGAGCACTTCGGGCTGCTGGGGCGGCACCCCGCCCGGACTGCCGAACACCTCCCGGAAGGCGCCGTCGAAGGCGTCCAAATCCCCGTGGCGCGAGCACAAAACGGCCCGCAGAGCGCAGTACGACTCACCGCGATTGGAGGCATCGACAGCAGCAAGGGCACGGTGGGCGGCAAGAAGCTCGCCAACCCCGACCCGAGCGCCCCCGGCGCGCATAGAAGCCGCAAGCAGCCCCAGCCGTGCAACGAGACCAAGCCCTGCCGGCTGCCGGCTGCCTGTGCCCTGCGAAGCCGGGGTACCGACTGCCGACTCAACTGCCTCAGACACCTTGAAGCACCCCCCGCTCCCGAACGCGCTCAATGTCCTCCCGCACCTTGAGCGCCACGCCCAGCGTCTCGTCCAGGGAGCCGTCCTCGAGCGCGAGCAGAGCGCGGGCCCAGGCGATCGTCTCCCCCACGCCCGGGAGCTTGTAGAGGTCCTCGTCGCGCAGCCGGGCCACCGCCGAGCACACACGCTCGGCCACGGCGTCCGGCACGCCGGGCAGGCGCGCCCGCACGATCTCGGCCTCGCGGTCGCGGTCGGGATAGTCGATCCAATGGTACAGGCAGCGCCGCTTGAGCGCGTCGTGCAGCTCGCGCGTGCGGTTGGAGGTCATCACCACAAGCGGCTCGCCCCGCGCCTCCACCGTGCCAAGCTCCGGGATGGTCACCTGGAAGTCCGACAGGAACTCGAGCAGGAACGCCTCGAACTCGTCGTCGGCACGGTCCACCTCGTCGATGAGCAGCACCACCGGGCCCTCGTGCTCGAGCGCCTCGAGCAGCGGTCGGCGCAGCAGGTAGTCGCGCGTGAACAGCCCGTGCCCGGTCTCCGCCGAGGCGTCCCCGGCCCCGGCGCGGACGGCCAGCAGCTGACGCGGGTAGTCCCAGTCGTACAGCGCGTGGTGGAGGTCGATGCCCTCGTGGCACTGCAGCCGGATCAGCCGGGCGCCGGTGGCGCCGGCGACGGCTTTCGCCACCTCGGTCTTGCCCACCCCGGCCTCGCCCTCCAACAGCAGCGGCTGCGAGAGCGCCGCGGCCAGGTGAACGGCCGTGGACAGCGCGCGGTCGGGCAGGTAGCGCTGGCTCGCGAGTGCCTGCCCCGCGGCGTCCGGACCGTCGAAGGCGATCCCAGCCGTGTCAGCCTCCCGCGGCGGACCGCAGCGCACGCCCGGTGAGCACGCCCGCCAGGTGGCGCTTGTACTCCGGGGTGGCGTTCAAATCGCCGGGCGGCTCGGTGCCCTCGGCCGCCGCGGCCGAGGCGGCGGCGATGTGCTCGTCGTCCAGCGGCTGCCCGCGCAGGGCCTCCTCCGCAGCGGTGGCCCGCAACGGCGTGGACGCCATGTTGGTGAGGCCGATGCGAACGTCCTCGCATGTGCCGCCCGAGACCTTGGCCAGCACGGCCACGCCCACCATCGCCCAGTCCTCGGCGCGGCGCGCGAACTTCTGATAGCCCCACGAGTACCCGTCGAGCGCGGGCACGCGGATCTCGGTGAGCACCTCGTCGGGCGTGAGCGCCGTGGTGAGGTAGTCCTGCCACAGGTCCGCGACGGGGATGGTGCGCTCGCCGCCCGCGCCCCGCGCGACGACCTCGGCCTCGGCCGCCAGCAGCACCGCCGGGAAGTCCGACGCGGGATCGCCATGGGCCACCGAGCCGCCGATCGTGCCGCGGTTGCGCACCTGCTGATCGGCGATCTGCGATGCAGCCGCAGACAGCAGGCCCAGCTCTTCGTTGAACTGGATCGTGGCGTGGGTGGTCAGCGCGCCGATGCTCCAGTGGCCGTTGGCGCGCTGCACGCCCTTGAGCTCCTCGACGCCGCCTATGTCCACCAGCAGCGCGGGAGCGGCCAGGCGCAGCTTCATCAGCGGCACCAGGGAGTGGCCGCCGGCCAGCAGCTTGGCGTCCTCGCCGCCGGCGCCGAGCGCCGCGATGGCGTCGTCCACGCTGTCGCAGCGCTCGTATTCGAACTCCGCGGGAATCATGCGCCACCTCCCTCACCGGGCGTGGTTCCGTCGCCGTGAAGCGCCTGCCACACCCGCATCGGCGTGTGCGGCATGTCCAGCCACTCGATGCCGTGCGGGGACAGCGCGTCGAGCACCGCGGCGGTCACGGTCGGGGTGGCGGCGATCGTGCCCGCCTCGCCCACGCCCTTGACGCCGAGCGAGTTCACCGGCGACGGCGTCTCCGTGC
>DASROS010000112.1:0-6331 GCA_035646775.1 Thermoleophilaceae bacterium | reverse complement strand
CTCGTGGAGGAGGCGCCGCTGAGCACCATCGGCACCCCGGTGGCCGCGGCGGCTCTCGCCGTCGCCCGCTCGGCGTCGGCGTGCAGGATCGAGAGCACCCCGACGGGCCCCATCATCAGCGGGGCGGGGAGACGGGTGTTGCACACCTGGGTCGACAGGTCGCGCTGCGACACGTCGCCGAGCATCCGCGGCAGGATCTGCCAGCGTAGGAACGCCGCGCGGTTGGCGTCCATGCTGCGGCCCTCGCCGGCGCCGCCGGCGGCGTAGTCGAAGGCCTCGGGGGAGAGCTTCTCGCGCGCCGCCGCCTCGAGCTTGGAGTACTCGATCGGGATCGACGGGAGCTCGTCGGCGAGACCCTTGAGGTAGATCTCGTACTGGTAGTTTCCGAAGGGGACGGCCTGCTCCTCGGTGCTCATGCCGCGACTCTACGTCCCCGGCGGGCCTAGGTGTCCGGGATGCGCTCGTCGAAGCGCGGCAGCCCGTCGTCGGCGACCGGCTCCCACGGGGCCGCGTAGGCCACGAACTGGTGCGCCTGCGGGCGGATGCCGGGGTCGCCATCGATGGCTCCCAGGCGCACGATCGTGATCGCCTTCGTCTCGGGATCGCGGGCGAACAGCGCCGACCCGCACTCGCCGCAGAACGTCTTGGCCAGGCCGCCGGGCGGTGTCCAGTCGCGCAGGTGGTCCTCGCCCGACTTGACTTGCAGCGAGCCGGGCTCGATCTTCGCGGAGGCCGGCGCGGCGGTGCCCGAGCGGCGCTGGCAGCGGGTGCAGTGGCAGTAGACGGAGCCGGCGAGTGGCTTGTCGATCTCGAACTGCACGGCGCCGCAGCCGCAGTGGCCGGTGAGGGGGAGGGAGGGTTCGGAGGTCATACAGGCAGCCTACGCGGCGTTGCGCGGATACTGGTCTCGGTGCTGCGACTCATCACCATCCCGATCAGCCACTTCTGCGAGAAGGCGCGCTGGGCTCTCGAGCGGGCCGGGATTGCCTACACGGAGGAGCGCCACTTGCAGGGCATCCACCAGGTCGTCGCGCGCCGGGCGGGCGGCGGCTACACGGTCCCGGTTCTGATCACCCCCGACGGTCCGCTGGCCGAGTCCGAGCAGATCCTCGCCTGGGTCGACGAACGCACGCCGGCCGAGCACCGCCTCTACCCGGTCGAGTCGGCGGCGCGCGCGGAGGTGGAGCGGCTGTGCCGCCGGTTCGACTCCGAGCTCGGTCCCAGGGCCAGGCGGCTCATGTACGTGCACATGTTCCCCGAGCGGGAGCTGCTGCTGCACTTCAACAACGCCGGCGTGCCCCGCTGGGAGGATCGTTTGGTCCGGCTGGGCTGGCCGGTGGTCGCGCGCTACGCCAAGTGGCACCTTGGCATCAAGCCGGGGATCGAGGTGGAGGACGAGGCCGTGGTGTGGCGCGAGTTCGACTTCGTCGCGGGTCTGCTCGCCGACGACCGCCCCTACCTCTGCGGCGAGCGCTTCGGCGCGGCGGATCTCACCTTCGCGGCGCTGTCCGCGGCCGTGATCGTTCCGCCGATCTACGGCACGCCGCTTCCCCAGCCCGATGTGGTGCCGGCACCGATCGCCGCGCTGGTCGAGCGGGTGCGCGACCACGCGGCGGGGCGGTACGCGATGAGGTTGTTCGAGACCCACCGGCGCGAGGTGGTCTCGGATTGACGCTTACAGCCCGCCGAGGCCGGGAACGATGGCGACCGGCGCCACTCTAGATGAGCTTCCGCCCTGGGCTCGGGCGCTGCTCGACGAGTCGCGCGTCGCCCACCTCGGCATCCTCGACACGCGGCACCGGCCGCGCGTGCTGCCGGTCACCTTCGCCGTGGTGGACGGCGCGGTGTGGAGCGCGGTGGACCACAAGCCCAAGCGCCGACCGGGCAAGGAGCTTGCGCGGGTCCGGTGGCTGCGAGAGCGACCGGAGTCCACGCTCACGGTCGATCGCTACGACGACGACTGGACCCGGCTCGCCTGGGTGCAACTGATCGGCGCGACCGCCGTGGTGGACGTCGCCGGCAACGACCGCGTCCTCGCCGCGCTCGCGGCGCGTTACCCGCAGTACCGCGACCATCCGCCCCTGGGCCCGCTGCTGCGGCTCACGGCGGAGCGCAGCGTGTGCTGGAGCGCGAGCGAGGCCGGCGGATAGATTGCCGCCATGCCGAGCGACGAGCACGCCGACGCCATCGTCGTGGGCGCCGGCCTCGCCGGTCTGGTCGCGACCGCTGAGCTGACCGACGCCGGCAAGCGCGTGATCGTGCTCGACCAGGAGCCCGAGGCGTCGCTCGGCGGCCAGGCGCACTGGTCGCTCGGCGGACTGTTCTTCGTCGACTCGCCCGAGCAGCGCCGCGCGCGGATCAAGGACTCCTTCGAGCTGGCCTGGCAGGACTGGCTCGGGACCGCCGGCTTCGACCGCGACGAGGACCACTGGCCGCGCAAGTGGGCCGAGGCCTACGTGCACTTCTGCCACGAGGAGAAGCGCTCGTGGCTGCACGGGATGGGCATGCGCTGGATGCCCTCACCCGGCTGGGCCGAGCGCGGCGGGTACGGCGCCACCGGGCCCGGCAACTCGGTGCCGCGTTTTCATCTCACGTGGGGAACCGGGCCGGGCGTGCTTGTGCCGTTCCTGCGGCGGGTGCGCGCCGCCGAGGAGCAGGGGCTGGTGGAATTCCGGTTCCGCCACCAGGTGGACGAGCTGGTGGTGAGCGACGGCGCCGTGACCGGCGTGAACGGCACGGTGCTCGAGCCGTCGTCGGTGCCGCGAGGCGTACCCAGCTCTCGCACGGCGGCGGGGGAGTTCTCCTTGGAGGCGGGCGCCGTGATCGTCACGAGCGGGGGCATAGGCGCCAACCACGACATGGTGCGCCGCAACTGGCCGAAGCGGCTGGGCGACCCGCCCGAGCGGATGATCTCCGGCGTGCCCGACAGCACCGACGGCCGCATGCTCGCCATCACCGAGAACGCAGGCGCGCGCATCATCAACCCCGACCGGATGTGGCATTACGTGGAGGGGATCAAGAACTGGAACCCGATCTGGTCCCAGCACGGCATCCGCATAATCCCCGGGCCGTCGTCGCTGTGGCTGGACGCCACGGGCAAGCGCCTGCCGGTGCCGCTGTTCCCGGGCTTCGACACCCTCGGCACGCTCGAGCACATCATGAAGACGGGCCACGACCACACATGGTTCGTGCTCACCCAGAAGATCATCGAGCGCGAGTTCGCTCTGAGCGGGTCCGAGCAGAATCCTGACGTGACCGGGAAGGACCTGCGGCTGATCATCCGCTCGCGGCTGCTCGCCGGAGCCACGCCGCCGGTCGAGGCGTTCAAGAAGCACGGCGAGGACTTCGTTGTGGAGCGCTCGCTACCGGCGCTGGTGGAGGGGATGAACCGGGTGACGGGCGGGAAGCCTTCGCTGTCCCTCGAGGACGTCGAGCGCGAGATCGTGGCCCGCGACCGCGAGCTGGACCACGCCTACACCAAGGACGCGCAGGTCACGGCGATCCACGGCGCGCGGCGTTACCTGTCTGATCGCCTGACACGCGTGGCGGCGCCGCACAAGCTGCTGGACCCCGACGCGGGTCCGCTGATCGCCGTGCGGCTGTCGATCATCACGCGCAAGACGCTGGGAGGCCTGGAGACCGACCTGGACGGGCGGGTGCTCCAGGACGGTGGCGAGCCGCTGGGCGGCGTGTATGCCGCCGGCGAGGTATCCGGCTTCGGCGGCGGCGGAGTGCACGGCTACCGCGCGCTGGAGGGCACGTTCCTCGGCGGGTGCATCTTCTCGGGACGGACGGCGGGACGGACTTCGGCGAAGGCGGTCTAGGTGTAAGCGGGCGCGCTTGGCTGCTGACTTGTTCCCGGCCGCGTCGGTGGCCACCATCACCAGCCGGTAGCGGCCGAGCCGCAGCTTGCGGCCACGAAGGCGTCCCGTGAAGCGGAAGCTGTTCGCCCCGGCGTGGCCGGCGCGCGAGAAGCTGCCCCGTAGGGAGACATATCGGACGCACGCGCGAGCGCGCCGGTTGCGGGCGTTCGGCGCGACGCACCTGCGCCCCGCCCTGCGGCCTCGGGCCCTCCGCTGCACCGTGACCCTGACCGTCGCCGCCTCCGACAAGCCGTAACGGACCCGGGTGCCGACCGGGGCAGCGGTCGAGCCGCCGCGGCCGGCGGCCCTGAAGCTCGCCGGACCGAGCCTGAGGGTAAGGATGCTCGGCCGGACCGGCTGCCACCTGGGTCGCTCCTGGCGCGACCGTGAGATCGGAGAACCGATAGTTGGCGCTGAGGGCGCTGACGCCTTGCATCAGCGGATGGCTCGCGTCGTGTGGGCCCAGCGTTTGAAAGCCCGAGACGACTGTGGAACCGGGGATCCACGGCCTGTACTGGTCCGTCACCCATCGACCCGCAAGCGAACGATTGGCCTGGGTATGGCCTTCGAAGGTGAGCACCAACCACACCCCCGGCGTCCGTGAAGTCCGCCAGGTTGTCACCGAGCACCGCTGCCGCCTCCGGCGACTTTCCTGAACCGTCGCCCAGTCGGGCGTGGCCTTCCTACTTGGCGAACACTCGATTGGGCACGGTCTCGTCGGCGAGCGTGTCGAACGCGACGAGCTTGCCGTCGCCGTTGTAGGTAAGGACGTCGGCGCTCTCGACCGTCTCGCCTTCGAGCTGGACTGTGGTGAGGACGACTACCTTGTCGCCCTCAGCGACGAAGTCGTGCGGCTCGGTGCGGAAGTTCTTGCTCATGAACTTCCCCCACAGCTCGCCGACCTCCTGCTTGCCGTTGTAGGTCCCGCTCAGCGCGTTGTCGCCCCGCACCGTCCACTCGATCGAGTCATCGATGTTGCGCATCGCGCCCTCGGCATCGCCGCTGCTGAACGCCGCGTAGGCGTCTTGCGCCGACTGCTTGTTCTCCTGCGCACCCATAACTGGTCCCTTCTGTGGTGTAGGCAACTGACGGGCCAACCATACGGGAACCCCGCTAGGCGTGCGACCTATGGGCGGTCGCGGCACATTCCCGGACGCTCGCCCACGCCAGGGTTATCTCGTCGGGAGCGACAACGAGTGCGACGAGTTTCGTTGCGTTGCTTCGAGTAAGAGGCGGGTGCGCTGCGCGCCCCGCCGCGTGAGTCCACAACCGGCGAGTCAGCCGCAGCCTGTGTTGTTCCCGCAGCTCGAGCACGTGTAGCAAGAGCCCGTCCGCTGCATCATCCCGCCGCACTGCCCACACGCCGGCCCCAGATCGAGGCCCTGCAACTGCGCCGGCACTGACGGCGGCTCGTCGGTCATCGCTTCGGCTGCCGGGCGGGTGGTTCCGGGCTGGATCGGCGTCTCGGGCTTCACCGTGCCGCCGTTGCCCCCATTGCCCCCGCCGTTCGCCGGCCCCGCCGTATCCCCGCGCATCAGCGCCTCCTGCGACGCCTTCCGCGCCCGCACCTCGGGCGTGAGGATCCCGAGCTCCTCCTGCAGGTCGGCGTCGCAGAAGCGCGAGCACAGCCAGCGCATGATGTAGTCGGGCATCGACTTGGCGAAGGGGATCTCCGGATTGCCGGTGATGCCCTCGGGGTCGAAGCGCATGTAGGAGAACTTGCGCACAAGCGTCTCGAGCGGCACGCCGTACTGGAGCGCGATCGACACCGAGGTGGCGAAGGCGTTCATCATGCCGCGCAGGGTCGAGCCCTCCTTGCCGACGTCGGTGAGGAAGATCTCGCCGACCGTGCCGTCCTCGTAGGTGCCCGCCGTGATGTAGCCCTCGTGCCCGGCGATCGAGAACTTGTGCGTGATCGACTGGCGCTCCTTAGGCATGCGCTTACGCCGTGGTGGGGCTTCCGCCAAGGCCGCCTTCACCGCGGCATCGATCTGGTCAGCCAGTGCTTCCGGCTCGACCTTCTCGTCTTGAGCCTCGGTCCGAAGTGCTTGAGCGGTCTTGGAGCCGTCGCGATAGATCGCGAGCGCCTTTACGCCGCACTTCCACGCCTCGGTGTAGGCGTCCGCGATGTCTTCCACGGTCGCCTTGGCAGGCATGTTCACCGTCTTCGAGATCGCTCCACTGATCGCAGGCTGCACCGCGCCCATCATCTTGATGTGGCCCATGTGCGAGATCGCGCGGTCTCCGACCGCCACGTCGAAGACTGGGAGATGCTCCTCTTTGAGGCCCGGCGCCCCGACGATGCCTCCGCCCTCGTCGATGTAGGCGATGATCTGGTCGATCTGCTCCTGGGCGTACCCGAGAGTCTTGAGCGCCTCGGGCACGGTGCGATTGACGATCGTCATATGGCCGCCGCCGACAAGCTCCTTGAACTTCACCAGTGAGAAGTCGGGCTCGACGCCGGTCGT
>DASROS010000111.1:0-5280 GCA_035646775.1 Thermoleophilaceae bacterium | reverse complement strand
GTGTCGGCCTCCCGGCGCGACCCGAACGTCTCGCAGCGCTGCTTACCGCCCTCATCCCGCCACGTCACCTCGTAGGCGATTCGGCCGCGGGCGCGCTTCCGAGCGTGGACGCTCACGCCGTCCAGCGTACCGCAGATGTTGGGGGAAATGTTGGGGAATCGGCCCTGAGCGGCGCCGGCTGCGGCCTGGCCTCCGGCGAAAACCTGCCGCTTTGCAGGAACTTCGTGAGAGCCCTCGTCCGGACTCGAACCGGAGACCCCCTCCTTACCATGGAGGTGCTCTACCAACTGAGCTACGAGGGCGTGGGCAGGGGAGCCTAGCGCTCGTCGCGCGGGCCTTAGTGGGGGGAGCAGGATTCGAACCTGCGTAGGCTGAGCCGTCGCGTTTACAGCGCGATCCCTTTGGCCGCTCGGGCATCCCCCCGGGCGGCGAAGATTCTAGACCGCGAGGCGCAGCGACGCTCGTAGTCGAAGATCGCAGGACCGCGCTCGACCTCGAACCGCGCGTACTTGGGCCCACCAAGTAGCAGACCGCTACCGCCTCCGAGATCCGCGGTCGGTATGAACCACTGGCGGCCATCGGCGACGAGCACGAACAGGTAGTCGCAGCGGCCGGAATCAAGAAGCTTGACGATGCCGTTCCAGCTGCGGTTTCCGCCGCGCGTACACAGGGCTACGACCCAGCGTCCCTTTCGGAAGTAAGTCGACGTCTTCACCTGCACCCGATACAGCGTGAGGTCGATCTCGGCCACGAGATCCCAATCGGGGCTGTGGCCGAAGGGGTAGGCGACGACAGCGTCCTTTCCGAGCAGCCAGGCGGCAGCGGCTCGTTCACCGATGTCGCCCTGCTGCCTGGGATTCATGCACCGAACATACGTTCGGTATCGGACGGAACGGCGGCTAAGAGGCGTCCCTCAGTCGCT
The DNA here is from genome assembly GCA_035646775.1 of Thermoleophilaceae bacterium. Lineage (GTDB taxonomy): Bacteria > Actinomycetota > Thermoleophilia > Solirubrobacterales > Thermoleophilaceae > JAAYBF01. The sequence continues at coordinate 4,358 of DASROS010000111.1, read as the reverse complement.
GCGCCTCCGGCAGGCACTGGAGCTTCTTCAGCGTGTTGTTCTCGATCTGGCGGATGCGCTCGCGGGTGACGCCGAACGCGCGGCCCACCTCCTCCAGCGTCCGGGCCTGGTGGCCCTTGAGGCCGTAGCGCATCTCGATCACCTCGCGCTCGCGCTGGGGCAAGGCGTCGAGGGCCTTGCACACGTTCTCGCGGCGCAGGTTGTCGGAGGCCATCTCGAACGGCGACTCGGCCGTGTCGTCCTCCACGAAGTCGCCCAGCTCGGAGTCCTCTTCCTCGCCGATCGGCTTCTCCAGTGAGATCGGCAGCTGGGCGATGCGCAGGATCTCCTTGACCTCCCGGGCGGTCCACCCCAGCTCGCGCGCGATCTCGTCGGCCTCGGGCTCGCGCCCGAACTCCTGCACCAGCTGGCGCTCCACGTGCACGACCTTGTTGAGCTTCTCGACCATGTGAACGGGGATGCGGATCGTGCGCGCCTTGTCGGCGATCGCGCGCGTGACGGCCTGGCGGATCCACCACGTGGCGTAGGTGGAGAACTTGAACCCGCGGCGGTAGTCGAACTTCTCCACCGCGCGGATCAGGCCCAGCGAGCCCTCCTGGATCAGGTCGAGGAAGGACAGCCCCCGGCCCAGGTAGCCCTTGGCGATCGAGACCACCAGGCGCAGGTTGGCCTCCACCATCTGCTGCTTGGCCACCATGTCGACGCGCTCGATGCGCTTGGCCAGCGAGATCTCCTCGTCGGCGGTGAGCAGCTCCACGCGCCCGATCGAGCGCAGATACAGCCGCAGCGAGTCCAGGCTGGGCTCCACCGTGAGGTCCAGCTCGGGCTTCTTGGCGGCCGTGGGCTGGCCGTCCGGTGGCGGCGCCGGCTGGGCGCCGTCGGTCGAGGCCGCAGCGAGCTTGCCGTCGCCGGCCACCACGTCGATCCCGTTCTCCACCAGGTGCGCGTGCAGCTGCTGCACCTGCTCCTTGGTCACGTCCACCTCTTCGAGGCAGCCCGCGATCTGCTCAAAGGTCAGATAGCCCCGCTCGCGCCCTTCCGCGAGCAGGTTGCGCAACTCCTCGACATCCCCAAAGGGGGTGTCGGGCTGCTCGGCCAGTAGCGCCACACCTCCATCACTCTTTTCGGTCAACACTCGCTCCCTCGACTCGCGTGTGGCGGTCCGAACCGGAGCACTCTTGTCTCCGGCGGTCCCTCTATTCGGTTGTCGTACTACCGCGGCGGGCCGCGAGGGGCTGAGCCTTTTGATGGAGACCTCTGCGAGGACGTCCAGGCTTCGAGCCGCGGCCAGGGTAGCAATGATCGTGCAAATGGGCACTTCCTTGGGGCGAGTATCGTCACGCGGGTCATGACCGATCTCGTGGCCGCCCAGGCCGACGACGTGCAGGCCCGACTCCCGACGACCCACGTGAGCCTCTCGCGCGTGGGGGTGACAGACGTGGAGAAGGTCATCCGGATCGGCTCCAACGGAACCGACCAGCTCTTCTACGCGCAGCTCGACTGCTTCGTGGATCTTGGCCCGGCGCAGAAGGGCGCGCACATGTCGCGCTTCGAGGAAGTGGTGAACGAGGCGATCGACGAGGTGGTGCTCGGCGAGGCCTTCAAGGCCGAGACGCTGGCCCAGCACATCGCCGAGCGCGTGCGCGAGCGCCAGGACGCCGTGCGCGCCGAGGTCACGATCGCCGCGCGCTACCCCGAGCACAAGCGCGCGCCCGCCTCGGGGGCGGCCACGCAGGAGATCTACACCCTGCTGGGCTCGGCGGTGGCCTCGCCCCAGGGCACCCGCCGGCTGGTGGGCGTGGAGGCCCAGGGCATCACCGCCTGCCCGTGCGCGCAGGAGCTGCTGGTGGGCCGCGCGCGGGAGCGGCTGGCGGACGACGGGTTCGGCGAGGACGAGATCGAGCGCATCTTCGCCAGCGTGCCGGTGGCCACGCACAACCAGCGCGGCATCGGACGCCTGCAGGTGGGCTGCCCCGAGGGCTGCAACGAGAGCCTGGAGGCCGAGACGCTGCTGGACATCGTGGAGTCGTCCATGAGCTCTGAGATCTACGAGCTGATGAAGCGCCCCGACGAGGCCGAGGTGGTCGAGAAGGCCCACCGCAACCCGCGCTTCGTGGAGGACTGCGTGCGCGAGATGGTCCGCCGCGCGGTGGACGAGTTCGCCGGGTTCGGCGACGACGCGTTCATCCTGGCTCGCCAGGAGAACCTCGAGACGATCCACAAGCACAGCGTGGTCGCCGAGCGCCACGGCCTGATCGGCGAGCTGCAGGCCGAGCTGGCCGGACACCCGGGCGCCGCCCATCACATGACCACGCGCGAGTGGCTGGACGGACGACCCCCGCTCGATTGAGCGCCCGCCCCGCGTTTCCGCATTGAGCGGCCACTTACGCTGCCGCCGCTAAAGGTCTGCTGAGGGGTCCGCCGATGAGGGGGGCATGGACCGCCTTCAGATGGACTCCCATGTGACCGTGCCCCTCTCCCAGGACGCGGCGCTGGTGACCGCGCTGGCGGGAACCGCGATGCCCTTCGCGCACTCCACAGAGGATCAGGTGGAGCGCTGGCTGCGCGCGCTGCGCCTGCACGGCCGGGTGGGCGCCGCGATGCAGGCTCTGGGCGTGGGCGAGGCCGCGCTGATCGGCCGCGCGGAGTCCGCCGACCCCGCCGCCGTCGCGCACCCGGACCCGGACGCCGCCGAGCACGTGGTGGCACGGGCCGGCGAGCTGGCCGGCGAGACCGGGGCCAACACGGTCAGCACGGCCGACATCCTCGCCGCACTCTTCGACGTGTACGGCACCCTGATGGACCGCGCGCTGTACGAGCGCGGCGCCTCGCGCGACGAGCTCAACGCTCGCATCGCCGAGATGGACGAGCGCGCCGAAGCGGCGCTCTAGTTCGCCGCGGGCGCTCCCTCGCGGGAGAGCTCCTCCAACCGGCGCCTGAAGTTCAGGAAGTAGTCGGCGCCCGAGACGATCGTGGTGAGCACCATCGCGTAGACCAGGGCGAGCACCCAGGCGGCGTCTGGGTCCGGTGCCGCGATCAGCGCCAGCACCGCCGCCGACTGCACGATCGTCTTGATCTTGCCGAGAACGCTGGAGGGGATCGAAACGCCCTGCTGGCCGGCCGCGATCCGCAGCCCGCTGATGGCGAACTCGCGGGCGATGATCACCATCGCCACCCAGGCGTCCACGCGGTCCAGACTCACCAGGGACACCAGCGCGGCCGCGATCAGCAGCTTGTCGGCCACCGGGTCCATCACCTTGCCGAAGTTGGTGATCGACTTCCGCGAGCGCGCGATGTACCCGTCGATGCCGTCGGTGAGCGCGGCCACCACGAACACGGCGGCGGCGATCGCGTCGCCGTTGGGGATCTCCTCGGTGAGCGCCACCACCAGCACCGGCACCAGCAGGATGCGCAGCAGGGTGAGCACGTTGGGGACGTTCAGCGGGAACATGGCCAGACCACCTACCCCTGCGGCGCGGGTCGGTTTCGAGCGCGCACGAGGTACTCGATCCCCGCAGTGCTACCCAGCGGGCCCAGCGGCGACACCGTGGCGGCGAGTAGCGGCCACGGGAACACGCGCCTGCGACACCCGATCGCGACGGCTATGCAGAGCAGGATCCAGCCCACCCCGTGCGACCAGCCGAGGATCATCTCAGCGTCCTCGCTCCAGCCCCCGATCGCCACCACGAGCAGCGACGTGAACAATGCGAGCTCGAACAGCGAGAAGAGGCGGACCGCCGAGAAGTAGGGCACCCGCGGGAGGTTAGGAGCCCTCGCCGCCCGCGAGGTCCTTGCGGCGCATGGACCACATCTGCGATGCGCGCTCCAGCTCCAGGGCGGCCGTCCAGGGCAGCGGCGGCGGGCCCCACTCGGCGCGCATCGAGCGCGCGGTGCGGCGGGCCAGCTCGGGGTCGGCCGCAGCCCGCGTCGCCAGCTCGGCGGCCGTGCCCTCCACCTCGCCGTCCTCCACCGCGGCCCAGGCCAGGCCCAGCTCCGCGGCGCGAGCGCCGTCGATGCGCTCGCCGAACAGCGCCATCGCGGCGGCTGCCTCGCGCTGGCCGGTGCGGCCCAGCAGCGCGCCGTGGCCGCCGCCGGGGTGCAGGCCGATCGGCAGGAAGCCGGAGACGATCTTGGCCTCGCGCGCGATGATGCGCAGGTCGGTGGCGAAGGCCAGGTTCACGCCGGCGCCCACGGCGCCCCCGCGGATGGCGGCGATGGTGGGCGGCTCCAGCTCGCCCACGCGGGCGAAGGCGCGGTAGACGTCGCCGAGGCCGGAGTAGGCCTCGGGCCCGGCGGGGTCGCGGCCCGCCGCGGCCAGCGTGTCGCGGTCGCCGCCGGCGCAGAAGAAGCCGCCGGCG
>DASROS010000110.1:0-20426 GCA_035646775.1 Thermoleophilaceae bacterium | reverse complement strand
CCCCCGGCACGTCCGAGCACGCCGAGCGGCCCGGCTCCAAGCGGCTGTGGCCCGCACTCGTGGCCTGCCTGGTCCTCTCCGCGCTGACGCTGCTTTGGCCCGCCACGCCCACCTACGACCCGTGGGCCTGGATCATGTGGGGCCGCGAGATCGTGGACCTGGACCTGGTCACCGAGGGCGGGCCGTCGTGGAAGCCGCTGCCGGTGCTGTTCACGATCCCGTTCTCGCTGTTCGGCAACGACCTCGCGCCGTTGCTGTGGCTGTGGATCGCGCGCGCGGGCGGCCTGCTGTCGCTGGTGATGGCCTACCGCATGGGCCGGCGGCTCACCGGCGGCGGCATCCCCGGCGCGATCGCCGGCTTCGTGGGCGCCGCCTTCCTCGCCACCACCTACAACTACGCGCGCGACGCCGCGCTGGGCAACTCCGAGCCCCTGCTCGCCGCGTTCGCGCTGTGGGCTTTCGAGCGTCACCTCGACGGCCGCCGCGACCACGCGCTGTACCTGGGCTTCGCCGCCGCCCTGCTGCGCCCGGAGGTGTGGCCCTTCCTCGGCCTTTACGGGCTGTGGCTGATGGTCCGCGAGCCCGAGCTGCAAGTGCGTGTCGTGGCCGTGGGGGTGCTGATCCCGCTGCTGTGGTTCGGCCCGGAGATCTGGGGATCGGGCGACGCCCTCCGTGCGTCCACGCGTGCGAACGACCCCAACCCGCAGAGTGCGGCCTTCGCCGACAATCCCGGGCTGGAGGTGGCCTACCGCTTCCACGTGCGCACGATCTGGCCGATCGAGGCCGGCGCGGCGCTGGCGCTGATCCTGGCCATCGTCGCCTTCGTGCGCCGCCGCGCGCGGGGGCCGGTCCTGTTCCTGGCCGCCGCCGGCCTGGCATGGCTGGCGCTCGTGGCCGTGATGACCCAGTTCGGCTACGCCGGCAACCAGCGCTACCTGATCGTGACCACGGCGGCGCTGTGCGCGCTCGGTGGAGTGGGGGTGGGGTGGATCTTCGAGGGCCTGCGGGCCGGCGCCACGCGCGCGGTGGGCGACCGGCCGAAGCTGGGCCTGGTTGCGGCCGCGGGCGTCTTCCTGCTGGGCTCGCTGGCCCTCATCCCCGCGATCCGCGCCAAGGTCGACAACACCGAGCGGGTGGTGGACAAGCTCGGCTACGAGGCCAGCCTGTGGGACGACCTCCCGGGGGCGATCGAGCGGGCCGGGGGCCGGGATCGGCTGCTGCGCTGCGGCAGCCTCTACACCGGTCCCTTCCAGACCCAGATGGTGGCCTACGAGCTGGGCGTGCACGGGCTCGACGTGGCCGACGCCAGCCTCGGCACGCCGGCGCCCGGCGTGGCCTTTCGCACCAACACGATCCCCAAGGCCGCGCTCACGCCGGTCGACGACCCTCGCTTCCGCGAGGTGGCTGCCAACCGGCGCTGGCACGTGGAGACGGTGCCGCGCTCCGACGCGCGCGGCCGCGGCTGTCCGGCGGCAGGACCCGGCGCTCCAAGCGCGGCACCCACCCGTGCAACTCCCGAGCTCGTGTCTTCGCGCTGACTATGTTTAGGCGAAGCAGCCGGCTCGGCCGGCTGCGCACGATTAACTTCCCGCCGATGGCCTCCGTCGCATCCCGCGCCCGCACCCTCCCCGGACTGGACTCGGTTCGCACCGGGGTCGTCGGCGTGGTGCTGCTCGTGGGGTTCCTCCTGCTTGCGTCGCTCGTGCTTCGCACGCGCGCGCTCGGCGCCTCGCTGTGGATGGACGAGGGCCTGTCGATCGGCATCGCCTCGCAGCCGTTCTTCGACATCCCGGGCGTGCTGCGCCAGGACGGCTCGCCACCGCTGTACTACCTGCTGCTGTCGGTGTGGATGGATGTTGTGGGCAACGGCCCCGCGGACACCCAGGGCCTGTCGGTGGCGATCTCCCTGCTGGCGGTGCCGCTCGGCCTGTGGGCCGGCTTGAGCCTCTTCGGCCGCCGCGCCGGGCTGATCTGCGCCGCGCTGGCCGCCTTCAACCCCTTCCTCACCTACTACGCGCAGGAGACGCGCATGTACTCGCTGCTGGGGGTGCTCAGCCTGGCGGTGAGCGCCCTCTTCCTGCACGTGTTCGTGTACGGCAGGCGCAGGTACCTGCCCGTGTTCTCCGTGGCGATCGCGCTGATTCTCTACACCCACAGCTGGGGCATCTTCCTGACCGTCGGCACCCTGCTTGCCCTGGCGCCGCTGCTGTACGCGGCGGAGGACCGCAGGGCCACGTTCAAGGACGCAGCCCTGGCCTACGGGTTCGCGTTCGTGCTCTACGTGCCGTGGATCCCGACACTGCTCTACCAGACGGCCCACACGGGGGCGCCCTGGCTCGACCCGCCTCGCTTCGGCGTGGTGGTGCAGATCGCCAAGGGCCTGCTGGGCGGCGGCACCGTGACCGTGGCGCTGCTGCTGGCGGCGGGCTCGGCCATCGCCGCCGTGCTGGCCACCCGTGACGCCGAGCACAAGCGCGAGCGCGACGCGATCATCGCCCTGATGGCCATCGGCGTGGGCACGCTGGCCTTCGCCTGGCTGTTCTCGCAGATCTCCCCGGCGTGGACCACCCGCTACCTCGGCGTGGCCCTTGGGCCGATCTTTCTGCTCGCCGCGTTCGGGCTCTCGCGCTCGGGCTACCTCGGCATCGTGGCGCTGGTGATCGTGCTCGGCATCTGGGCGATCCCGCGCACCAGCGGGCTGAAGAACAAGTCCAACGCCTCCGATCTCGGCGCCGCCGTGGAGGACAAGCTGCGGCCCGGCGACCTGGTGATCACCCTCCAGCCCGAGCAGGCCCCGCTGATGGACTACACCCTGCCGCCCGGGCTCGCCGAAGCCACCCAGCTGGGTGAGATCAAGACCCAGGGCGTGATGGATTGGCGTGACGCCCAGGAGAAGCTCGAGGACGCCACTCCCGCCAAGAACCTCACACCTCTCCTTGATAGGCTGCCCCGCTCGCGACGCGTGCTCTTGGTGCATCCGGTCACCAGCGATCTGGGCGACTGGGACGCACCGTGGACGTCACTCGTGAGACGCCGGGCGGCCCAGTGGGGGCAGGCCATGGAGCTGGACCGGCGCTTCAAACGAGACGAATCTGTGCCCATGGGCGCCGTGCCCACCTTCTACCGCCGGGCCACACGAATCGGCGTGCGCGGCGTGCTTTACACCAAGATCGACGAGTAATAGAGGCAAATGAGCGATACCAACGACAACGATCGTGCGCAGCCGGCCGAGCCGGCTGCTTCGCAGAGGGCCCCCGCTGTCGAGCCCGCCACCCCCGGCGTGCGCGAGCAGCCCACCCTGGTCCTGGGGGCGGGTCCCGCGGGCCTGACCGCCGGCTATCTGCTGGCCAAGCAGGGCCTGCCGGTGATCATCTTCGAGGCCGAGGACCAGGTGGGCGGCATCGCCAAGACCGAGGTCCGCGACGGCCCCGGCGGCGAGTACCGCTTCGACCTCGGCGGCCACCGCTTCTTCACGAAGGCCAAGGAGGTCGACGACCTCTGGCACGAGATCATGCGCGAGGAGTTCCTCAAGCGCCCGCGGATGTCGCGGATCTACTGGAACAAGAAGTTCCTCGACTACCCGCTGCGCGGGCCGGACGTGATCAAGAAGCTCGGCCCGGTCGAGCTCACGCGCGCGTTCCTCTCCTACCTGTGGGCGCAGGTCAAGCCCAAGGGCCGCGAGGACACCTTCGAGCAGTGGGTGTCCAACCGCTTCGGCAAGCGGCTGTTCAACCTCTTCTTCAAGTCCTACACGGAGAAGGTCTGGGGCGTGCCCACCTCCGAGATCCGTGCCGAGTGGGCGGCCCAGCGCATCAAGGGCCTGTCCTTCTTCAGCGCCGCCAAGGCCGCCTTCTTCGGCAACAAGGGCGACGAGATCAAAACGCTCATCGGCGAGTTCCACTACCCGCGCTACGGCCCGGGCCAGATGTGGGAGACGATGACCGAGGACATCCAGAAGCTGGGCGGCCAGGTGCTCATGAACACCCCGGTCGAGCAGCTGCACATCTCCGACGGCCGCGTGACCAAGGTCGTGGCCGGCGGCAAGGAGTACGAGTCCAACTACGTGATCTCCTCGCTGCCGCTGCGCAACGTGGTCGGGATGGCCGAGCCGCACCCCAAGCCCGAGGTGGTGTCCGCCGCGAAGGGGATCCGCTACCGCGACTTCCTGACGGTGTCGCTCGTGCTCAACGGCGAGGACCTGTTCCCGGACAACTGGATCTACATCCACGAGCCCGACGTCGAGGTCGGACGGATCCAGAACTTCCGCTCCTGGAGCCCGTGGATGGTGCCCGATCCCAGCAAGGCGTGCGTGGGCCTGGAGTACTTCTGCTTTGCCGGCGACGAGCTGTGGGAGATGGCCGACGACAAGCTCGTGGAGCTGGGCATGAAGGAGCTGGAACAGCTCGGCCTCGCCAGGCGGGACATGCTCGAGTTCGGCTTTGCCACCCGGGTGCCCAAGGCCTATCCGATGTACGACATGGACTACGCGGAGCGCATCGACGCCATCCGCGGCTGGCTCGACGGCATCGAGAACCTCCAGCAGGTGGGGCGCAACGGCCTGCATCGTTACAACAACTCAGATCACTCGATGCTCACCGCCATGCGCGCGGTGGACAACCTCGTCAAGGGCACCGAGCACGACATCTGGGCGGTGAACGCCGAGTCGGTCTACCACGAGACCGAGGAGCAGGACGAACAGCAGCCCTACATCGAAGCTCCGGAGACAGACGCGCAGAAGGACCCACTGCACCACTGACGGCTTAGCGCAGCCTGACGGGCGGATTGCAGCAGTTTCGCATCACTTAGGAGCGCTTGGCACGCCTCGAATCGGTCGTTCGTCCAGGCGCGCTGTTTTAGTTTCCGGCCGAATGTCGATGCAAGGAGGATGCGCGGAAAACGCTCGCTCCTCAGCACGATCGTCCTTTCTCTTTTCGCCCTGTGTCTGACCCTCCCCTGGGTCGCATCGGGCCAGCAGGATCCACAGGCGCGCCCATCTCAGGCGTTCGGCGGCGACGTGCCCCGTGCCACGCGGTTCTGCGGACAGGGCGGCGACCCGGCCGCGCCCACCAACGGCGCGGACCCGAAGGGCGTGAACCCGAGCTCGCCCAACCCGCTGGCCGGCCTGGACCTCTACAACCACAAGATCCAGGAGGCCTCCTACAAGGACATGGTGCGCCTCCGGCGTGCCGGGCAGGAGCGCAAGGCGTCCTACCTCGGACGGATCGCGCTTACACCCAGGGCGGTCTGGTTCGGCAGGTACACGCGCCCCAACTTCTTCGCCAAGGTTCGCAACCATCTCAACTGCGCGCAGTGGATGCAGCCGGGCTCGGTGCCGATCATGATCGTCCAGCGCCACCAGGGCATTGCCTGCAACCCGCGCTACCAGGCCGGCGGCGTGGCCGAGGACAACCGCAGCAAGGCGTGGTACCGCGACTTCCGCCAGGCAGTGGGCGACGCCCGCGTGATCATCGGCTTCGAGCCCGACTCGATCGGCACGATCGAGTGCCTTGCCAGGGGCCGGCGCCAGGCGCGCAGGGACATGCTGCGCTACGGCGTGAACGAGCTGTCCAAGCTCCCCAACGCCACGATCTACCTCGAGGGCACGGCCTCCGACTGGAAGAACCCGCGCTACACCGTGCGGCTGCTCAAGTACATCGGCATCAGCAAGGTGCGCGGGTTCATGCTCAACGTGACCCACTTCGACTGGACGAAGAACAACCTTCGCTACGGCCGCAAGGTGTCCCGGATGGTGGGCGGCAAGCCGTTCGTGGTCTCCACCTCCTACAACGGCCGCGGGCCGGTCCACTACAAGGCCTCCAACGGCAAGCGCATCAACGTGTTCTGCAACGTGCGCTACCGCGGCACGGGTCCCGACCCCAACACGCGTACGGGCTATGACAAGGTCGACGCCTTCCTATGGCTCAACCGCCCGGGAACCTCAGGCGCGGGCAAGTGCAACGGCGCTCCGCGCGACGGCGAATGGTGGCTGCGGCGGGGGCTGATGTACGGCAAGTACACCACCCAGAGGCTGTCGCCGGCACGGGGCACCCGCTACGGCTTCAAGCGGCGGATCTCGCTGTGCCGCCTGGGGGCGCCGGGACCCAACCTCAAGTACTTCACGACGATGCCCGAGAACCGCTGCCGCTGACAAGCGCCGGCGGGCATGTGCCAATTGGCGTGACATGGGGTCGTCCTCGGCGTTGGCGATGTAAAGGCTGGGCAGCTGCGGTCGATACGGCCATAAGCGCTAACGCTGCTCTGAACCTCGCGTATGACACTCGACACTCGCATCCTGATCCTTGCCGCCTTGTCGGCCGCTCTCGTGGGCGCCCCCGCCGCCGTCGCGCAGCAGCAGCCGCCCTGCGGCGTGACCTACGCATGCCCGGAAGAGCCCGCACCGCCGGTCCCGGAGCCCACGCCTCCCGCACCAGTTCCCCCCGACCCGCGCGGCGTGGACCCCGCCTCACCCAACCCGCTCATCGGGCTGGACTTCTTCGTCGACAGGACCTGGTCGCCCGCCTACAACCAGTACCGCCGCTACGTGCGCCGGGGCCAGCGCTATAACGCCTCGCTCGTCGGCAAGATCGCCCTGCAGCCGCAGTTCAAGTGGTTCGGCCGCTGGAACGAGAACGACAAGGGCCACACGGCGGGCGTGATGCGCGCCTACATCGAGCGCGTGAACGAGGAGCAGCCGGGCTCGGTGCCCCAGATCGTGACCCTGCGCCACCAGGGCAAGGGCTGCAATCACCGCTACAAGGCCGGCGGCGTGGGCGAGGACGAGCGCACCAAGCGCTGGTTCGACGCGTTCGCCCGCGGCGTGGGGGACGCCCGCGTGGTGATCGGCTTCGAGCCCGACTCGCTCGGCACCGTGGACTGCCTTGCGCGCAGCCGCCGCCAGGCCCGCCTCGATGTGCTGCGCTACGGCGTGGACGTGCTTTCCAAGCTGCCCAACGCCACCATCTACCTGGAGGCAGGCGCCTCGGATTGGGAGTCGGCGGCCCGGACGGCCAAGCAGCTGCGCTACATCGGCATCAGCAAGGTGCGCGGGTTCATGCTCAACGTGACCCACTACTCCTGGACGGGCTACAACATCAAGCACGGCCTGGACATATCCCGCCAGGTGGGCGGCAAGCCTTTCATCATCTCCACGTCGTTCAACGGACGCGGGCCGGTGCACTACAAGAGGTGGGTGAACCGGGCCAATAACATCTGGCGCCGTGTGAACGTGTGGTGCCACCCGCTGATGCGCGGCCTGGGCCCGGCGCCGACGACCAAGACGGCTCACCCGAAGGTCGACGCGTACTTCTACATCGGCCGGCCCGGCTACTCGGGCGGCTCGTGCAACGGGGGTCCGCTGCCGGTTGGCTCCTGGTTCGAGGAGCGGGCACTGATGTTCGGCAAGTACGCCACCGACTGGCTCCTGCCGCCGCGCAACACCGTCAACGGCCACGTGAAGCGCTATCGGGCGCGAGTGCTGGCAGGCGACCAGTACCAGCCTTAGCCCTCGATCGCTTCGCGGCCCAGGGCGAGCAGCAGGCGTCGCAGATGGTGCGTCGCGCGCTGGCACCAGGCCGCGCTGCGCGGCCGCTGATCCTCCTCGCGCGCCGGGCGGCGCCCACACCTCCCGGGGGCCCGGACCGCCGTTGGTAAGGTTGACTCGCGAGTCAACGATCTCGCCAGGGCTTCGATGACGGCTCCTCACACGGCCACCGAACGTGACGCACTCCACCTCGAACGGTCCATCGAGCTGGCCGCGTTGGCGCTCGGCCACACCTCCCCGAACCCCCTTGTGGGCGCGGTGATCGTGAAGAACGGCCGCCGCATCGGCGAGGGGTTCCACGCGGCCGCGGGCGAGCCTCACGCCGAGCGTGAGGCGCTGGCCGGGTGTGAGGAGGATCCTGCCGGGGCCACCCTCTATGTCTCGCTGGAGCCGTGCGCGCACCACGGCCGCACGCCGCCGTGCACGGAGGCGATCCTCGAGGCGGGTATCGCGCGCGTGGTGGTGGCCTCCGACGACCCCTCTCCCGAGGTGGCGGGCCGCGGACTGGGCATCCTGCGCGACGAGGGGGTGGAGGTGGTCACCGTGGACGGCGACATCGCCGAGCGCGCGCGGCTGATCAACCAGCCGTTTCGCAAGCACGCGCGTACGGGCCGCCCGCTCGTGATCTTCAAGGCCGCGATGACGCTCGACGGCAAGGTCGCCACCCGCACCGGCGACTCGCAGTGGATCTCGGGCGAGTCCAGCCGCGCCCGCGCCCATCGCTGGCGCGCCGAGTGCGACGCCGTGGCCGTGGGGATCCACACCGCCCGAGCCGACGACCCGCTGCTCACGGCGCGGCTGCCAGGGGTCACCCGCCAGCCGATCCGCGTGGTGTTCGACTCCGAGGCCAGCCTGCCGCTCGGCTCCCAGCTCGTCCGGAGCGCAAACGAGGCGCTGGTGCTGCTCGTGTGCTCGCGAGCGGCCAAGCGCACCGCCACCGACGGCCTGCGCAACGCGGGCGTGGAGGTGATCGTGAGCTCCGGCCCCAACGAGGCCGCGCGGCTGGCCGACGCACTCGACGAGTTCGGCTCGCGCGACGTCCAGTCTCTGCTGCTGGAGGGCGGGCCCCACCTGGCCGGCAGCTTCCTCGAGCTCGGCGAGATCGACGAGGCGCGGATATTCATCGCCCCGATCCTGGCCGGCGGCCGCGAGGCCAAGGCCGCCGTGGAGGGCCAGGGCGTGGAGCGCATCTCGGACTCCCTGCGCTCGCTGCACACCGAGGTCGAGCGGATCGACGACGACGTGCTGATCAGCGCGCGGCTGAGAGAGTGGTGAGCGGATGTTTACAGGACTCGTGCAGCGCACCGGTCTGGTCTCATCGCTCGCCGACGGCCGACTGGTCGTGGACGTGCAGCCCCGGCTCGAGATCTCCAAGGGAGGCTCGGTGGCTGTGAACGGCGTGTGCCTCACGGCCACCGGCGACGGGGCCGCCGGCCTCGACGCCGACGTGATGGCCGAGACGCTGCGGCGCACCGCATTGGGCCAGCTGCGCGGCGGCGACCGCGTGAACCTCGAGTTGCCGCTGCGGCTCGGCGACCCGCTCGGCGGCCATATCGTGCAGGGGCACGTGGACGCCGTGGGCACCGTCGAGTCGGTCGCCGAGGAGGGCTTCGCCCGGGTCGTGCGCATCGCCGCCGAGCCGGACCTGCTGCGTTACGTGGTCGAGAAGGGCTCGATCGCCGTCGACGGGGTGTCGCTCACCGTGGCCTCGGTCGACGACGGGTTGTTCTCGGTCTCGCTCATCCCCGAAACGCTTGACAACACCACCCTCGGAGCCCTGACGCCGGGGCTCGCCGTGAACCTGGAGGTAGATGTGCTCGCCAAGTACGTAGAGAAGCTGATGCCATGAGCGATCCCCCCTTCAGCACGATCGAGGACGCCCTGGAGGACGTCCGGGCCGGGCGGATGGTCGTGGTCTGCGACGCGGAGGACCGCGAGAACGAGGGGGACCTCACCCTCGCGGCCCAGTTCGCCACGCCCGAGGCCGTGAACTTCATGGCCAAGGAGGGGCGCGGGCTCATCTGTCTCGCGCTCACCCCGGAGAAGTGCGACGACCTGGGCCTGGACCTGATGGCGGCAAAGAACGAGTCGCCGTTCCAGACCGCGTTCACCGTCTCGATCGAGGCGCGCGAGGGGATCAGCACCGGCATCTCCGCCCACGACCGCGCGCGCACCATCCAGGTGGCGATCGACCCGCGCTCGCGCCCACAGGACCTCGTCCAGCCGGGGCACATCTTCCCCCTCAAGGCCAAGGAGGGCGGGGTGCTCGAGCGCACGGGCCAGACAGAGGCCGCCATCGACCTCGCCAGGCTGGCCGGCCTCACGCCCGCCGGCGTGATCTGCGAGGTGATGAACGACGACGGCACGATGGCCCGCGTGCCCGATCTCGAGCGCTATTGCGCCCAGCACGATCTGAGGATGATCACGGTGTCCGACCTGATCGCCTACCGCCGCCGGCACGACAAGCTGGTGGAGCGGGTGGTGGAGACGGCCCTGCCCACCGCCTTCGGCCAGTTCGACGTGGTGGGCTTTCGCACGATGGTCGACGACAAGCACCACGTGGCGATGGTCAAGGGCCACGTGGACGGCGAGGAGGACGTGCTCGTGCGCGTGCACTCGGAATGCCTCACCGGCGACGTCTTCCACTCGCTGCGCTGCGACTGCGGACAGCAGCTCGAGGACGCCCTGCTGCGGATCGAGGAGGAGGGCCGCGGAGTGCTGCTGTACCTCGCCCAGGAGGGCCGCGGCATCGGCCTGCTCAACAAGCTCAAGGCCTACAAGCTCCAGGAGGAGGGTGTGGACACGGTGGACGCCAACCTCCAGCTGGGCCTGCCCGCCGACCTGCGCGACTACGGCATCGGCGCCCAGATCCTGGTGGATCTCGGCTTGAGCTCCATTCGGCTGCTCACCAACAACCCGAGGAAGATCGTGGGCCTGGAGGGCTACGGCCTGCGGGTGACCGACCAGGTGCCGATAGAGCACCCCGCCGGGGACCACAACCGCGACTACCTGCGGGCCAAGGCGCAGAAGCTCGGGCACCTGTTGCACCACCAGGGCCTCGCGCTCGATGAGGAGATGATCCGCGACGAGCGCCGCACCGACCGCGAGCGCGAGGGCGGCGCCACCCCGGTCGAGCGCGACGAGGCCGAGTAGGTGCTCCTCTAGGTGGCCTCAGAGCCGGAGCACTACGCGATCGCGGTCGCGCGCTTCTACGAGGATCTCGCCGAACGCCTCGTGGAGGGGGCGGTGAAGGTGTTCGAGAACGCCGGGGCGGGCGTGGAGATCCACGACGTACCCGGCGCCTTCGAGCTGCCGGCCGCCGCGAAGTACTGCGCGGAGTCGGGCCGCTACTCGGGTGTGGCCTGCCTGGGCGCGGTCATCCGCGGCGAGACCGACCATTACGACTACGTGTGCTCGGAGGCTGCCCGCGGGATCGCCCGGGTCACGCTCGACACCGGCGTACCGTGCTCCTTCGGCGTCCTCACCGTGGACGACATGGACCAGGCGCTGGCGCGATCAGGCGGCGGCAAGCGCCACTCGGGCGAGGACGCCGCCGAGGCCGTGCTCGCCCTGGCGGCGATGAGGCGGGAGCTCGACGCGTGAGCGCCGGCGTGGTCAACCTGGTCTCGGACACCCAGACGCGTCCCACCGAGGCGATGCGCCAGGCGATGGCCGGGGCGGAGGTGGGCGACGAGCAGAAGCTGGAGGATCCCACGACCACGGCGCTGCAGGAGCGCGTGGCGGAGCTGCTGGGGCACGAGGCCGCGCTGTTCCTGCCCAGCGGCACGATGTGCAACCTGATCTCGTGCAAGCTCCACCTCGGCCCGGCCGGCGAGGAGATCATCCTCGCCGCCAACTCGCACGTGGCGTCCTTCGAGGCCGGAGGGGCGGGGGCGATCTCCCACGCGATGACGCGCCAGATCGACGCCCCTACCGGCATCTACAGCGGTGCCCAGGTGGAGGCCTCCGTGCGTCCTGTAGCCGACCGCTACTCACCCAACTCGGCGATGGTCTCGGTGGAGCAGACGACCAACATGGGCGGTGGCCGCGTGTGGCCGCTCGCCGCGGTGCGCGAGGTGCTGGAGGTGGCCCGCTCGCACGATCTGCACGCACACCTCGACGGCGCCCGGCTGATGAACGCCTCGGTGGCCTCCGGCGACGATCCGGCCGCCTTCGCCGCCGGCTTCGACACCGCCTGGCTGGACTTCAGCAAGGGGCTTGGCGCGCCGGTCGGCGCGGTGCTCGCCTCGTCGGCCGAGCGGATCCAGCAGGCCTGGCGGTGGAAGCAGATGTTCGGTGGGTCGATGCGCCAGTCGGGCGTGCTCGCCGCGGCCTGCCTGCACGCCCTGGACCACCACGTGGAGCGCCTGGCCGAGGACCACGAGAACGCGCGCACGCTGGCCGACGGCCTGGCGGCGCTGCCCGGGGTGGAAATCGACCCCTCCAGCGTCGAGACCAACATCGTGATCCTCGAGGTGCCCGACGCCGTGGCGCTGACCACCGCGCTCGCCGACGAGGGCGTGCTGGTGGGGCCTGTGAGCCCGCAACGGGTGCGGGCCGTGACCCACCTGGACGTGGATGCGGAGGGCATCGACCGCGCACTTGAGGCCTTCGGCCGCGCCCTTTCAGCCTAGTCCGGCTTGCTAGCCTTCCGCGCCGTGCCAAAGGTCTGTTACTCGTGCAAGAAGGGTCCCGCGTTCGGCAACAGCCGCAGCCACTCGATGGTTGCCACCCGCCGGCGCTTCAATCCGAACCTCCAGAAGGTCCGCATCGACGTGGGCGGATCGCCCTCTCGCGAGTACGTCTGCACCCGCTGCCTCAAGGCCGGCAAGGTCACCAAGGCCGCATAGGTTGGCCCGCCGGCCGTCCGCCGTCCTGCAACCTCGACGGGACGAGGTGTACAAACCCCTTGTGCGGGACCAGAGCCTTACTCGCTTTCGCAGGGTTGTCGCTGCTTCTCTCGCCGAGCTGGAGAGCCGGCGCGGCGAGGTCAACGACATGAACGTGTTTCCGGTCGCCGACGGCGACACCGGGGACAACATGGCGATGACGATGCGGGCAGTGCTCGACGAGCTGGATGGGCTGAACGGGCTTCTGATCGACGAGATCGGGCGCGAGGAGCTGGTGTCCGCGGTGGCCCGGGCCGCCCTGCTCGGGGCACGCGGCAACAGCGGCGTGATCCTGTCCCAGATCGTGCGCGGCGCGGCCGAGGAGCTGGCCTCGCGCCCCGGCGAGCTGGTGGACCCCGTGCTCGTGGCCGCGGCCTTCGCGAGGGCGGCGGACGCGGCATACGAGTCCGTGCGCGACCCCGCCGAGGGCACGATGCTCTCGGCGGTCCGCGCGATGGCCCACCGGGTCGCCCGTGACCTCGCCCACCTCGACACCCCGCGCCTGGGCGCGGAGTCATCGCCGGCCCAACAGGACGAGTTGATCGCGGAGGTGCTCGAGCGCGCGCTCGACTCCGCCAACGAGGCTGTGGAGCGCGGGCCCGACCTGCTCCCGGTGCTCAAGGAGGCCGGGGTGGTCGACGCTGGCGCGTACGGGCTGACGGTGATCGTGGCCGGCGTGGTGGCGGCCCTGCGCGGCGAGGACGGCACCGGGCTGGCCCACCGCGAGGCCCCGACGCACATCGAGAGCCTGCATGAGCACGAGTCGACCACCTTCCGCTACTGCACCAATTTCGCCGTCACGGGCGAGGACCTGGAGGCGGCCGGGTTCACCCCGCTGCTCGAGGCGATTGGGGACAGCGTGCTCGTGGTCGGTGACGCGCGTACGCTGCGCGTGCACCTGCACACCGACGATCCCGAGGGTGCCGTGGCCCTCTTCGCGGACGCGGGCGAGGCGTCGCGGCTCGACGTGGCGGACATGAACCAGCAGGTGGCCGAGCGCACGGCCCGGCTGGCCCAGACCGATCCCGACTTCTGCAGCGTGATCGCCGTCGCGAGCGGCCCGGGCATCATCCGCCTCTACCAGGAGCTGGGCGTCTCGGTGCTGGACGGCGGGCCCACCATGAACCCGTCGACCTACGAGCTGCTGGCCGCGATTCACGCCGCCGAGGGGGAGCAGGTGGTGGTGCTGCCGAACAGCCCGAACGTGCTGATGGCGGCCGAACGTGCCGCCGAGCTGTCGGATCGGCCGGCCCACGTGGTGCCGACCCGCGCCCAGCAGGAGGGCCTCGCGGCCCTGCTGGCCTTCGACCCCACGGCCACCGCCGAGCGCAATGCCGCCGCCGTGCGAGACGCGGCGGCGGGCCTGCGCCTGGGCGGTGTCGCGCCGTCGGCCCGGGCGGACCCCCAGGGACGGTTCGACGTAGGCGATGCCCTGGGCTACCGCGCCGACGAGCTGGTCGCGTGGGGCGATCCGGCCGCCACGCTGCGCGCGACGCTCGCGGAGGTGGCCTCGGGCGCCGAGCTGCTCACGTGCCTGGTGGGCGCTGGGGCGCCGCTGGGGCGCGAGGCGATCGAGGCCGCTGTCCCGGAGGGCGTGGAGCTGGACTTCCACGAGGGCGGCCAGCCGGCATGGTGGTGGCTGCTCTGCGCTGAGTAGCGGCGTTTCAGTCGACTCGGCCCTCTTTACTTCGGCGTATCGCAACTCGCTTCGCAAGCAAGGATGGGCTCACGCTCGAGGACGCCCTCGCCGCCGACGTCCGCTCGATCCCGCGCCCGAGCCTGCTCGCCGCTCCTCTCGATGCGAAGGGAAAGACCGAGAAGGGCCTGGCCACGCTGGGCATCGCGACCGTCGGCGAGCTGATCGAGCACCTGCCGCACGCCCACCACGACAGGGGCGACGCGCGGACGATCGCGACGGTGGGCGTGGGCGAGGAGGCCACGGTCGCGGTCGGCGTGCGCAGCGTCACGGTGAAGCCGATGCGCGACCGCCGGCGCAAGCGAGTGGAGGCGCGAGTATTCGACGAGACGGGGCCGATGGTGGCCATCTGGTGGAACCGTCCCTGGGTGGCCACGGAGTTCGGCGAGGGCTCGCAACTGCTGCTCCACGGCAAGATGAAGAAGCGCAACGAGTTCCACGTGAACGACCACGAGGTGATCGGTATGGGTGACGTGTCGGCAGGCCACAGCGTGGGTCTCGTGCCCGTGCATCCGGCCACTTACGGCCTGTCGGCGGCGACTCTGCGCAGGCTGCTGTGGGCCAACTACCGCCTGATCCGTCACGCGGTGGAGCCGCTACCCACGGCGGTGCGGCTCGCCGAACGACTGCCGGACCGTCCTGCAGCGCTCGCCGGAGTCCACTTTCCCGACACCGAGGACGACGAGGCCGAGGCGAGGCGACGGCTGGCCTTCGAGGAGCTGTTCCTGGCCCAGGTGGCCGTCGTGGGGCGCCGGCGCTCGCGCCGCGAAGCTCGCCGCGCGGCGCAACTGGAGGCCACCGGCGAGCTGGTGGACCCATGGCTGGCGAGCCTGCCGTTTGAGCCCACCGGCGACCAGCGCTCGGCGGCGCAGCGGATCGACTCCGACCTCTCGCGGGAGCAGCCGATGCAGCGGCTGCTGATGGGCGAAGTGGGGAGCGGCAAGACGATGGTGTGCCTCGGCGCGATGCTCAGGGCGGTCGAGAACGGCCGCCAGGCCGCCCTGATGGCGCCCACCGAGACGCTCGCCGAGCAGCACCTCATCACCCTCGACCGCCTGCTCGGAGGCCTGGCGCCCGTCGAGCTGCTCACCGGCTCCACGCCGGCCGGGCGTCGCCGCGAACTGCTTGCGCGCCTGGACTCCGGCGAGCTGTTGCTGGTGGTGGGCACCCACGCCCTGATCGAGGACGCGGTCCAGTTCCGCGACTTGGCCTTGTGCGTGGTGGACGAGCAGCACCGCTTCGGCGTGCGCCAGCGCGCCGCCCTGGACGCCAAGGCGCCGGAGGGGCTGTCCCCGCACGTGCTGCACATGACCGCCACGCCGATCCCGCGCACGCTGGCCCTCACCGCCTACGGCGATCTCGAGGCCACGGTGCTGCGCGAGCTGCCCGCCGGGCGCCGCCCGGTGGAGACCCACGTGGTCGACGGGGCCCGAGCCCGCTCGCGCGCCTACGAGCGCATCCGCGAGGAGATCGCCGCGGGGCACCAGTGCTTCGTGGTGTGCCCGCTGGTATCGGAGTCCGAGGCGCTGCAGGCGCGCGCCGCCACCGTGGAGGCCGAGCGCCTGCAGAGCACCGAGTTCCGCGACCAGCGTGTGGCGCTCATCCACGGCCAGATGGCCACGGCCGAGAAGCAGGAGGCGATGCGCTCCTTCGTCGCGGGCGAGGCCGACGTGCTCGTGGCCACCAGCGTGATCGAGGTGGGCATCGACGTGCCCAACGCCACGGTGATGCTGATCGAGGCGGCCGAGCGCTACGGACTGTCCCAGCTGCACCAGCTGCGCGGACGGGTGGGCCGCGGGGAGCACTCCTCGCTGTGCATCCTGTTCGGCGATCCCAAGCTCCCGCGTCTCGAGGCGATCGCCTCCACACGCGACGGCTTCCACCTCGCGCAGGTGGACCTCGAGCTACGCGGGGCGGGGGAGGTGCTCGGCACGCGGCAGTCCGGTCTCCAGGAGTTCCGGGTGGCGCGCCTGCCCGAAGACGCCGAGCTGCTCGAGTCGGCGCGCGCGCACGCCGACGCGCTGGTGGAGGGCGACCCCGAGCTGTCAGCACCCGAGCATGCGCTCCTGCGCGACGCGGTGCTGGCCCGCTACGGGTCCGATCTGGACCCGATCCCGGCGTAGGCCGCCTAGACCAGGGCGCAATACTTGGGGCATGGACCTCAAAGAGCTCCAGGCTCCCTTGAAGGAGCGCTATCGCTCCGATCCCCAGGCCTCGAGGATCACGTTGGTTGCGCGGGGCAGCGAGGCCGGCGGCCCAGCCGGGTGCTCGGTGGACCTGGGCCGCGCCATCCAGCAGGCCGAAGCCCACACGGGGGTGGGAGGATCTGGCACTGCAGCATGCTCCGGGGACCTGCTGCTCGGCGCGCTTGCAGCCTGCGCTCAGATCACCTGCCAGATGGTGGCCACATCCATGGAGGTCCCGACGGAGCGGATCGAGGTCGTGGCGGAGGGGGACCTCGACCTTCGGGGAACCCTGGGCATCGACCGCACCGCGCCTGTGGGCTTCAGCGACATCCGGCTGAAGTTCGAGATCGACGCCCCGGAGGCGACACCCGAGCAGTTGGCCTCCCTCCACGAGAAGACCGAGCGCTACTGCACCGTCCTGCAGACGCTGCGGGAGCCCCCCGGAATCGACTCCGAGCTGACCCGCGCTTGAGGATCGTGGCCGGCCGCTACGGCGGGCGGCGGCTGCGAGCCCCGGTGGGGACGGCCACGCGCCCCACCGCCGACCGCGTCCGCGAGGCGCTGTTCTCGATCCTCGGGGACGTGTCGGGGCTGCGTGTGCTCGACCTCTTCGCGGGCTCCGGCGCCCTTGGGATCGAGGCGCTCTCGCGCGGGGCGGCCGAGGCCGTGTTCGTCGACAGCGCGCCGCGCGCCGTGGCGGCGGTGAAGGCCAACCTCGACGCGCTCGGGCTCGAGGCGAGGGTGCATCGGCGGGCGGCGCTCGCGTTTCTCGACGGGGCGTCCGGGGAAGCCCCGTTCGACCTCCTGTTCTGCGACCCGCCGTATGATGCCGCCGGCCGCCTGGCCGGGCCGCTCGCCGAGCGGCTCCCGGCAATCCTCTCCGAGAACGCCCGCATCGTGACCGAATCCGACAAGCGCTCACCGCTTCAGCTGCCGCTGCCGCTGCTGCGCGAGCGCACCTACGGCGACACGCGCATCGCCGTCCACCGTCGGGAAGGATGAGGCAAGGATGCCGAATGCTTCGAAGCCCCATCAAAGGAACGGCGGCACCGCCGTGGTGCCGGGGTCCTATGACCCGGTCACCCTTGGCCACCTCGACATCATCGGGCGGGCTGCCTCGGTGTTCGACAACGTGGTGGTTGGTGTGGTCAACCACCCGGTGCGCAAGAAGCAGACGGTGTTCACCGCGGAGGAGCGCGTGGCGTTCGTCCAGGCCGAGACGGAGAAACTCGGCAATGTGCAGGTAAAATCCTTTGATACTCTCCTCGTCGATTTCGCGCGCGACAACGGGGCCCGGGCTATTGTGAAAGGGCTCCGTGCAATTTCGGACTTCGAGTACGAGTTCGAGATGAACCAGCTCAATCGCAAGCTGGCGCCGGACATCGAGAGCATGTACCTGATGTCAGCCCCCCAATACAGCTTTCTCTCCTCCAGTGGCGTCAAGGAGCTGGCCATGTTCGGAGGCGATCTGTCGGGGCTCGTGCCCGACGCGGTGGCAGGGCGCTTGCAGGAAGCGCTGAAGCGCTCTAGAAACTGAGATGCTGAGTCGTGATGATGCCCCGCCGAGGTAACTAAATGGACGTTCTTGTACTGATCGACAAGCTGGACGACACCGTCCACAACTCCAAGCCGGTGCCGCTCACCGACCAGGTGCGCGTCGACAAGGAGGAGATCTACGACATCCTCGACCAGATGCGCGCCACGATCCCCGAGGAGATCAAGCAGGCGCGTTGGATCGTCAAGGAGCGCCAGGAGATGCTGGCCGAGGCCAAGCGCGAGGCCGAGCGCATCGTCAAGGAGGCGCGCGAGGAGCAGATTCGCCTGATCGGCGACGAGGAGGTCGTCAAACAGGCCGAGCGCCAGGCCGACGAGATCGTCGAGGACGCGCGCGCCCGTGAGCGCGAGATCCGCCTGGGAGCGGAGGACTACGCCGACGACATCCTCAACACCCTCGAGATCAACCTCGAGAAGTTCACGGCCGCCGTTCAGCGCGGGCGCGACCGATTGCAGGGCCGCGAAGAAGCGGCCGTCGACTAGCGGTTTCACGCCTCGAAGCGCCGGGCACCTGACCGGTTCCCGTCGCTAGCCTCGAATCCGTGCCCGCGCGCGCCGACAGCTTCGATCTGAACCGGCTTGGCCTGTCCTCCGGGGAGGGGCGCTGTCTCGAGCTCGTGGTGCCGATGGAGCCGCTTCACTTCGCCGGCGAGGACTACTCGCCGGGCGGCGACGTGGACGTCCGCCTGGACGTGTCGCGCACCACCGGCAATGGGTACGCGCTGCGCCTGCGCTTCCCCGTGGCCCTGCACGGGCCGTGCCAGCGCTGTCTCGAGGATGCCGACGCCGACGTCGAGGTGGACGCGCGTGAGATCGAGCAGCCCGGCAGCGGGGATGACGAGCTCACCTCGCCCTACGTGGATGGCCACGAGCTGGACCTGCGCGTGTGGGCCCGCGACGCCCTCGCCCTGGCGCTGCCCACCCAGATCGCCTGCAGCGAGGAGTGCCGGGGGCTGTGCACCATCTGCGGCGCCAACCTCAACGAGCACCCGTCGCACGAACACGAGCGCCCGCCGGATCCGCGCTGGGCCAAGCTGTCCGAGCTCAAGCTCGACTGACGCGGCCCGGGCTCGCGGCCGGTGGGCACTGCTAGCCTTCGCCGCCGCCATGGCCGTCCCCAAGCAGCGACAGTCCCACTCGCGCACCAACAAGCGCCGCTCCCAGCACAAGATCTCGCCGCCGGCCACTTCGGCCTGCCCGCGCTGTGGAGCGCCCCGCCTGACGCATCGCGTGTGTGCCACCTGTGGCACTTACGCGGGCCGCGAGATCGTTTCCCGCGCGGCGGCCGAGACCGACGACGAGTAGCGGCGCCCGGCCCGTGATCGCGCTCGACGCGAACGGGGCGGACGGCGGACCGGCGCTTGTGGCCGAGGGCGCGCGCCGCTCCGGCGAAGACGTGATGCTCTTCGGCCCGGCCGCCGAGCTGGCCGGCACCCAGGCAGAGGTGGTGGACGCGCCGGAGCGCATCGGCGGCGACGAAGAGCCTGTCCGCGCCGTCCGCTCGAGGCCGCGGGCGTCGATCGTGCAGGCCGCGAAGGCCGTGGCCGACGGCCGCGCCGAGGCGCTCGTGTCGGCCGGCAGCACGGGCCCCACGCTGGCTGCCGCCGCGCTATCGATCAAGCGCCTGCGCGGGGTGCACCGCCCCGCCATCGCCGCGCTGCTGCCGCTCCCGACGGGCCCGGTGCTGCTGCTCGACGCCGGGGCCAACACCGAGGTCCGTCCCGAGCATCTCGTGCAGTTCGCCTACATGGGCGCCGCCTTCATGGAGGCCGTCGTGGGCACCGAGCGCCCCCGTGTGGGGCTCCTGTCGGTTGGCAGCGAGTCCGGCAAGGGCACATCCGACGTGCTGGCTGCCCGGGAGCGCTTGGAGGAGGGCGAGCTGGACTTCGCGGGCAACGTCGAGGGCTTCGACCTCACCGCCGGCACCGTCGACGTGCTCGTGACCGACGGATTCACCGGCAACGTGGCGCTCAAGGTGGCCGAGGGGGCGTCGCGCACCGTGCGCGACGCCATCCGCGACCGCGTGCGCTCCGGCGGGCCGCTCGCGATGCTCGGCGGGTTGCTGATCCGCGGGCCGGTCGCGCGGCTGCGGGCCGAGCTGGACCCAGAGCGGGTGGGTGGCGCACTGCTGCTGGGCCTGCGACGTCCGGTGGTGATCGCCCATGGCAGCTTCGGCCCCGACGGGATCGCGGCCGCGGTGGGCCTGGCGCGCCGGGCCGTCGACGAGCGGATGGTCGAGCGCACCGCCGGCGCGCTGGAGCGCGCCGGGGCGTTGCGGTCCGTGCCCGCTGGTAGCGTCGCGACCAATGGCTGACTGCCGGGTGACCCCATGACCCGAGAGGAGGTTCTCGGCCGGATTCGCGAGCACCTGGCCACCGAGCTCGAGGTGGATCCGTCGGCGATTGCGGAGACCACGCGCTTCAGGGAGGACCTGGAGGCCGACTCCCTCGATCTCGTGGAGCTCACGGTGGAGCTCGAGGACCACTACGGCATCCGCATCCCCGACGAGGAGGCCGCCCGCATTCTCACGGTGGGCCAGGCCGCCGACTTCGTCTTCGCCC
>DASROS010000109.1:0-3063 GCA_035646775.1 Thermoleophilaceae bacterium | reverse complement strand
CGCTCCAGCCGGGCCTGCTCGCGCTCCTCGGGGGTCCGCTCCCCGCGGCTCACGTGCGAGCCGCCCGGCTTGCGAGCCAGCCCTCGAGCAGGTGCGCCGCGGCGCGGGAGTCGGCGTCGCTCGACCCGCCCGATGCCTCGGCCATGCGGGTGGTCAGCCGCTCGTCGTAGAGCTCGACCGGTACCGCCAGCCGCTCAGCCAGGCGCTCGGCGAAAGCACGGGCGGTTGCCGCCTGAGACCCCTCCTCCCCGGCAAGGGTGATCGGGAGCCCCACAACGACCAACTCGGCTTCCAACTCGTCTATGAGTGCTGCCAGCCTGCCCAGCCCCTTTCGGGTATCGGGTCGCTCGATCGCTGAGAGAGGCGTCGCGAGCGTGCCCGAGGGATCGGACACAGCACAGCCGCAGCGGACCTCCCCGTGATCGAGCGCCAAGACGCGCATCGGGACCTTATGAAAGCGATTGCTCGACGCTCGTGCGGGCAGACCGCAGCGCGTCGTCGAGTTTCTCGGGCAGCCGGCCGCCGGCCTGGGCCATCGTGTCGCGGCCTCCCCCACCGCCGCCCACGACCTCGGCAGCTGCCTTCACCACGTCCCCGGCCTTCACGCCCCGCTCCACCGCGGCGGGCGCCACGTTGGCCACCAGGTGCACCCGCTCGCCGGTGGCGGCGCCGAGCACCACCAGCGAATCCCCGAGCGTCTGGCGCACGCGGTCCGCCAAGCCGAGCAGCTCCTTGGCGTCCCCCACCTCGGCTCGCGCGATCACAACCGGCACGCCGGACACCTCCTCCGCGGCCTTCAGGAGCTCCTCGGCGGTCGTGCCGCCGGCGGCGCCCGCGGGCTTCTTGGACAGATCGCGCACGCGCTCGTTGAGCTTCTCCACGGCCCGGTCCAGCTCGCCCTCGGGCACCCGGAGCGCCTCGGACAGGCGCCGCACCTGCGCGGTTCGCTGCTCGAACAGCGCCGTAGCGCCCGGCCCCGTGAGGGCCTCGATACGACGCACGTTCGACGCGCTGGAAGTCTCCACGGTCACGTGGAACAGGCCGATCTCGCCGGTGGTCGCGACGTGGGTGCCTCCGCACAGCTCGCGGGACACCCGCTCCACCTCGACCATCCGAACCCAGTCGCCGTACTTCTCGCCGAACAGGGCCATCGCGCCCAGTGAGCGGGCCTCGTCGAGCGTCGTCTCCACGGCTGTGACCATCTGGTTCGCGGCGATCCAGCCGTTAACCCGCTGCTCCACGTCCGCCAGCTCCTCGCGGGAGAGGCGCTCGCCGTGGGTGAAGTCGAAACGCAGCTTGTCGGGGCCCACGTAGGAGCCGGCCTGGCGGACGTGGTCCCCCAGACGCTCACGCAGCGCCGCGTGGAGCAGGTGGGTGGCGGTGTGGTTGCGCATCGTGGCCAGGCGCGTGGGGCGGTCGACCTCGGCGTGGACCTCTTCGCCCTCCGCCACGCCGCCGCCAGGCTCCAGAGCCAGCACCTGGTCGTCGCCCAGGCGGAAGACCTCGTCCACGCGCGCCTGTGCCGAGCCGGTGCGGACGAGGCCGGAGTCGGACACCTGGCCGCCTCCCGCCGGGTAGAACGGGCTGTCCTCGAGCTTGACCAGCTGCGCGCCGTTGTCGGATGCCACGGCGCGGGCCACCGTATCTGCCTCGG
Source organism: Thermoleophilaceae bacterium (assembly GCA_035646775.1). GTDB lineage: Bacteria > Actinomycetota > Thermoleophilia > Solirubrobacterales > Thermoleophilaceae > JAAYBF01. The sequence goes on along the minus strand of DASROS010000109.1, from coordinate 1,409 downwards.
TGGACTCGTAGCCCACGAAGCGCGTGGAGAAGCCCGTCTGGCGGGCGAACGCGGCGGCGCGCTCGGCCATCTGGTCACCGCCGGTGTCGCGGGCACCGCTGCGAGCGCGGTCGCGTGCCTGCTCCATCAGGGCTGCGAAGCCCTGCTCGTCCACCGTCAGGCCCTCCTCGGTCAGCACCTCCTGGGTCATCTCGAACGGGAAGCCGTAGGTGTCGTGCAGACGAAACGCGTCCTCGGCGGCCACCTCCTGCGCGCCGATCGCCCGGGCGCGCTCGATCAGCTCGGCCAGCAGGCGCTCGCCTTGGCTCAGCGTGTGGCCGAAGCCCTCCTCCTCCGCGGCGGCCCAGCGCACGATGGTCTGACGCTCGGCACGCAGCTCCGGGTAGACGTCGCCCATCTTCTCCACCACCACCTCGCAGAGATCGGGCACGAAGGGGCCCTGGATGCCGAGCGCGCGTCCGTGGCGGATGGCGCGACGGAGGATGCGGCGCAGCACGTAGCCGCGCTCCTCGTTGGAGGGCACGACGCCGTCGGCCATCAGGAACGCGGCGCCGCGGCCGTGGTCGGCCAGCACGCGCAGGGACCGGGTGGTCTGCTCGTCTTGGCCGTAGCGGCGACCCGAGCGCTCTTCCCCGAACTCCACCAGCGGCCGGAAATGCTCCGTCTCGTAGACCGAGGGAACGTCCTGCTGGATAGCGGCCATGCGGTCCAGGCCCAGGCCGGTGTCGATGTTCTGCTGGGGCAGCTCCGTCAGCGAGCCGTCGGAGTGCAGCTCGTACTGCATGAACACGAGGTTCCAGTACTCAAGGTAGCGCTCGGTGTCGTCGCCGGGGCGGTCGGAGTCGGCGCCGAAGTCAGGGCCGCGGTCGAGGTAGAGCTCGGAGCAGGGCCCGCAGGGCCCGGTCGGCCCGGATTGCCAGAAGTTGTCCTCGCGGCCAAGGCGCACGATGCGCTCCTCCGGTATGCCGATCGCGTGCCAGCATTCGATCGCGTCCTCGTCCGGGCCGAGGCCGAACTCGTCGTCGCCTCCGAACACGGTGATCCAGATCCGCTCGGGATCGAGCTCGAGACCCCGGGTGGAGAACTCCCAGGCCAGCTCGCTGGCCCCCCGCTTGAAGTAGTCGCCCACCGAAAAGTTGCCGAGCATCTCGAAGAAGGTGAGGTGCCGGGCCGTGGTGCCCACAACCTCGATGTCCACCGTGCGAAACACCTTCTGGCAGCTGGTGAGCAGCCGCGAAGGGGGCTCCTCCTCCCCGCGGAAGTAGGGCTTGAACTGCTGCATGCCGGCGGTGGTCAGCAGCACCGACGGGTCGTAGCCGGCAGGCACGAGCGACGACGACGGCACCCGCATATGACCTCTCGCCTCGAAAAAGGAGAGGAAGCGCTCGCGAATCTCTGCGGCGGTCATC
>DASROS010000108.1:0-2502 GCA_035646775.1 Thermoleophilaceae bacterium | reverse complement strand
CCCCACGCCCACGCCGACACCCGCGCCGGCTGAGCCGGCGCCCCAGGCTCCGCCCACCCCGCCGGCCACGCCCGGCGGCGGCGCGCAGGCTCCCCCCGCGAGCCCCTAGCTCCTACCAGTCGTCGCGGGACGGCCGCCGGCGCTGGCGCTTGACCTCGCCGCGCTGTCGCTTGCTGCCCAGCCTCCGCTCGCGCGAGCCGCGCGTGGGCTTGGTCCCGCGCCGCGGGCGCTGGACCGCGAGCGCGCCTGCCAGGCGCGAGCGCAGCCGCTCGAGCGCCAGCTCGCGGTTGCGCGCCTGGCTGCGGGTGTCCTGGGCCACGGCGGTCAGCCGCGGCCCGACGCGGCTCATCACGCGGCGGCGCTGCTCGTCGGTGAGCGACGGCGACTCGGCCACGTCGAGTATCGCCTCCACCCGCGAGGCGGTCACGTTGGCGTGCTGACCGCCCGGCCCGGAGGAGCGGCTGGTGCGCAGATCGATCTCCGAGAGCGGGATCGACACGTCGCGGGCCACGCGCATCGGATCGTCCATGGTCTGACGAACCTACCCGCTGCCCGGTCGCCGGAGGCGCCGGGCAGGTGTGAGACTCCGTATCCGATGAGGGTCGCGGTGGTGGGTCACGTGGAGTGGATCGAGTTCGCGCGGGTGCCGCGCGTGCCCAAGCCCGGCGCGATCGTGCACGCTTCCGAGACGTGGGAGGAGCCAGGCGGGGGCGGGGCCGTGGCCGCCGCGCAGCTCGCCAAGCTGGCGGGTGGCGCCACGTTCTTCACGGCGCTGGGCAACGACGCCCTGGGCCACCGCGCGTTCGCCGAGCTCACCGCACTGGGCCTGCGCGTGGAGGTCGCCTGGCGCAACGAACCCCAGCGGCGCGGGTTCGTGCACGTGGACGCCAGGGGCGAGCGCACGATCACCGTGATCGGTGATCGGCTCGGCCCCAGCGGGTCGGACGACCTCCCTTGGGCCGACCTCGAGGGAGCCAGCGCCGTCTACTTCACGGCCGGAGACGCCGCTGCGCTGATGCACACCCGCTCGGCCCGCAGGCTGGTGGCCACGGCGCGCCACCTCGAGCCGATCGCGGAGGCCGGGGTACAGGTGGACGTGCTGGTGGCCAGTGCAAAGGACGCCGGTGAGCGCTACGAGCGTGGCCGGCTGGACCCGGAGCCGCTGGCTGTGGTGCGGACGGCCGGCGATCGGGGCGGGACCTGGGAGGACTCCGGCGGCGCGTCGGGGCAGTGGGACGCCACCCCGCTGCCCGGCCCCGTGTCCGACGCCTACGGCTGCGGCGACTCCTTCGCCGCCGGGCTCACGTACGGACTGGGCGCGCAGCTCGCACTGCCGGAGGCGCTGACGCTGGGCGCGCGCTGCGGCGCCGCGAACTTCACCGGCCGCGGGCCCTACGCCGGGCAGCTCACGGCGGCCGCTCTATAGCCGGGGACCGGCTCAGTGATCGGCCACCGAGCCGCCCTCGGGCTCGATCGGTAGGCCGTTTCGGTCCCACGCCAGCAGGCCGCCGGCCATGTTGCGGGCGTCGTACCCGCTGGCCCGGAAGGCCTGCGTGGCTACCGCCGAGCGGCCGCCCGAACGGCAGTAGAAGACCACGGTGCGGTCCTTGTCGATCGAGCCGGCCTCCTCTGAGAGGCGGCTGAACTCCACGTGCCGGTCGCCCTCGATGTAGCCGGTCTCGTGCTCGTAGGGCTCGCGCACGTCCACCAGCTGGATGCCGCCCTGGCGGTGGCGCTCGGCCACCTGCTCGGGAGTGAGGTCCTCTCCGGGATCCGGTTCGCTCGGCATGCTTCCCCACCTTAGATGGGCGCTCCGCCCGCGCCTGGTGATCTACGAGTAGCAGCGCCGGGGCGAGGGCCCCGGCGCCACCCGCCTAGTCGTCGGACCCCGACTCGTCCGAGCCTTCCTCGCCGGAGTCGTCGTCGCCCGACCCCTTGTCGGTCAGGTCCTTCTCGCCTCCGATCGACGCGGTGTTGGGGTCGGTGGGACCGCCCGGGATCGGGTCGCCCTTGTAGTCGTCGGGGTTGTCGACCTTCTCGCCCTCCACACTCACCGAGCCGTCGTCGTGATGGCGCACGTTGGACTCCCCGAGCTTCGCGGTCGGCCCCTCGTCCCATGACGTTTCCCCCTCGGCACCGCCGAAGGTCTTGTACTTGGCCGCGTCGCTGGGCCAGTCCTCGAGGTTCTGGGGCGGATCGTCCTCCAGCGCCTTGACCTTGTCGATGGCCTCCTGGTCGGGATTCTCCCCGCCCTCGCCCTCGGTGCGCTCTTCGGTCTCTTCTTCCATCTCTCCCCCTTCGTAGCTCTAGCGCAAGCTACCCGCCCACCGCCTTTCCGAACAAGGGGGTGCCCGGGCGCAGTAGGCTTGCCTCATTGTCATCGTCGACGTCTTGGTCGGTGGTGGTGTCCGATCGGGCCGGTTGGTTCTCGGGCTGGCGGTGGGCTGACTCTTAGGCTGCCTGTCGACCCGTAGGTCTGACCTGCATCGCGTTGTGTCGCCC
>DASROS010000107.1:0-47393 GCA_035646775.1 Thermoleophilaceae bacterium | reverse complement strand
GATGCCGACCGCACCGTCGAGGCGATCGGCGGCGAACTCGGTTCCGGCGGCGAGTTCCAGAAGATCACCCCCGACCGCATCTACGACTCCCGCGACCTGGGCGGCGCGCTCCCGATGGATGTGTCGGAGACCGCTCCCACCGTCGACGTCAAGGTGGTGGGCGTCGGCGGCCTGCCCCCGTTCGTCGACGACGACCGGGACGGGCAGGACGACAACGTGCTCGCGGTCGTCGCCAACATCACCGTGATCCAACCGACGCGCATCGGTTTCCTGCGGGCGTTCGGCACCGGGGCGACCGAGGGCACCACGTCGGTCGTCAACTTCTTCCCCGGCACGGTCATCCCGAACACGGCCATCCTCCGACCCGGCGACAACGGCAAGATCTCGCTGCGGCTCGTGAGCCCCACCGGGCCCGGCACCGCACACATCGCGGTCGACATCACGGGCTGGTTCTCCACCAGCTCGTACGGAACTCCCGGCTATCGTGTGGTCGACATCGACCCGATCCGTGTGTACGACAGCGAACTCGATCAGTTCGGCGGCGCCACGCTCAAGGGCCAGTCGCAGATCGAGGTCCCGATCCGCGGTGCCGCCGAGGTGTCGAAGCCCGGCACACCCGTCGTCCCGAACAACGACAACATCGTCGGCGTCATCGCGAACATCACCGGGGTCAACATCTTCCCCCAGAGTCGGCCGACCTACATCTCCGCCCTCCCCGAACCGGTCGCGAACGGAGACGTGCCCGACACCAGCACCGTGAACCTCGTCACCGGTCAGACCCGCGCCAACATGGCGATCCTCCCGATCGGCGCCGACGGTTCGATCCACCTGTTCAACCTCCAGGGCGAGGTCCGGATGGTCGTCGACGTCGTGGCGTACCTGCAAAGCGGCGTGTCGCCCGACACGAAGGCCGGCCGCGTCGTGCCACTCGTGGCACCGTTCCGCGCCTTCGACACCCGGGAGGACGAGTTCGGTGACATGCCGTTGGGCCCTGCCGAGGCCGAGGACTGGAGCTTCGAGAGCTTCGTGAACGACGTCCGGATCGACGGCGAGCCGGTCGGCGCCCAGTCGGCGCTGATCGGCAACCTGACGGCGACCGATCTCCGGCGCCAGTACCACTGGGCACCGGTGGCCTCGTTCCTGACCGCCTACCCCTCGCCGGGTTCGGGCACCGCAGTACCGCTCGTGTCGAACGTGAACATCGTCGAGAACGACACGGTGCCCAACCTCGCACTCCTCCCGTACGGCACGTCGAGCGAGGGGCCGTACTCGATCCGGTTCTACAACCGGGCGGGATACGTCGACTACCTCCTCGACGTCTACGCCGTCATCCTCGACGACTGAGTCGGGCCGAGCCCGCCGATCGCGGCGTTCCGCCTGAGTCGGGCCGAGCCCGCCGATCGCGGCGTTGCGCCTCACCGCTCACAGCCGAAAGGCTGTTCGGGTTCGTCGCGCCTGGCGCTCGACGACCTCGATCCCGGCTCAGGAACCTCTTGATGGATTGCTCGCGGCGGCAGGTCTCGGAACGGGTTGGCCCGAGCCTGCGGCTAGCCTGGGGTCCTTCATCAGCGCGGGCTGACCCGATCGGCGCCAGTAGGCCCCGGCTCGCTCCATCCGAACTTGCCAGCGGCCTCACGAGGCCACGGAGGAGACCATCATGACGTCCACACTCGCCGCGCGGAAAGACTTCCGCGTCGCCGATCTCAGCCTCGCCCCGTTCGGCCGCAAGGAGATGCTCCTGGCCGAGCACGAGATGCCCGGCCTGATGGCGATCCGCAAGGAGTACGGCCCGTCCAAGCCGCTCGCGGGCGCCCGCATCTCCGGTTCGCTGCACATGACGATCCAGACCGCGGTGTTGATCGAGACCCTGACCGAACTCGGCGCCGAGGTGCGCTGGGCGAGCTGCAACATCTTCTCCACGCAGGACCACGCCGCCGCCGCCGCCGTGGTCGGGCCGAACGGCACCGAGGACGATCCGCAGGGCGTGCCGGTCTTCGCCTGGAAGGGTGAGACGCTCGAGGAGTACTGGTGGTGCACCGAGCAGATGATGTCGTGGCCCGATGGTGCCGACGGCACGGTCTACGACGGTCCGAACATGATCCTCGACGACGGTGGCGATGCCACCCTGCTGCTGCACAAGGGCGTCGAGTACGAGAACGCCGGCAAGGTGCCCGACCCGACCGAGGCGTCGAACGCCGAACTGGCCATCATCCTCGGCTTGCTCCAGCGCACACTCAAGGACGATCCGCAGAAGTGGACCCGGATGGGCGTCGGTGTGCAGGGTGTCACCGAGGAGACGACGACGGGCGTCAAGCGGCTCTACAAGATGTTCGCCGACGGCGAGCTGCTGTTCCCGGCGATCAACGTCAACGACTCGGTCACCAAGTCGAAGTTCGACAACCTGTACGGGTGCCGCCACTCGCTCGTCGATGCGATCAGCCGCGCGACCGACGTCATGCTCGGCGGCAAGCTCGCCGTCGTGCTCGGCTACGGCGACGTCGGCAAGGGCTGCGTGCAGTCGCTGCGAGGACAGGGCGCCCGCGTGGTCGTCACGGAGATCGACCCGATCAACGCTCTGCAGGCCGCGATGGAGGGCCTCCAGGTCGTGCGACTCGAGGATGTCGTCGCCGAGGCCGACGTCTTCGTCACCGCGAGCGGCAACATGGGCCTGATCACGGCCGACGACATGCAACAGATGAAGCACAACGCGATCGTCTGCAACATCGGTCACTTCGACAACGAGATCGACATGGAGGGTCTGGCCCGCTCGGGCGCGACCCGTGACGAGTTGAAGCCGGGTACCGACGTCTGGAAGTTCGATGCAACGGACGATCGAAAGGGCCACCAGATCATCATCCTCGCCGAAGGTCGTCTCGTGAACCTCGGTTGCGCCACCGGGCATCCGAGCTTCGTGATGAGCTGCTCGTTCTCGAACCAGGTCATCGCCCAGGTCGAACTGTTCAACAACGCCGACGACTACCCGCTCGGTGTGTACGTGCTGCCCAAGCACCTCGACGAGAAGGTCGCCCGCCTGCACCTCGGCGCGCTGGGCGCGAAGCTCACCGAGCTGCGTCCCGAGCAGGCCGCCTACATCGGCGTGGACGTCGATGGCCCGTACAAGAGCGACCACTACCGCTACTAGAGGTCCGGCGGAGCCGGACCGTTCACGACGCCAGGATGGCGTCAAGGCCATCAAAGTGAGGGCTGGAAGCCCTCACGCGGTAATCAGGGACGCCTCGCTCGCTTCGGCGGGCGAGGCACGGATCGCCTGGGCGGAGGGCCGCATGCCGGTCCTCCGCCAGGTACGCGAGCGGTTCGCCTCCGAGCGGCCGCTCGCCGGCGTTTCGGTGGCCGCCTGCCTGCACGTGACGGGGGAGACGGCCAACCTCGTGCGCTGCCTGGGCGCGGGTGGGGCGGAGGTGGCGCTGTGCTCGGCCAACCCGCTCTCGACCCAGGACGACACCGCGGCCGCGCTGGCGGCAGACGGGGTGGGGGTGCGCGCCCGGCGCGGTGAGGACGCGGAGGCCTACGCCGCGCACATCGCGGCGCTCGCCGAGGCCGGGCCGCGGGTGACCGTGGACGACGGCGCGGACCTGCTCATGGCCCTCCACGAGCTCGGCCGCGCCGAGGACTCGCTCGGCGGCACCGAGGAGACCCGCACCGGCCTGCTGCGCATGCGCCGCCTCGATGCTGCCGGCGAGCTGCGCTGCCCGGTGCTGGCGGTGAACGACTCCCTCACCGAGCGCGCCTTCAACGACCGCTACGGCACGGGCCAGTCGGCGCTCGACGGCATCCTGCGCGCCACCAACCTGCTGCTGGCCGGCCACACGCTCGTGCTGATGGGCTACGGCTACACGGGCAAGGGCATCGCCGAGCGCGCCCGGGGTGCCGGCGCCGCCGTGGTGGTGTGCGAGGTGGATCCGCTGCGGGCGCTCGAGGCGCGCATGGCGGGGTATGAGGTGATGCCCGCCCTGGACGCCGCAGAGCGCGGCGACGTGTTCGTGACCGTCACCGGCTCACGCGGCGTACTGCGCCGCGAGCACTTCGAGCGGATGAAGGACGGTGCCGTGCTGGCCAACGCCGGCCATTTCGACGTGGAGATCTCGCTGCCTGACCTGCTCGACGCGGCCGACGGCCGCGTACGGCAGGTGCTCCCGCTGGTCGAGGAGTACGACCTGGGCGACCGTCGCCTGAACCTGCTCACCCAAGGACGCGTGGTCAACCTCGCCGCCGGCGAGGGCCACCCCGCCACGGTGATGGACATCTCCTTCGCGGGCCAGGCGCTGGCGATCGAGCACCTGGTGCGTCACGGCGCCGAGCTGGGCGCGGGCGTGCACGAGGTGCCGCTGGAGATCGACGAGGAGGTGGCGCGGCTGAAGCTGGAGGCGCTGGGGCTGCGCATCGACGAGCTGACGCCCGAGCAGGCGGACTACCTGGCGTCGTGGGGGGACGGAGCGTGAGTTGTGGCTCCGCCGCGGCACAGGTGTAACACTTTAGGCTAAGTTGTGACACTGACCCTGCTAAGGTCGCTGGCGTGCCGACCAAGCACCCACGCATAGGCGTCGTCAGAGACGAGGAGCTTGACCGGGCGCTGCGAGAGGCCGGACCGCTCAGTGGAGAGAGGTCGGACGCCGCGCGCGTGCGCGCCCTGGCGCTGCGCGGGGCGCAGAGCCTGCTGGCGGAAGACAACGGTGCGGCCGATCGCGAGTTCGTCCGTCGCCACGGGCTTCGCCCCGCTAGGCACGCGCGTTCCCTTGCCGTCCCTCGCGGTCCGGTCAGCGATGCCGCGACAGAAGCCCTCGAGTGGGCACGAGGCGGTCGGTGAGCAGGGCGTTCGTCGACGCGTCGGCGCTCGTGAAGCTGCTGCGTCGCGAGAGCGAGAGCGAGACGCTGGTGGCGGAGCTGGCGCGATGGCCGGCGCTCGTATCCAGCGCCTTGGGCGAGACCGAGCTGTGGATCGTTGCGCGCCGAATCGGCGCTTCGCTGTCGCGGGTACGCGAGGTCGCGGACCGGTTGCTCCTGGTACCGGCTTCGGAGGCGGTACTGCGTCGAGCCAGGGAGCCGTTCGACGAGCCGCTGCGAACCCTCGACGCAGTGCACCTGGCGAGCGCGCTTTCGGTGCGCGAGGGCATCGGAGTGTTTCTGGCCTACGACAGCCGACTGCTCGCCGCAGCTGCCGCGGAGGGCTTGGAGGTCGTAGCGCCGGGGCGCTGAGCCAGGGTCGCTAGCGCGGCTTGCGCTTGAGCTTCAGCGTGAGCTTGCGGGTGGCGATGCGCGCGCTGCCGCCGGTGGGCGTGTAGGTGAGCTTCACGCTGGTGCGCAGCTTGCCCCGTCGCCGCAGGTGCCGCAGCGCGGCCTTCGATGGCTTGAGGGTCAGCTTGAGCTTGCCGGCCCGGGTAGCGCGACGCGTGGCCTTCGACACGGTGATCTTCTTCGCGGCGCCCGCCGGAAGGTTCGCCGTGGCCAGCGCCTTGACCGTCCCGGGCCCAGGGAGGTCGAGGGTGAGCGTGGCCGAGCCCTTCGAGGAGGAGAGGGCCGCCGCCCCGACCGTGAAGAGGTTGCTCGGAGCCTGCACCAGGTTGCTCGTGGACGGAGCGGCCGGCGCGGGCGGCACGGGTGTTCCGGGAGGGGACGGGGGCGTGAAGCCCGGAGCGTGCGGTGCCGGCACGAAGCGGGCGGCGAACGTGACTGGAGCGTCGTCGTAGAGGTCCTCAAGCCACGCGGCTCCCGGCACAAGGCAAAGGTTGCCGCATACAAGGGCGGCCACGTCGCCGCTGATCGAGCAGTCACCTGCATCGATCGCCCAACCGGTGAAGCTCCCTACCAGCCTGGCAATGCCCGTGGCCTGGTCGTAGGGAACCGGGGCGTCGGGACCGGGCGGACTCAGGGGGTCTGTGCTGAGCGGGAGATCGATGGGGTTGGCGACGCTTCCAACCGGGCAGCGGATGCCGAAATCGATTCCGGCTACCTTCATGCCCGCAGTGACAGTCGCCTGGGCACGGAGGTGAAGGGATGCCGCGCCGGTTGCAGGGTCGATTGCCCCCGTGGCATCGTGCGTGGGCTCGAACGGGGTTAGTCCTCCGTAGACGCCCGGGCTTTCAAGGCACGGCGTCGGGAAAATACAGTTAGCAGGGACTTCCGCCGGCCAGTCGATTCCCCCTGCCGGGAACAGCAGACCGCCATCGGCGTCAACCATGCCTGCCGCGCTGAATCCCGGGAACTCGATGCCACCGATATCGCCGGGCCCACCCGCAGGAATGACCGTCAGAGTCACCGGACCCGGGTTGGCGACCGTGGCGGCGTGGGCGGGCGCCGCCCAGAGCATGGCGGCGAGCGCCGCGACCGCGGCGACCGCGAGGGAATGACGGAGGGACCTCACGACTCCGTTCCAGCGTGGACCCGATTGGGCCTAAGCGCCAGCTATTCGGTCACCGCTGGCTCGACGTCCAGCGAGTAGTCCAGCCACTCCTCGCGCTTCGCGCCCACCCGCTCGTACACGGCTTGCGCGCGCAGGTTGTCCTTTGCGGTCTGCCACTGAAGCGACGTGACCCCGCCGCGCTCCCGGCAGCGCTGTACGCACCCGAGGATCAGCGCTTCGGCCACTCCCGACCCGCGCCCCTCCTCGGCCACGAACAGGTCGTTCATCACCCCGATCCGCGACGCGCTCAGCGTCGACCAACTCCAGAAGACCGTGGCGAACCCGATCGCGCGCCCGTCCTCGGCGGAGCGGGCCAGCAGGTGCAGCCCCTCGCCTGCCCGGTCGGCGATCAGCTTGCGTGACATCGCCAGCAGTTCCTCGTCGGCCGGATCGACTTCGTAGAAGTCGCAGTAGCCGCGCATCAGCGGCAGCAGCTCGGGCAGGTCGGACTCCTCCACGAGGTGCAGCTCATGACCGGCCATCGCCGGCGGGAGGCTACCGCGGTGCTGTCATAGGATCGCCCGCGGTGGACGGACTTGAAGCCAGCGTGCAGAAGATGAGCGACGAGGGGATCGCCGAGCCGGCGATCGACGCCTTCACGCACTACTACCAGCTGCTACGCGAGGGTCAGAGGGGCATCCTGGCCGAGTCGGACATCGAGCCGCTCGAGGACCTCCCCGACGCCGATGAGCTGACCGAAGTCGCCGACCCGGAGCTGCTCGACCGCGTGGTAGTGCTGAAGCTGAACGGTGGCCTGGGGACCAGCATGGGCATGACCGGGCCGAAGTCACTACTCGAGGTGAAGGATGGATTGACCTTTCTCGACGTGATCGCGCGGCAGCTCATCGACGCGCGCCGGCGCAGCGGTGCTCGCCTTCCGCTGGTGCTGATGAACAGCTTCGCGACGCGAGAGGCGTCGCTTGCCGCCCTGGAGCGCTACCCCGAGCTGAAACGCGACGTGCCACTCGACTTCGTCCAGGGCAAGGTGCCGAAGCTGCTGGCCGAAGACCTCACGCCGGTGCAGTGGCCCGACGACCCGGCGCTCGAGTGGGCGCCGCCGGGTCACGGCGACCTCTACACGTCGCTCGTCACCTCGGGCATGCTCGACGAGCTGCTCGACCACGGCTACGAATACGCCTTCGTCTCGAACGTGGACAACCTCGGCGCGGTACTCGAGCCGCGCATCCTCGCCTGGTTCGCAAGTGAGCGCTTGCCGTTCGCCATGGAGGCGCCCGACCGCACGGAGGCAGACCGCAAGGGGGGTCACCCGGCGCGCCTGCGCGAGGGCGGCGGCCTGGTGCTGCGCGAGAAGGCGCAGACGCCGGATGAGGACCTGGAGGCGCTGCAGGACACCGCCCGGCACCGCTACTTCAACGCCAACAATCTGTGGCTGAGCCTGAGCTCGCTGCGCGAGACGCTGAGCGAGCGGGACGGAGTAATGGGCCTGCCGATGATCGTGAACCAGAAGACGGTGGATCCCGGCGACTCCTCGTCGCCGAAGGTGATCCAGCTCGAGACCGCTATGGGCGCCGCCATCGGCGTCTTCGAAGGCGCCGCCGCGATCCGGGTGCCCCGGGAGCGCTTCACGCCGGTGAAGACGACGAACGACCTGCTCGTGCTGCGTTCGGACGCCTACGAGCTCGTGGATGGCGGACAGGTGAGGTTGGCGGCGCCGGAGGTGCCTTTCGTCGACCTTGACTCGGGCTACTTCCAGCTGCTGCGGGACTTCGACGCGCGCTTCGCCTACGGACCTCCATCGCTGGTCGGTGCCCGCAGGCTCGGGGTGCGCGGCGATGTCGCCTTCGGCCGCGACGTGACGGTGCGCGGCACCGTCACCGTCGAGAACGAGGGCAGCCGGCAGAAGTGGATCGAGGACGGGGCTGTCCTCGAGGGCTAGGTCCGCGCTTCTTCGAGTCGCTCCCGGCGCAGCTCATCGGCCTCCGATCGCGTGAGCATTCCCGCGAACAGCACCACCAGCGCGATCACGAACGTGAGCGACTGCTCGACCATCATGATCGCCCCGCCCGCGTTCTGGTCGTCCACCGCGGTGAGCCCCCAGATCCGGGGCACTTCCTCGTAGTAGTCGTAGAGCACGTTGGTGGACCACGTGAGGTACAGGCCCAGCGCGGCCAGCCCGAACTTGGCCGTGCCGATGTAGGCCACCGTCCAGAGGCCCTTGAGCGGGCGCCGCATGGGCACCGGCTGCACCAGCGGCCACCAGACCGCGATGCCGGCGGTGAAGAACGACGCGTGCTCCACCACGTGGACCACGGGGTGCGCGAGGGCCGCGTCGTACATGGACGGCAGATGCCACAGGTACATCAGCCCCAGCCACAGCGCGATGCCGGTCCACGGGCCGGCGAACGGGCCGAGCGCGCGCTCGGCGCGCATCAGGCGGCGCGTGGCCGGGCGCATGATCACGCGCGAGAGCGAGAGCAGCAACAGCACCGGCGCGAGGTCGCCGAGCAGCACGTGCTGGAGCATGTGGGCCGAGAAGAGGTAGTCCTCTCCGAGGCCGTCCAGCGGCGTGGCCAGCGCGGCCAGTAGCGCGAGCATCCCGGCGGCGAAGGCCAGCGCCTGGCCGGGGCCCGCTCCGCGCCCGCCCTCCTCGCTTTGCGCACGGCGGAAGCGGCGCACGTAGATCCCCACGAGCACGGCGAGCGGGACCAGCACCAGCGGATCGGGCAGCCAGTCGATGCGGGGATGGGCGGCCGCTGCGAGTGCCACGTGATCGTCACCGAACACGCGCCCGATTGTGGCAGTCGGGTGCCCACCGGCCGGTTGCCTGGCGGCAGCCTGCACGGGTGGCCCTGCTCACCCGCGCGCTCGAACTAGTGGTCCCGCCCTTCTGCTGGGAGTGCGGCGGGTCCGCGGCGTCGGGCGAGCCGCTATGCCGGGAATGCCGCACCGCGCTGCGCTGGTTGGGTGAGAAGCAGGCGGAGCTGGCGGGGGTGCGGCTGTGGGCGGCAGTGGCCTACGAGGGACCGGCCCGCGCGCTGGTGGGTGGCCTGAAGTACCGCGGCGCTCCCGGGCTCGCCCGCCCGATGGCCGCGCAGATGGTGGCGGGCGCGCCCGCCGGCCTCCTCGAATGTCCGGCCGCCCTGGTGCCCGTGCCGCTGCATCCGGCGCGCCGTCGCCGGCGCGGCTACAACCAGGCTGAGCGGCTGGCGGCCGCTCTTTCGCGCCGCACGGGCCTGCCGGTTGCCGAGGTGCTGCGCCGGCACGGCCCCGCGGCGCGGCAGGTGGGACAGGGCAGGCAGGAGAGGCTGGTGGGGATCGAGGGGTCGGTTGCGGTGCGCCCGCGCGCGGCGGTGCCATCGCGGGTTCTGCTGGTGGACGACGTGGCGACGACGGGCGCAACGCTTTCGGCGTGTGCCGCGGCTCTGCGCGAGGCGGGTCCTTGCAGCGTTCGCGCTGTTACCTACGCAAGGACGCCGGGTCGCTGAGCTCGCCGAGGCCCGTCGGCACTTCACACGCACACGTCCGATCCAGCAGCGGGCGCCTTCCCGGACAAATGGTCCGGTAAGGCGTCCAGAGCCCCGCTGCCCCGCGGTCCGTCCAGTCGCGGTTTGGCACCAGCGGGTTCGCGCTCTACGATCCAGGCAAGGTCAACGCGACACCCCACAAAGGAGAGGCATGCGCATCGCGATCAAGGGGCGCAACGTCACTGTCAGCGACGATCTGAGGGAGCGGGTGGACAAGAAGTTCGCCAAGGTCGCGCGCCAGGTCTCGGACCCGGCCGAGCTCGAGGTCGAGCTCTACGAGCGCCGTAATCCCTCGATCAAGGACTCGCAGGTCGCCGAGGTCACGCTGCACCTCAAGGGCGTCACGCTGCGTGCGTGCGAGGAATCCACGGACATGGCCCACTCGATCAACGAAGCCGCCGAGGACCTCGCGCGTCAGGTCAAGCGCCACCGCGACAAACGCCGCAAGCGCCGTGAGGCCCACAGAGCCTCTCCACGAGCCGCGTAACGGCAGCGCAGGAGGGTCTGGAAAGGGCCCGAAGAAGGGTCAGGAGCCCTGACCCCCATTGCTAGTCTCGACCTGACCATGCCGATCTTCGAGAAGGCCCTCCGCATAGGCGAGGGCAAGAAGTTCAAGACGTTCGAGAAGCGCGTCGAACGCATCAACGACTACGAGGCCGAGCTCGAGCTCGAGTCCGACGACGAGCTGCGCGAGCGCTACGAGGCGTTGCGCGAGCGCGCGCTCGGCGGCGAATCGCTCGACGACCTCATGCCGGAGAGCTTCGCGATCACCCGCGAGGTGTCCAAGCGCACGCTCGGCCAGCGCCATTTCGACGTCCAGCTGATCGGCGGCATGGTGCTGCACGACGGCTCGATCGCGGAGATGAAGACCGGCGAGGGCAAGACGCTGACCGCCACCCTGCCGGTGGTGCTCAACGCGCTCGCCGCGCGCGACGCCGATGGCAACCCCGCTCCCGGCAGGGGCGTGCACCTGGTCACGGTGAACGACTACCTGGCCCGCCGCGACGCCCTGTGGATGAAGCCCATCTACGACGCCCTGGGCGTGACCGTGGGCATCCTGCAGTCCGACGAGCGCGACTTCTACGACAAGCAGGCCGCCTACGCCTCCGACGTGACCTACGCGACCAACTCGGAGCTCGGCTTCGACTACCTGCGCGACAACCTCGCGGGTGACGCCTCCGAGAAGTTTCAGCGCGGCCACGGGTACGCGATCGTCGACGAGGTGGACAACATCCTCATCGACGAGGCGCGCACCCCGCTGATCATCTCCGGCGCCCCCGAGCAGGCCGCCGACCTCTACTACCGCTTCGCCGAGCTGGCCCCCAAGCTCGAGCCGGGCAAGAAGCCCGACGGCATCGAGGCGAAGTCAAAGAGCTACGTGTCCGACTTCGACTACGAGCCCGACGAGAAGCACAAGACGGTCGCCGTCACCGAGCGCGGCGTGGAGAAGGCCGAGCGCTTCCTGCGCATCGACAACATGTACAAGGCCGAGCACGGCAACCTCGTCAACCACCTCCAGCAGGCGCTGAAGGCCGAGTCGCTCTACAAGCGCGGCGTGGACTACGAGGTGATCGACGACGAGGTGAAGATCATCGACGAGTTCACCGGCCGCATCCTGGAGGGCCGGCGTTGGTCGGAGGGCCTGCACCAGGCCATCGAGGCCAAGGAGGGCGTGGCGATCCAGGAGGAGAACCAGACCGTCGCCACGATCACCTACCAGAACTACTTCCGCCGCTACGACAAGCTCGCGGGCATGACCGGCACGGCCATCACCGAGGCCACCGAGTTCATGAAGATCTACAAGCTGCAGGTGGTCGAGATCCCCACCAACATGCCCATGGTCAGGGCCGACCAGAACGACCAGATCTACAAGACCAAGGACGGCAAGTGGTCGGCGGTCGTGCGCGAGATCCAAGCGCGTCACGACGCCGGCCAGCCGGTGCTCGTGGGCACGATCTCCGTCGAGGTGTCCGAGTTGCTGGCCGCGCAGCTGAAGGAGAAGGGCATCAAGCACGCGGTGCTCAACGCCAAGCCCGAGCACGCGGAGCTCGAGGGGGAGACGATCGCCGAGGCCGGGCAGCCCGGCGCGGTCACGATCGCCACCAACATGGCGGGCCGCGGCGTGGACATCAAGCTGGGCGGCAACGCCGAGCACCTCACCGAGATCGCGCTGCGCGAGTCCGGCACCGAGTCCGGCACCGACGAGTACGACAACGCCTGGGACTCGAAGCTGCCCGAGCTGGAGGCCAAGGTGGAGGCGGCGCGCGAGCAGGTCGTGGAGGCCGGCGGCCTCTACATCCTCGGCACCGAGCGCCACGAGTCCCGGCGGATCGACAACCAGCTCCGCGGCCGCTCAGGGCGCCAGGGCGACCCGGGCGAGTCGCGCTTCTACCTGTCCGCCGAGGACGACCTCGTCCGCCTGTTCGCGGGCGACCGCATCTACCGGATCCTCGACCGCCTCGGCCCCACCGGCGAGGAGGGCGAGGAGGAGCCGATCGAGGCGAAGATGCTCTCCAAGCAGATCGAGGGTGCGCAGAAGAAGGTCGAGGACCGCAACTTCCTGCAGCGCAAGCACACGCTCGAGTACGACGACGTGATGAACCAGCAGCGCGAGATCGTCTACGAGTACCGCGACCGCATCCTCGAGGGCCAGGACATGTCCGACACCGCCAAGGAGCAGCTGGCCAACGTTGTCGAGCGGATGGGGGACGAGTACCTGGAGGGCGACTTCCCCGAGAACTGGGACCTGCCCGAGCTGTACACCCAGCTCGAGCAGATGTACCCGGTGGGCATCGACCTCGAGGACACCGATTCCACCACGCTGGACCGCCAGACGCTGATCTCCGACCTGCGCGAAGACATCGTGGACGCCTACGGCGACCGCGAGGAGGAGCGCGGCTCGGAGGAGATGCGCTTCCTCGAGCGCTTCATGCTGCTCCAGATCATCGACGAGCGCTGGCGCGAGCACCTGCACGACATGGACTACCTGCGCGAGGGCATCCACCTCCGCGGGTTCGCGCAGATCGAGCCCCTCGTGGCCTACAAGAACGAGGGCTTCGAGATGTTCACCTCGCTGATGAACTCGATCTGGGACGAGTTCGCGCGCTACATCTTCGTCGTCGAGCTCGACCGC
Source organism: Thermoleophilaceae bacterium (assembly GCA_035646775.1). Lineage (GTDB taxonomy): Bacteria > Actinomycetota > Thermoleophilia > Solirubrobacterales > Thermoleophilaceae > JAAYBF01. The sequence goes on along the minus strand of DASROS010000107.1, from coordinate 34,357 downwards.
GGCCCGCAGAACGGCAACGGGGCCGAGCCGGCGCAGCAGGCCGGCGGCAACTGGGGTGGCGGCTCGAACTCCAGCTCGACGTCGGCGTTCAGCTACCGCGGCGGCAGCGCCGAGGACCAGCCGAGCGCGCTCGCCGAGGCCCGCGCCGCGGCAGCCAGCGGCGCCGTGCCCGCCGACCTCGGCGGCGACGAGTACGTGTACGGCGACGAGGCCGCACCGGTGCAGGTGCAGACTCGCACGGTGGAGGACAAGGTCGGCCGCAACGACCCGTGCCCGTGCGGATCGGGCAAGAAATTCAAGAAGTGCCACGGCAGTTGAGGGGCGATGGCGTCTAGCGCCACCGCCCTCCGCGACCAGCTGAAGCTGCTCGCGGACTACCTTTGACCCTCCTGAGCTAGAGCGGCGCCTGGCTGCGCTCGAGGGTGAGATGAGCGCCGCCGGGTTCTGGGACGACCAGGAGCACGCGGCCCAGGTGTCGGCCGAGCACGCCCGCGTCGGGCGCCGCCTGGAGGAGTTCCGCAGCCTGGAGACAGACATGGAGGACCTCGGCGAGCTGGAGGAGATGGCCGCCGAGGACGAGTCGCTGTCCGGCGAGGTGTCCGAGCAGCGCGCCTCGATCGAGAAGCGCCTGGCCGCGCTGGAGGAGGCGCGCCTGTTCTCCGGCGACTACGACGGCGGTGACGCGGTGGTCACCGTGAACGCCGGCGCCGGCGGCACCGACTCGCAGGACTGGGCCGAGATGCTGCTGCGCACCGAGATGCGCTGGGCCGACCAGCGCGGGATGAAGACCGAGCTGCTGGAGGCCTCGCCGGGGGAGGAGGCCGGCATCAAGTCGGCCACCTTCCTCGCCCGGGGCGAGAACGCGTACGGCCTCTTCTCCGCCGAGAAGGGCGTGCACCGGCTCGTGCGCATCTCGCCGTTCGACTCCGCCTCGCGCCGCCACACCGCGTTCGCCGGGGTGGAGGTGGCGCCGTACGTGGAGAGCACGGCCGAGATCGACATCGAGCCCGACGACCTCCAGATCGACACCTACCGCGCCTCCGGGGCGGGTGGCCAGCACGTGAACAAGACCGACTCGGCGGTGCGCATCACCCACAAGCCCACGGGCACCGTGGTGCAGTGCCAGAACGAGCGCTCGCAGGCGGGCAACAAGCAGACCGCGATGGCGATGCTCACCTCGAAGCTGATCGAGCTCGAGGAGGAGCGCCGGCGCGCGGAGATCGCCAAGGAGAAGGGCGAGGCTCAGGACGTGGGGTGGGGATCGCAGATCCGCTCGTATGTGCTGCACCCCTACACGATGGTCAAGGACCACCGCACCGACGTGGAGGTGGGCAACGCCCAGGGCGTGCTCGATGGCAACCTGGACGACTTCGTGCGGGCCGAGCTGCTGCGCCGCTCGGGCGACTCGATCGTTCCCGGCTAGCCTCTTCGCGATGCCCGAGGACCACGGCGCCACCCGCTCGCCTGACCCACGCACACCGCTCCCCCGCCGGTCCGACGTGCAGCCCAAGGGCCCGGACTGGCGCGTGGACCCGGGGCCCGACGGTCGCGGCGCCAAGCCCGAGAAGCCGCCGATGATCCCGTTCGGCTTCCGGCGCTTCTTGACCATCCTCTCCGTCCTGCTGGTGGCCAACTACATCTTCGTGCAGGTGTTCGCGCCCCCGGAGGAGCGCGGGCGAATCCCCTACACGCCGGGCTTCATCGAGCAGATCCAGAAGCGCAACGTCAAGGAGATCTCCTCGGAGGGGGACACGGTCAAGGGCGAGTTCCGCAAGAAGGTGAAGGGCGACAGCCTGTTCGAGACCGAGGTGCCCACCTTCGCCGACCAGGACCAGCTGTCCCAGCTGCTCCAGGCCAACGACGTGACGGTGAACGCCTCGCCGCCCAACGAGCGCAACCTCCTGGAGACGCTGCTCTTCTCGTTCGGGCCCGTCCTGCTGCTGGTCGGTCTGTTCGTGTTCATGGCCAGGCGCGCACAGCAGGCGGGCGGGGGCGGAATGCTGGGCCAGTTCGGGCGCTCCCGCGCGCGGCTGGCGGAGCAGTCCGAGCAGAGGGTCGACTTCAACGACGTGGCGGGCATCGACGAGGCCAAGCAGGAGCTGTCCGAGATCGTGGGGTTCCTCAGGGATCCCGACCGCTTCCGCCGCCTCGGAGCGCGAATGCCGCGTGGGGTGCTGCTCGCCGGACCGCCCGGCACCGGCAAGACGCTGCTGGCGAAGGCCGTGGCCGGCGAGGCCGGGGTGCCCTTCTTCTCGATCTCCGCCTCGGAGTTCATCGAGGCGATCGTCGGCATCGGCGCGTCACGGGTGCGCGATCTGTTCAAACAGGCCAAGGACGCCGCCCCGGCGATCATCTTCATCGACGAGCTCGACGCCATCGGCCGTTCCCGCGGCGGGGGCGCCTTCGGCAGCGGCGGCAGCGACGAGCGCGAGCAGACGCTGAATCAGATCCTCACCGAGATGGACGGCTTCGACACGGGCGTCGGGGTGATCGTGGTCGCCGCCACCAACCGCCCCGAGATCCTCGACCCGGCGCTGCTGCGCCCCGGGCGGTTCGATCGCCGAGTGGCCGTTCAGCCCCCCGACAGGCCCGGCCGGCGCAAGATCCTGGAGGTACACACGCGCTCGGTGCCGCTGGCCGACGACGTTGACCTCGATGCGCTGGCCGCCAGCACCCCCGGAATGGTGGGCGCCGACCTGGCGAACGTCGTGAACGAGGCTGCACTGATAGCCGCCATTCGCGACCACGACAACGTCCACCGCGAGGACTTGACAGACGCGATCGAGAAGATCGTGCTCGGCGCCGAGCGCAAGGTCGTGCAGTCCGAGGAGGACCGGCGGAGGATCGCCTACCACGAGGGCGGGCACGCGATCGTCGGAATGCTCACCGAGGGTGCCGACCCCGTGCGCAAGGTCTCGATCATCCCTCGGGGGCAGACGCTGGGCGTGACCCTCTCCGCCCCCGAGGCCGACCGCTTCAACTACGACCAGCACTACCTGCTGGGCAAGATCCAGGTGGCGGTCGGCGGGCGCGTGGCCGAGGAGTTGGTGTTCGGCGACGTGACCACCGGCGCGGAGTCCGACATCCAGCAGGTCACCCAGATCGCCCGCGGCATGGTGGCGCGCTGGGGGATGAGCGAGGCCATCGGCTTCGTGGCCGTGCAGCCCGCCGACGGCGCCGGACCGCTGCTGCCCGGCGCCGACCAGATCTCGGAGTCCACTCAGGAGCTCGTGGACCGCGAGGTCCGGCGCATCGTGGAGGAGGGGCTCGCCGAGGTGCGCGAGCTGCTGGCACGCGAGCGGCCCCGGCTCGACTCGCTGGCCGCCGCCTTGCTAGAGCGCGAGACGCTCGACGAGGCCGACGCCTACGCCGCCGCCGGGATCGACCGGGCGGCTGCGCCGGCGTGATCGAGGAGCTGGTGCAACGCGCGCTGGCCGAGGACCTCGGCCGGGGCGACCTCACCACGGCGGCCGTGGTGCCCGAGGGCGCCCGTGCCCGAGCGCGCGTGGAGCAGCGCGAGCCCGGTGTGATCTTCGGGCTTGACGCCGCGGCCGAGGTGTTTCGCCAGACCGGGGGCGGTGAGCTCGAGTTCCGCGCCGTCGCCCAGGAAGGCATCTGGCTAGAGGGCGGCGAAGTGGCCGCGATCGACGGCCCCGCGGCCGGTGTGCTGGCCGGCGAGCGGCTGGCGCTCAACCTGCTCGGCAGCCTGTCCGGGGTGGCCACGCTCACGGCGCGCTACGTGGCGGCGGTGGAGGGCACGGGCGCGCGCATCCTGGACACGCGCAAGACCACCCCGGGGCTGCGTGAGCTGGAGAAGGCCGCGGTGGTGGCCGGCGGGGGCGTGTCCCACCGGGCCGGCCTCTACGACGCGATACTCGTGAAGGAGAACCACGCGCTGCTGGCTGGCGGGGTGGGGGAGGCCGCCCGCTTGGCCCTGGCCAACCGCGGTGACGCCGCGTTCGTGGAGATCGAGGTGGAGAGCCTTGCCGAGCTCGACGAGGTGCTGGCCGCGGGGGTCGAGCGCGTGCTGCTGGACGACATGAGCCTGGGGGACATGCGCGAGGGCGCGCGGCGGACGCACGCCGCGGGCGCCACCTCGGAGGCCTCGGGCAGCGTGTCGCTGGAGGCGGTTCGGGGGGTGGCGGAGACCGGCGTGGACTTCATCAGCGTCGGCGCGCTCACCCACTCGGCGCCAGCGCTGGACCTCTCGCTCCTTCTGAAACAGGCCTGAAGCGAGGGGGCGTAGACTCGCGCCCACGTGCGGGGAGGCATGCTCAGCGTGGCGATCGTTGTTGCCGGGTTGGCGGCGACGCAAGCCCGCTCCCGAACTCGCGGGCGGAGCAGTGGGATCTCGCGAGCCCGGCGCTGGGCTTCGACAGGGGGATCTCCGTCGACCGCGCATGGCCGCTGGCAGCGGGGGAGGGGGTGACCATCGCCGACATCGACGTTGGCGTCATGCTCGACCATCCCGATCTGGTCGGCCGCTGGACTGCCGGCCGGGACTTCTTCGACAACGACTCCGACCCGACCTCGCCGACGCGAAACGCCCACGGCACCAACGTCGCGGGCGTACTCGGCGCGACCACCGACAACGGCCAGGGCATCGCGGGTATCGCGCCTCGGGCCCGGCTCATGCCGATCCGGACGATGGACAACATCCTGCACCAATCCACGCGGCTCGCCGCCGGGATCGTCTACGCGGCCGACAACGGGGCCGACGTGCTGAGCATGAGCCTGGGGGCTGAGTCCTATTCCCGGCCGTTGAGGCGCGCGGTGGCCTACGCGCACCGCAAGGGTGTGGTGATGGTCGCGGCGATCGGCAATGAGCTGAGCTACCACCACGACTTCCCGGGAAGCTTCGACGAGGTGATCGGGGTCGGAGGTCTCAACCCCGACACCGCCGACGTGGCGGCCAAGGACAGCAACCTCGCGCCCATCGCCACTGACTTCTCCGTGCACGCCGCCTACTCGAACGTGGGTCCGCAGATCGACTTCGGCGCGCCGACGCAAGTGTTCACCACCGAGTGGGGGGGCGGCTACCGCGAGAACTGGGACGGCACGTCGGCTGCCACCCCACACGTGGCGGCCGTCGCCGGGCTCGTGATATCCCGCGCACGCCGGCTGGGGCTGAGGCTCTCTGCCGGGGAGGTGCGCCAAGTCTTGATCGCGACCGCCTCCGACCTGAGCGGCCCCCGCAACGGACGCAGGGCAGGCTTTGACGTCGTGACCGGCTACGGCCGCGTGCACGCCTTCGAGGCCGTGCGGCGGGTGTCGGCCGCAACGATCCCACCGGACACCGACATCACCAGCCCCATTCCCTTCCGTACCGCCCGGGGGCGGCTCAAGGTGAAGGGCCTTGTGCGTGGGCGGTCCGCTACCCGCTGGACACTCGAGCTGGGTCGTGGCGAGGAGCCCGAGACGTGGACCCCGGTTGCATCGGGGAGCGGCACGGGCACCGTCCGCCGCCCGCGCCGGCTCGGGCGTGTCGACGCCCGCCGGCTCGAGGCGGGGGGCTGGACGCTGCGGCTGCGCAGCACCGACGCCCAGGGCAACTCCGGCGAGGATCGCGCGTTCTTCTTCGTAAACAGCGACCGCCAGCTCAAGCGGGGCTTCCCCAGGTTCCTCGGCAGCTCGGGTGAGGCCTCGCCTGTGCTGGCGAACCTGGTCGGACGCAGGGAGAAGGAGATAGTGCTGGCCACCAGCGACGGGTTGGTCCGCGTATACGGGGGACGCAAGGGGAGGATGGTGCGCGGGTGGCCGCGGGGCACCCGCTCGGCGTTCGCGAGCGCAGGGGCCGCCCGGCGCATAGGAAGGGTGCGCGCCGGCATCCTCGCCACACCCGCGGTGGGCAACATCGCGGGCGATCGCCGGCCCGAGGTGGTGGCGGCCGGGCTCGACGGCCGGGTGTACGCCTGGAACCGGCGCGGACGGCGCATCAGGGGCTTTCCTGTCCGCATCGACGCGCGGCGCCCGCCCTCGAACGGCCTGCAGGACGCCTCGATATACGCCAGCCCTGCGCTGGCGAACTTGGACGGCCGCGGTCGTCTCGACGTAGTCGTCGGCGCCGCCGATGGGAAGGTCTATGCCTGGAACGGTCGCGGGCGGCGCCTGCCCGGATGGCCGGTAGTCGCGCGGGACGGCGCCGGGGGCGACGACGCGAAGATCCTCTCTTCGCCGGCCGTGGGTGACATCGACGGCGACGGCTCCCTGGATGTGGTGGAGGGCACGGCCGAGACCTACGGGTCCGCCCCGACCACGAGCGGCCGCGTCTACGCCTGGTCGGGCAACGGCCGGCTCAAGCCGGGCTGGCCGATCAAGCCGGGGGCACTTTCGGCCAACGCCATCCCCCTCGCCGGCGAGGGCGTCCCCGCGTCTCCGTCGCTCGCTGACGTGGACGGAGACGGCCGCGACGAGGTCGCGATCTCAGCCTTCACCGGTCAGCCCGACCTCTACCGCGGGGACGGCACACCCTTCTCCGGATCGACTGCCCACTTCGACACGGCCGGCGGCGGACCGGGCTCGCGTTCGACTGCCCCTTCGATCCTCGCGCTGGGCGCCAACGGCTCTTTCGGCCGACCGTCCGCGGGCGGGCCGCTGCGCTTCTTCTCTGGAGCGGTCGACTCCCGCTTTGCCACGGCCGCGCAGGCCCCGGCGCAGAAGCTCCCCTTCGAGCACCTGCTGGGCGGCTGGGATGCGCGCTCGGGCTCCTGGCTGCCAAACTTCCCCGCGCCCGTCGAGGGCCTGCAGATCCTGGCGACGCCGGCGATCGCCGACCTCGATGGCGACGGCTCCTCCGAGGTGGTGGCCGGGTCGAGCGGGTACCTGCTGCACGCCTTCCGCGCCGGTGGGGGCGGAGAGCTCCCGGGTTGGCCGAAGAACACTGGCGGCTGGCTCCTTGCGACGCCGGCCGTGGGCGATGTTGACGGCGATCGCCGCCTGGAGGTCGTGGCGATCACTCGCGAGGGCAACCTGTTCGTGTGGGACGCTCCGGGCAGCCGGCGCGGACTGGTCGAGTGGCCCTCGTTCCGCCACGACCCACGCAACAACGGACGCTATCCGGGGCCCGTTGCCCCGCGGCGCTAGACTTCACAACGGTTTGCGCTTCGCGCGCAGGCCTCATTTCGCAACCGAGAGAGGTTCGAAACATGCCGGTCCAGACCAAGCCCAAAGCGGGTCACCCACAGGCACCCCTGGAGCTGGAGGACATCCCCGCGCTGAAGCGCGAGGTGCGCAAGCTCGCCACCGAGCGCGATGCCGTGATCCTGGCCCACAACTACCAGGTGCCCGAGGTGCAGGACGTGGCGCACTTCGTGGGCGACTCGCTGGGCCTGTCGCGCCAGGCCGCGGAGGCGGACGGCCACGTGATCGCCTTCTGCGGCGTGCACTTCATGGCCGAGACCGCGGCCATCCTCAGCCCGGAGAAGACGGTGCTGCTGCCCGACCTCGACGCGGGCTGCTCCCTGGCGGACTCCATCACCGCGGACCAGCTGCGCGCCTGGAAGGCGAAGCACCCCGGCGCGGTGGTGGTCATGTACGTGAACACCACGGCCGAGGTCAAGGCCGAGACCAACTACTGCTGCACCTCCTCCAACGCCGTGCAGGTGGTGGAGCACATCTACCGCGAGCATGGCGATGACACCGAGATCCTGTTCGGGCCGGACATGTTCCTCGGCGCGTACGTGGAGCGGATGACGGGGCGGCGCATGCAAGTTTGGGACGGCGAGTGCCACGTGCACGCCGGCATCCGCCCGGCCGACATCGCCAAGGTACGTGAGGAGAACCCGGGCGCGGACTTCCTAATCCACCCGGAGTGCGGCTGCTCCACCTCGGTCATGGAGTACGTGGCGGCAGGGGACGTGGAGGCCGAGAACACACACATGCTCTCCACCGGGGGGATGCTCACCCACGCCCGCCAGTCGAAGGCCGACACATTCATCGTGGCCACCGAGACCGGGATGCTTCACCCACTGGAGCAGCAGAACCCGGGCAAGTCCTTTATTCCGGCCAACCGCGCGGCGGTGTGCCGCTACATGAAGATGATCACGCTGCCAAAGCTGCGCGATGCGCTGCGCGACATGGAGCCGGTGGTGTCGGTGCCGCGCGAAATTGCCGACCGAGCACGGGTGCCGATCGAACGCATGGTGGCGATCACGCCCTGACGGGCGCGGCGCCCGCCTAGCTCAGCAGCTGGATCTGGGTGAAGAACAGGCCGTCCGCGGTGAGCTCCACCTTGGCCTGATGCACGCGCGCCCCGCGGCGTAGGCTAGACAGGCCGCATGAGTGCACGGCGGCGGCGTCCTCGAAGTCGTCATCGAGCTCGTCGTCCTCCGCCTCCTCGTCCTCCAGGAACTCGTCCTCGAATGGGTCGTCGCTCTCGTCGCCGGCGAAGGGATCCTCATCCTCGATGGGCTCCTCGTCGAGCGGCTCCTCGTCCGTGGGGGCCTGGGAGGAGCGCGCGATAGCCGTGCGCCCGTGCCGGCGCTTCTTGTGACCTCGCGAGGCGTGCCCCCTTTCCAGGCGGCGCTCGGAGCTGCAGCCCACCGCTGTCGAGTTGTCCACGAAGCCGCGCAGCACCCCGCCGCGTGCAAGGCGGATGGTCAGCTCACCGTTCTTGAGGGCCGTGACGGTGCCGGCGCGCTCCGCGCCGTCCCGCACGCCGTCGCCGTCGGTGTCACGATCGACCGGGTCGTTGCCTGTCAGGTCTTCCGCGGCGTTGGACAGCCCGTCTCGGTCGGGGTCCTCGCGCCCGTCGGCGCGACGGTCGTCGTCGCTGTCACGGTCGCGCGGGTTGGTTCCCTGGCGCAGCTCGTTGAGGTTGTCCACGCGGTCGCGGTCGGGGTCGCCCTCGGCGCTGGCGCTGGCCGTGGAGATGTGAAAGCGCTTCTCCCAGCGATCGGGCAGCCTGTCGCGGTCGCGATCGGTGGCCGCCTCGGCCGCACTGGGTGCGGCCAGCGCGAGCAGGCAAAGAGTCAGAGCGGGACGCCTCATCACTGGCTATGTCGCCTCCTGCGCCCGGGCCGTAGCCCTGCCGGGGCGAGGCGGACGTTTGTACGGGTCTAGTCGGAGCCCGATCGGGTGGAGTCCGAGCCCGAGCCCGACCCGCTCGAGTCCTCCTCCGGCTCGATGTCGGTGTCCCGCTCGTCACCGCCCGACCGTCCGCGTCCGTGTCCCGAGTCGTCATCGTCGCGGTCGTCGGCCGATCCGGGTCCCGAGTTGTCCTCGCGGTCGTCACGATCGTGGCCCCGGCCTCGCCCGCTCCCGCGGCCGCGCCGATCCTCGCCGGCCTGCTCGCCGCCGCGCAGCGCCGGCTCCTCGTCGGCGTCAACGCTCTCATCCGCTCCCGCGGCGGTCCGGGTGTCGGGGCCTCCGCCGGCCGCGCCTGCGGCCGCGGGCTGGCCGTCTTCCCGCGCGCCACCATCCTCGAGGCCTCCGCCGGGCGAGCCGGCAACGCCGCCGATCACCGCGCCCGTCACGAGGGCAGTGGCTGCCACCTTGGTGAGCACGGTCGCCCCTGCTCCGGCCCCGGCCAGCTCGGCTACGCGGGCCGCCACCACCTCGCCGGTCCCACCGTTCCCACCGCTCAGGGGCACCCGGGCGAGCAGCCCGAACGGCGTGACGGCGGCCATGCCCGTACGCAGCGTGTTGCGGGCGCGGTTGAGCAACTGACGGACCGCGCCATCGCTCACGCCCAGCTCGGCGGCGATCGCCTCGTAGCTGCGGCCCTCCATCTCGCGCAGCACGATCGCGTCGCGCTGGCGCTCGGGCAGCGCGGCCACGGCGCCCATCACGTCGCGGAAGCGCTCGCCGCTCTCGGCCAGCTGGTCGGGCCGGTCCACGCCGTCGAGGCTCTCTGACAGCTCCTCGTGCCTCAGGGCGCGGTCGCGCAGGGCGTTCAGGGCCGTGTTGTGCACGATCCGGTAGAGCCACGGGCGCAGCGACATGTCGCCGTGGGAGCTGCGCAGGGAGGAGTAGGCGCTCACCAGCGCCTGCTGCACCACGTCCTCGGCACGCGGCTCGCCCAGGAAGCGGGTGCAGTAGCGCAGGAGCGGTTTGCGGTACCGGGCCACGATGGCCTCGAAGGCGGCGTCGTTGCCCGCCCTGACCAGGTCCACCAGCCGCTCGTCGGACTGCGCCCGCAGCAGGGGGGCGCCGGCGAGGCGAGCGGGAGCGATCAGGGCCTGTGGGGTCATATGCAGGAGAGCCCGGCGCAGCAAGGGCTTCCAACGTGAACACGCCCGAACCGCCGAAACTCACGCTAGCGCAACACGTGCCCCGGATAGCCTGCTGCGAGTGCGGCTTCAGCGTCTCTATCCCCGCCCCGGCGAGACCACGCCCGAGGCGCTCATGTCGGGCCTGGACCTGGGTTCGCGCGCGCCCTCGGACCGCCCCTACGTGGTCCTGAACATGGTGAGCTCGTTGGACGGCAAGGCGTCCGTGGAGGGCACCACGCGCTCCATGGGCGGCGAGGCCGACCGCCTGCTCTTCCACCACCTGCGCACCCAGGCCGACGCGATCATGGTGGGCGCCACCACCGCGATGACCGAGCGCTACGGTCGCGCCACCAAGAGCGAGGAGCTTCAGGCCAAGCGCGAGAAGGAGGGGCTCGCCCCCCAGCCGCTGATGGTGCTGGTGAGCGGGCGACTGAGCGTGACCGCGGAGCTGCCGCTGCTCCAGGTGCCCGAGGCGCGCGTGGTAGTGGCCACGGCAGCCGACCGCGACATCGAGGGAGCGGCGGCACGGGTGACCTACCTGCGCACCGGCGACGACCTCCCTCTGCTGCTTGGCGTGCTGCGCTCGGACTTCGGGGTGAAGTCGGTGCTTTGCGAGGGCGGTCCCACGCTGAACGGCTACCTCCTCGCTGCGGGCCTGGTGGACGAGCTGATGCTCTCCACCACGGCGACGATCGTGGGCGGCGAACTTGCCCCCACCATCGTGGCCGGGCGCGAGCTGGCGGCTCCGGTGCCCGTCGAGCTGGTCTCGCTGCACGAGGCCGACGGCGAGTTGTTCTCGCGCTGGCGGATCCGCTGACCCGTACCTACATACGGGTGCAGAAACCGTTGCATCCCTTCTTCTGAGGGCGTCTCTCCGCTATCCAATAGAGCCCCCATGGCCACCACCCGCTCGCGAGTCCTCCCCGCGCGCGCACCCTCCCGTGCGCCGCTGCCCGCCGTCCCGCCCGTCCCGCGTCCCGGCGCCGCGCCGGTCGTGGAGCTGCGCGAGGTGTCGAAGGTCTACGACGGCGGCTCGGTGGGCCTCGAGCGCGCGTCGATGAAGATCGGGCGCGGCGAGTTCGTGTTCCTCGTGGGCGCCACCGGCTGTGGCAAGTCCACCTGCATCCGCCTGCTGCTGAAGGAGCTCGAGCCTTCGGCCGGGTCGATCCTGATCGCGGGCAAGGACCTCGACGAGGTGGGCCGCAAGCAGGTGCCGCTGCTGCGGCGCAACATCGGCACGGTGTTCCAGGACTACAAGCTGCTTCCCAACCGCACCGTCTACGACAACGTGGCCTACTCGCTGAAGGTGATCGGCGAGCCGCGCCAGGAGATCCGGCGCAAGGTGCCCGACATCCTGCGACTGGTGGGCCTGTCCACCAAGCTGCACAACTACCCCGACCAGCTGTCGGGCGGCGAGCAGCAGCGCGTGTCGATCGCCCGCGCTTTCGTGAACCACCCGCCGCTGCTGCTGGCCGACGAGCCCACCGGCAACCTCGACCCCGAGACCTCCATCGGGATCATGCAGCTGATCTACCGGATCAACCGCACCGGCACCACCGTGGTCGTGGCCACCCACGACAAGGAGATGGTGGACAAGATGCGCCGGCGCGTGATCGAGCTGCGCGAGGGCCGCATCGTGCGCGACGAGCTGTCGGGCCTCTACCGCCCCGACGAGTCCACCACCGAGTTCGCGGTGCGACTGCGCGGCGAGATGGGCGTGGGCGCCGAGGGCCACCCCAACTGAGATGAACTTCGCTTTCTTTTTCAAGGAGGCCTTTCGCGGCCTGTCGCGCAACTCGGCGCCGGCGCTCGCCGCGCTGCTCACCGTGCTGCTCACCGCGCTGGTGCTCGGAGTGTTCATCCCGATCGTGCAGGCCACCACCGGCACCGCCAACGAGGTGCGCAGCCGGGTGGCGGTGGACGTGTACGTCAAGGCCGGGTCCACGGCCGCCGAGCGCACCCAGCTGCGCGAGGCGATCGAGCGCACCGCCAACGTGGGCTCGGTGGACTTCATCTCCAAGGCCGAGGGCCTGCGCCAGGCCAAGGCGAAAAACCCGCGGGCGTTCGCGGAGGGCACCGAGCTGCTGGGCGGCAACCCGCTGCCCGACACCTTCCGCATCTTCCCGGAGGACCCCGACCGCGTGAACGCGATCGTGGACCGCCTTGCGCCCAAGGAGCCCAACGGCGAGCGCGTCCCGTCGCTCGCTGGCATCGACGAGGTGCGCAACAAGGAGTCCGACACCGACAAGATCCTGTCGGCCACCGGCCTGGTGAAGATCCTCACCGCCGGCCTGGCAGCGCTGCTGATCTTCGCGTCGGTGGCGCTGGTGGCCAACACCATCCGCCTGTCGATCTTCTCCCGCCGCCGCGAGGTGGAGGTGATGAAGCTGGTGGGCGCCACCAACTGGTTCATCCGCTGGCCGTTCGTGATCGAGGGCATCTTCGTGGGGCTCATGGGCGGCGTGCTCGCCGTGCTGCTGCTCACGATCGCCAAGGAGACGTTCATCGACCCGCTCGAGGAGCGCTTCGCGCTGCTGGCGGCGCCCGAGACGATCGACTTCCCCCTGCTGATCCTGATCCTGCTGGTGGCCTGCGTGGCCGTGTCGGCGCTGGGCAGCGCGCTCACGCTGCGCCGCTTCCTCCGCGTGTAAGGGCAAAAGGGGGCTCTGCCCCCCTTTGCAACCCCCCGCCGGGGCCACCGGCCCCGGACCCCGCCCGGATAGATTCAAGCCCATGATGGTTGTGATGACTCCGCAGGCGACGGCCGCGGAGATCGAGGCGGTGGTCGAGCGGCTGGAGGCCGCGGGGGTGCACGCCAAGGTGATGCCGGGCGAGCTCACCACCGCGATCGGCGCGATCGGGGACCCGGAGGGGGTGAGGTCGATGGGCCTGGACGGACTGCCCGGCGTGGACCAGGTGATCCCGATCAGCCGGCCTTACAAGCTGGCGTCCAGCGAGCTGTCCCACCACGCGCCCACCTCGTTCGAGGTGGGCGGCCGCACGGTGGGCGGAGACAAGTCGTTCTGCCTGATCGCCGGGCCGTGCACCGTGGAGTCCGCCGACCAGACGGCAGAGGTGGCACGAGCGGTGGCCGCCGCCGGCGCTTCGATGCTGCGCGGCGGCGCGTTCAAGCCGCGCACCTCGCCGTTCTCGTTCAAGGGCCTCGGCCCGGAGGGACTGGAGATCCTCGCGGCGGTGGGCGAGGAGACGGGGCTGCCCGTGGTGTCCGAGCTCACGGACACCGCCCACGCCGACCGCTTCGCGGAGCTCGTGGACGTGGTGCAGGTCGGGGCGCGCAACATGCAGAACTACGGCCTGCTCGAGGTGGTCGGGCGGCTCGGCAAGCCGGTGCTGCTCAAGCGGGGGCTGTCCTCCACCCTCGACGAGCTGCTGATGGCCGCCGACTACGTGCTCAAGGAGGGCAACGAGCGCGTGATCCTGTGCGAGCGCGGGATCCGCACGTTCGAGACCGCCATGCGCTTCACGCTCGACGTGGGCGCCGTGCCGTGGCTGAAGCTGCACTCGCACCTGCCGGTGATCGTGGACCCCTCCCACGCGTCCGGCGACCGCCGGCTGGTGGGGCCGCTCTCGCGCGCGGCCGCGGCCGTGGGGGCGGACGGGATCATCGTGGAGGTGGCGCCCGATCCCGACGCCGCGCTGTGCGACGGTCCGCAGCAGATCGCCTCAGCGGGATTTGCCGCCTTCGCCGGCGAGGTGGCCGCGCACGCGGAGCTGGTGGGCCGGACGCTGGCCTGACAGGCGGCCAGGCCCGAGTGGCCACTACCCTTGATCCGGGCCGCTCGAGCGGCCCTTTCCTATGACCGCATTCGCAAAGACAGTCGCCGCCATCTCGGGCGCCCTGCTGCTCCTGCTGGTGGGCGTGTGGTGGGGCGGGCACCCGGAGTCCCTGCCCGGACCGCTCCGCGACGCCTTCGTGGACGACGACCGCGCGCTGCGCGCCGAGCTCGTGGACTCGATCCACGACAGCTTCTACAAACCGGTGAAGCGATCGGAGATCGACCAGGGCTCGCTGAAGGGGATCGTGAACGGCCTGGGCGACCAGTTCTCGCAGTACCTCACCCCGGCGGAGACGCGCGAGTTCAGGCAGACCGTGGCGGGCGAGCTGGAGGGCGTGGGGCTGAGCGTGGAGGAGGACCGCCGCGGGCTGAGCGTGCTCCGCGCGTTCGACGACTCCCCGGCCGACCGCGCCGGCATAAAGCCTGGCGAGCTCGTGATCGAGGTGAACGGCAAGTCGATCGCCGGCGTGCCCAGCCAGGTGGCCACGGGCCGCATCAAGGGCCCGGCCGGCACGCGCGTAAAGCTGAAGGTGGCCGACCCCGAGACCGGCCGCACCCGCACGCTGGACCTCAAGCGCGAGAAGATCGAGGTGCCGGCGGCCGAGGGCCGGACGGTCTCGCGCGGCGGGCGCGACTACGGCGTGGTCGAGTTCACCACCTTCAGCGAGGGCGCCCACGGCGCGCTGCGGGCCGAGATCAACGAGCAGCTGGAGAAGGACGTGGACGGCCTCGTGCTCGACCTGCGCGGCAACGGCGGCGGCCTGCTCAGCGAGGCCGTGCTGGTCTCGTCGATCTTCATCGAGGACGGCCTCGTCACCTACACCAAGGGCCGCACGCAGCCGCGCCGCGACTTCGACGCCGAGGGCAACGCGATCGACGAGGACCTGCCGCTGGTGGTTCTCGTGGACGGCGGTAGCGCCTCCGCCTCCGAGATCGTGACGGGCGCCATGCGCGACCGCAAGCGGGCGACCATCGTCGGGACCCGCACGTTCGGCAAGGGCGTCTACCAGGAGGTACAGCCACTCTCCAACGGAGGCGTGCTGGACATCACAGTGGGCCAGTACTTCCTGCCCAAGGGCGAGAACATCCAGGAGAAGGGCGTGCGGCCGACCGTGCGGGCGGTGGACGACCCCGACACCGACCGCGATGAGGCGCTGCCCAAGGCGCTCAGCACCCTGGGCGGCCTGGCAAGCCGGTGAGCCCGCGGGCGCAGGGGCGCCCGGCACGACTCGACTTTCCGATGGTCGGCGTCCTTCGCAAGCGCGGGCGGTTCCTCGTGGCCGAGCCGCTGTTCGGCCCGGGCGGATCGCGGGTGGCGCTCGACGGGCGCAGCGGATCGGAGGGCGATCTCGTGCTGGTCGGCGCCGGCAAGCGCGGCGCGCGGGTGCTGCGGCCGCTCGGCAAGCCGTGGGTCGCGCGTGACGTGGTGGAGGCGCTGATGCTCGACCGCGGCCTGCGACGGTCGTTCCCGCGGCGCGTGGAGGACGAGGCGGCCGACGCCGTGCCCGACTCCGAGCGCGACGGCCGCCTGGACCTCACCGCGCTGCCGACGTTCACGATCGACCCCGACGACGCGCGCGACTTCGACGACGCGATCTCGGCCGAGCGTCGCGACGACGGCAGCGCCCGGCTGTGGGTGCACATCGCCGACGTGTCGGCCTACGTGCGGCCCGGCGGCAAGCTCGAGGCCGAGGCGTTTCGCCGCGCCACCAGCGTATACGTGCCCGGGGCCGTGGAGCCGATGCTGCCCGAAGCGCTGTCCAACCGCGCGTGCTCGCTGCGTCCCGGCGAGGACAAGCTGGCCGTGACCGCGTCGATGGACCTGGCCGGCACCGACGTGCGGCGGGTGGAGTTCCACCGCTCGCTGATCCGCTCCGACGCGCGACTCACCTACGCGCAGGTGGACGAGGTTTTCACGGGCAGTCAGCGAGCCGCCGACCCCTGGGCCGGCCCCCTGGCCGCCGCACGCGAGGTGGCCGCCGCCCTACGCGCCCGCCGCGAGGAGCGCGGCTCGTTGGAGGTGAGCTCGCTCGAGCCCAGCTTCGACTTCGACCCCCAGGGTCACGTGGCCGGTGTGCGCCACGAGGAGCAGACCGAGTCGCACACGCTGATCGAGGAGCTGATGATCCTCGCCAACGAGCAGGTGGCCGGCTACCTGGCCGATCGCAAGCTGCCCACGCTGTACCGCGTGCACGAGCGGCCCGACCCGCCCTCGGTGGAGGCGATGATCGCCCGGCTGGCCTCCCTGGAGGTGCCCACGCCGCCGGTGCCCCGCCACATGAGCCCCCAGCAGGCCGCCGACGTGGCGGCCGAGGCTTCGCGGATGGCCGCCGCGTTCTCGCGCTCCACCGGCCGCGGGCGGTTCGCGTTCAGCTCGCTGGTGCTGCGCTCCCTCAAGCAGGCCTACTACTCGCCGCGCAACCTCGGACACGCCGGCCTTGCCAGCCCGCGCTACTGCCACTTCACCTCGCCGATCCGCCGCTACCCCGACCTCGTGGCCCACCGCGCACTGCTCAGCGGGCTGGGCCTGGACGACGTCGCGCCGGGGGCGGGCGAGCTCGAGGACGCCGGGATCGAGAGCAGCGCACGCGAGCGCGAGGCGATGAAGATCGAGCGCTCGGCCGACGACGTGTGCCTGGCCTTCCTGCTGGAGGCGGCCGTCGAGCAGGCCGGTGGGGAGGACCCGCCCGTGTTCGAGGGCGAGATCGTGGGCCTGATCGCCAAGGGCGCGTTCGTCCGCTTCGGCGAGCAGGGCTTCGAGGGCCTGCTGCCCGCGCGGCGGCTGCGCGACTGGTACGAGCTCAACGAGGAGGGGACGGCCCTGATCGGCGAGGACTCGGGCCGGGCGCTGCGCATCGGCGACCCGATCGCGGTGGCCGTCGAGCGCGTGGACGCCCCGCGCGGGCGAGTGGACCTGCTGCCGGCCGCATAAGCTCATAGACATGGCGAAGAAGGGCGGAAAACGCAAGGCGGCCGCGGGCGACGTGGCCACCAACCGGCAGGCCTCCTACCGCTTCCACCTGCTCGAGAAGTGGGAGTGCGGGGTGGAGCTGATGGGCTCCGAGGTCAAGTCGATCCGCGAGGGCGGCGTCCAGATCAAGGACGGCTACGCGATGCTCGACGACGGCGAGGTGTGGCTGCACAACGTGCACATCGCGCCCTACGGGCCCGCCGCCCGCGACGGCCACGAGCCCGAGCGCCCGCGAAAGCTGTTGCTGCACCGCCGCGAGATCGACCGCCTGGTCGGACGCACGCACGAGAAGGGACTGACGCTGGTGCCCACCCGGGTCTACTTCAAGGGCGCGCGCGCCAAGGTGGAGATCGCGCTGGCGCGGGGCAAGGACGCGCGCGACAAGCGCGCATCGCTGAAGGCCAAGGACCAGCGGCGCGAGATCGACCGCGCCCTGGCCGAGCACGGGGGATAGCTAGGTGACCTGCCCACACAGGTCACCTAGTCCGGGGCTACTCGAATCGCACGGTGGCTGAGCGCACCCGGCGGCCCGGCCGAGGGGACACCTGGAGCACGGCGGAATCGCCGCTGTCCACGTCCTCGACGGCATCGCAGTAGCTCTGCAGGTCGCTGTCCACCCGGCGGCCGTTCACGCCGGTCACAAGTGCGCCCTCCAGGCTGCTCTCGAAGCCCGACGTGCCCGGCACGGCGCCGGTGGCAAGGATCCCCCCCAGGCGCTCGCGCCTCTGCGCAGCCGGGGGCGGCACCACCAGGCCGGTTCCGAACCAGCCGGCCGAGCGCCCGCGCCGGAGCTCGGACACGACCTCCTTCACGCGGTCCACTCCGATCGCGTAGCCCTGGCCCTGGATCGGCTGGCCGCCCAGCTCGGTGAGGATCGCCGTGTTCACGCCCACGAGCTCCCCGTCCGCGTTCACCAGTGGGCCGCCGGAGTTGCCCGGGTTCAGCGGGGCGTCGGTCTGCACGAGGTCCTCGAAGGTGGGCGAGTCGGGCACCGGCAGCCGCTCCGAGCTGGTCACCACCGAGATCACGCCGGCGGTGGAGCTGATGTCCTCGCCCAGCGAGAGGTTGGCCGGGTACCCGAGCGCCACCACCGGCTCGCCCTGCTGCAGGTCGGAGCCCGAGCCGAGCGGGAGGGTCTCCAGCCCCTCGGTCTCGTCGGCCTTGAGCAGCGCGAGGTCCTCGCACGGCGCGGCGGCCACCAGCTCGGCGTCGCTGGAGTCGCCGTCGGCGATCACGTCGAACTCGGTGCTCCCGCTCACCACATGGAAGTTGGTCACGATCAGGCCGTCGCCGGCGTCGAGCACCCAGCCGCTCCCGTCGGCCTGCTGGCCGCGGAAGTTGGCCCTCACGCGCACGGTGGACGGGGTCACCTGGGCCACGATCTCCTGCGTGTTCACACCGCCGTCGCCGCCGCCGATCACCCCGGTGAGCGCCAGGGCCACGGTGCCCGCCGCCACGAGCAGCGCGATCGCGGCCACGGCCAGGGACATGCGCGCGAAGCGCCGGGTGCTGCGCACTCCGGCCACCGCCGCGCGAATCGAGTACGCGCGCTCGGCCCGGGTGGCCACGGGCGGCTCGTGCTCCTCGTCGACCAGGTCCTCGACGTCGATTCCGGCGGCGTCGGCGGCCTCCTCGGCGGCCTGCTCGTCCTCGGGCCGCTCGGTCATCCGTCCGGATTGTGCCAGGCGCCTGGACCCGGCTATTCCCCTTGGAGCTACCATTGAAGGGCTTTCACGGGGACGACAGGCTTCGACGTGGTCGTTCGTGGGAGCAGTTGCGAGCCGAGGTCGCCGGTAGGCCTCGTAAAACAACCGGCAAAACCATAAGTGCGGACCGAGATCACTCGTTCGCGCTTGCTGTCTAGTTACAACTAGGCAGTGAGCTCCCGGCCTCCCCTCGGCCCGTGGGGGAGATCGCTGGGATCAGAAACGGGCTTGCCTCCACCACGCGCCTCTGGTGGTGGAGGGACATATACAGAGGCTGGTCCCCCTCAACCCGGCCGGTCAGGCTAGAGGGGGACGAGATCAGAGGGCCGGCTACGCTCGTAGAAGCTGTTCTTTACGCGACCGCGGACCCGGGTTCGATTCCCGGCGTCTCCATTGCAGTGGTTGCTGGCTGGCGCGTCGCCCGCGCCTACGCCGGCTCGGGCAGGAGCCGGTCGACGAGCTCGAGGGCCGGGTGGCCCTCGAGCAGGGGCAGGATGTCGGTGCGGTAGAGGATCAGCGCCAGGCTGGGCGCCACCATGAAGTCCGCGGCGTTCAGTTGCGCTCCGCCGAGTACCCCGTCGGCGATCCAGGCGTCGATCCGGTCGAGCATCGCGGGAAGCTCGGCGAGGAGCTCGGGATCCGTGGCCGAGTCGACGGCGAACACGAGGCGGCCGATCATCGGGATGATCAGGCGCCGCGCGAGCGCGCTCCGGTAGAGGAGATAGCCCATCCGGCCGTCGGCGCCTGATCGCCTGATCGCCTTCGGACCATGCAGGGCCCCGGCCAGGGCGATCCGGCGGGCGGCCATCTGAAACGTGTCGTTCGCCCAGCGCTCGACCTCCTCGACCGCCCGCCGCTGCGCGCTATCGGCGGGGAACAACGACGGCTCGGGATGGCGATCGTCGAGAAACCGCGCGATCTCGCGGTTGGTCGAGACCCGTTGGCCGTCGACGGCGAGCGCCGGCACGGTCCCGGTGCGATCGCCGAAGCGCAGCGGGGCCGGGCGCCGTGTGCCGGCGGAGCGCGTCTCCGAGGTCGCCTCGAACCCGACCAGCCGGACCGCAAGCGGATGCAGGAGGGTAGGCACGTCGACGCGCCGGTAGGGCACCTGCTTGTGCTCGAGCATGAGGATCGCCGAGCGGCAGGCGTGCGAACCGGGGATGACGTATAGCGTGTACATACTGACCGTTCAGTCGGTAGACTACCCCGATGGCCGCCAGCGTTAAACACCGGCATCGCAAGTCGGGCAAGGCAGTCGAAGCGCGTCTCGATCGGCGCACCCGCGCCGCTCGCGCGCAGGGCCGTGAGGGTCGCGACGAGTTGCTGTCGGCGGCGCTGCGGGTCTTCGCCCGCCGGGGCTACCGGCAGGCCGGCGTCGACGAGATCGCCGCCGCGGCGGGCTACTCGAAGGGGGCGCTCTACTGGCACTTCTCCGGCAAGGAGGACCTCCTCCTGGCGCTGATCGAGGAGCGCATCGACGCGCCGATGCGCGAGATGGTCGCGCTGCTCGAATCGGCGCCACCCGAACGCGACATGTCGGTAGAGGCAAACCGGACGTTCGCTCGGCAGCTCAGCAGGCAGCGCGACGCAGTGCTGCTCGAGCACGAGTACTGGAGCCTCGCGATCCGCGATCCCGAGCTCCGCGCCCGCTACGCCGAGCGCCAAACGGAGCTTCGGGGCGCCCTTGCGGGCGCGCTCGAGGCGCGGGCGCGCCACCTCGGGACGCCTGACCTCCCGATGCCGGCGGAGGACGTTGCTCGCATCGTGATGGGCATCATCGGCGGCCTCTCTGTCGATGAGCTGATCGAGCCGGGATCGGTTGGCCCCGAGCTCCTCGGCGAGACCCTCGCTCTCGTCTACGCCGGCCTGGTGGCACGCGCGCAGCGGCCGCCCGCCTCCTGAACGCTCGCGCAGTTCGTGATCCGAAAGAAGGGCTGACCGAGGCGCCGCCGAGATGCAGCGGCGCCTCGCTCGTCAGGATCTCAGGCGGCCGCGTAGCGCTGAGAGCCGGGGGTGTCGAGCAACTCGCCCGTCTCCAGCAGCGTCTTGAGGCCGGAGAGGATCATCGGCCAGCCCCCGAAGAGCTCGTCGTTCGCACCCTCGCGGAGCTCGTCGTGGGTCACGGTCAGCCGGCAGGAACTGCCGACTGGCTCGATCTCCCAGGTGACCCTCGAGGTCCCCTCGCTCTTCACGTCGTCGCTCCAGAGGGCGGTCATGCTCTGGACGAGCCGGCGCGGCGGATCGACCTCCAAGTTCTCGCCCTCGGAGATGGCTATGCCCGCCCCCGGGTGAACGGCCTCGTAGCGCGAGCCCGGCGTCCAGTCGGACGTGACTCCCACGCCGAAGCTGTACTGCCGCCTCATCTCGCCGTCGGTAATGGCCTCCCACAGGCGCTCCGGGGTCTTCTTGATGTAGATCTCGAACACTTTTTCCATCGTTTTCTCCTCGAGTCGGCGCTTGAGCCCGCTGAGCGTTGCCACCCAGGGCTCTGCGTATTTGCTCACCCACCGGTCGTGGACGAGCCGGATCGGGACGGGGTTCAGGAAGTGCAGCTTCTCGCGGCCACGCCTCTTTGTGGCCACGAGGTTCGCCTCCTCGAGCACCTTCAGGTGCTTCATCACGCCAAAGCGCGTCATCGGCAACCGCCCCTCGAGCGCGCTGAGAGTCTGCCCGTCTTCCTTGAACAGCTCGTCGAGCAGGCTCCGGCGCGTGGGGTCGGCGAGGGCCCTGAACACATCGTCCATGCCGGTCACATGTCAAGCAGGATCGGTGACGCCATCGTGCAGGCGTTGGAGGGCAGCTAGCGCCCCAGTAGCGCGATCATCGCCGACTGCGCGAACCGCGGCGGGAAGGTCAGCACGGTCTCCTCGCGGTGGTGCTTGAGGAAGTTCGCCGCCCAGCGGGCGCCACGCAGGTTGCGCGGGATGCCGCCTTTCATGAACAGGCCCTCGCGGGCGGCGGCCGCGCTGTCCTCGAGAAACGACTGGAGGCCGAGCGCGGGGTAGACCTCGCAGCGGAGGTGGGCCGGCTCAGCGAGGATCTCGATCGAGTGCTTGGTGCCGGGCTTGACCACCTGGGCGCCGTCCTCGGGGACGACCACGCCCTTGAAGTCGCCGTTCTGGACCTTGGCTCGGCCCTCCACCACCGACCAGTGCTCCTCCTGGATCGGGTGGTAGTGCTCGGGGAGCTTCGCGCCGGGCTCGAACCAGCAGTCCACGGTCAGGTTCTCGCCATTGGGGGTGAAGGCGTAGCTCACGCCGGTGACCGGGTCGTGTGCGGTGGGGTGCACGGGAGCTCCTTTTGTTGTTACCGGCGAGTAACATAGCACGCGGAGTTACTCTCCGGTAACCATGGCCGCCACCAAGCCCAAGCGGATCGCCGGCGACGAGCGCCGCGAGCTGATAGCCCTCGCGGCCGGGCGGCTGTTCGCGGCCAAAGGCTACGCGGGCACGCGCATGGAGGACGTGGCGGCGGCGGCCGATGTGACCAAGCCGATGGTCTACCGCCACTTCGACTCCAAGAAGGACCTCTATTTGGCGCTGCTTGCCCGGCACGAGGACGACCTGCCGAGCTTCTTCGAGGGAGTGGACCTATCGGAGACGGGTCGCTCGGCCGACTCGCTCGTGCGCGCGATCCTCGAGGTCTGGCTGGACTACGTGCGCACCAATGCCCACGCCTGGGCGATGCTGTTCCGCGACAACTCCGGCGACGAGGAGATACAGGCCTTCCGGCTCCGCGTGAGCCTGTCCGCCCGGCAGGTGATGGCGGCGTTCATCGGGCAGCGCGCCGGATCACGGATGCCGCCCGAGCAGGTGGAGCCCACCGCCGAGCTGCTCACCAGCGGGCTGGCAGGGCTGGCGATGTGGTGGATCGACCGGCCGGACGTGCCGAAGCCGGTGGTCGTCGACGTGGCCGCCCGGATGAGCGCGCCGGCCGTGGGCTAAGCGGCCGCGTACCCTGTGCACGATGGTCGATGCCGCCCTCCCGCCCGGACCGCGGCTTCCGCGCTGGGTGCAGACGCTCGGCTTCATCCTCGCTCCGGTCCCCTGGATCGAGGCCAACCGTCGGCGCTACGGCGACGTGGTCACCTTCCGCAGCCTGTTCGACCCCGGCTTCGTGATGGTGTTCGACTCCGAGCTGGTGAAGCAGGTGTTCCGCGGCTCGCCCGAGCGGCTGCGCGCGGGCGAGGCCAACGCGGTGCTGGGGCCGGTGGTGGGGGAGCGGTCGGTGCTGCTGCTAGACGGCGCCGAGCACATGCGCCAGCGCAAGCTGCTGCTGCCCTTGTTCCACGGCGAGCGCATGCGCGCCTACGAGCACGTGATGCGCGAGGCGGCCGACCGCGCGATCGACTCGTTCCCCGTGGGCAAGCCGTTTCCGCTGCTGCCGCACACCCAGCAGCTGACCCTGGAGATCATCATGCGCGCCGTGTTCGGCGTGGTCGAGGGCCCGCACCAGGCCGAGCTGATGCGACGCGTGCGCAGGATGGTGGACCCCGTGGCGTCGCGACGGGCGGTGCTGCTGCTGGTGCTCACCGGCGGCAGGCGCGGGGCGGGCGCGGGCGAGGAGTTCGTCGAAGCGCGCCGCGGGGTGGACGAGCTGATCCACGAGGAGATCGCCGCCCGGCGCGCCGAGCCAGACCTCGAGGAGCGCGAGGACGTGCTCTCGATGCTGCTCGTGGCGCGCGACGAGGACGGCAACCCGATGACCGACGGCGAGCTGCGCGACGAGCTGGTCACGCTGCTGGTGGCCGGCCACGAGACCACCGCAACGGGGCTGGCCTGGGCGTTCGAGCTGCTGCTGCGAAACCCGCGCGTGCTCGAGCGGCTGAAGGCCGAGCTGGCATCGGACGGCGACGCCTACCTGGCCGCCGTCGTGAAGGAGGCGCTGCGCATCCGGCCGGTGATCTCCGGCGTGGGCCGCGTGGTGCGCGGCGACGAGCCGTTCGAAGTGGGCGGCCACCAGATCCCGCCCGGTGTCGAGATCAATCCCTCGATCGCCGCGATCCACCGCCGCGCCGACCGCTACCCCGAGGCGGCGGACTTCCGTCCGGAG
This sequence comes from Thermoleophilaceae bacterium, assembly GCA_035646775.1. Classification (GTDB taxonomy): domain Bacteria; phylum Actinomycetota; class Thermoleophilia; order Solirubrobacterales; family Thermoleophilaceae; genus JAAYBF01. The sequence continues at coordinate 10,620 of DASROS010000107.1, read as the reverse complement.
CGCTTCCTCGGCGCCGACGCGCCGGACACCTACACGTGGCTGCCCTTCGGCGGCGGCACGCGCCGCTGCCTGGGCGCGAGCTTCGCCGAGATGGAGATGCGGGTGGCCATCCGCCGCGTGCTCGAGCGAACCCGGCTCGAGCCGGCCGGGCGCAGGCCCGAGCGCGGCGTGCGCCGCGGCATCACCTTCCGGCCCAAGCGCGGAGCGCGTGTGATTCAGCGCGCCCCGCCGCACGGGTAGGTTTTCCGGACACCCAGAACAGGAGGCTGCATGGCGAAGGTGCTCTACACGGCCGAGGCCCAGGTGCATGGCGGCCGCCACAAGGGTCACGGCAAGACCACGGACGGTGCCCTGGAGGTGGACATCCGCGTGCCCTCCGAGCTGGGCGGCAACGGTAGGGGCACGAACCCCGAGCAACTCTTCGCCGTGGGGTTCGCCTCGTGCTTCGACAGTGCGCTGGGCGTGATGGCCCGCCGCCAGCGCGTGGATGCGGGCGACGCCACGATCGACTCGAAGGTCAGCCTTCATCCCACCGAAAGCGGCGGCTTCACTCTGTCGGTGAACCTGGACGTCTCGCTCCCTTCGGTCGAGGACACCGACGCGGCGGTGGAGCTGGTGAAGGCCGCCCACCAGGTGTGCCCGTACTCCAACGCCACGCGCGGCAACATCGACGTGAAGCTCACGGCCAACGGCCAGGACGTGGACTGACGCTCAGCGGCGCCGCGGGGCGCGCAGCACCTTTACGTCGCCGCGCGTGTAGGCGCCCTTGGCGGCGTCGCGGTTCTTCGCGGAGACGATCAGCGTCATGCGGCCCTTGCGGCGCAGCGCCCTCGCACGGCGAGACGTGAGCTTGAAGCGCAGCACCTTCGAGCGGCCGGCGCCGATCCGGTAGCGGATGCCGCGTCGCGGCCCGGGGCGGGCGCCGCGCACACGCGCCATGCCGCGGCACACCGGCGCCATCTTTGACAGCCACCGCGGCGGGCATGCCACCCGCAGCGATACGACACCGCGGCGCGAAGCCCGCGGGCGCGCCAGCGACAGGACGGCCGCGCGGGCCCGCGCCGGTCCGGCGGGGGGCAGCGGCTGCTGCGACGCGCCCTGGGAGTACTGGTCCGGCTCCCGCAGCGAGTTCTGGAACCCGGTGTCCGAGTTGGGCTTGTCCTTCGGCCCCTCGCCGGGTCCCTCCTGGCCGACCTGCACGCGCTGGTCTGTGATCGAGCCGAGCACCTTGCGGTAGAGGGTGTGCTCGTAGGACGCGCCGCCCGACGAGGGCAGGAGGCTGGGGTCCTGGCCGGTGCGAACGAGCACCATGTCCTGCGACGGGAACACGGTCACCAGCTGCCCGAAGAGCCCGGAGAAGCGGTAGATGTTGGCGGGCAGATCGGGGAACTCCGCGCGTTGTCCACCGGCCGCTCGGTCACCCGCGCGCCCACGCACGGCTTGTCGCGGTTCAGCCAGATCAGCCAGCCGTAGCAGCCGTTGGTCTTGGTGGGCTGCAGCGCCTCCTCCATGAAGGCGGTTGACACGAGCCGGCGCCCGCGCCACATGCCGCCGCGGCGCAGCAGCTCGCCGAAGCGCCCGAAGTCGTCGGGTCGCATGTTCACGCCGTAAAAGCCGCCGATGTGCCCGGCGGGGTCGCGCTTCCAGTACCAGCTGTCGGCCTCGATGCCAAGCGGGCTCATCAGCTCCTGCTGGGCGTATGCCCCGGCGTCCTTGCCCGCCGCTCGGCCGGTGGCTTCGGCCAGCAGCGACACGGAGCTCTGTGCGTACTCGAAGTAGGTGCCGCGCCGGCGCACCACCTCGAGCGTGAGGGCATCCCGGATGCGGTCGGGCATCGTGAAGATGTTGTAGTCGCGGAACCCGTTCCAGCGCCAGCCCGAGGTCATCGTGAGCAGGTTGCGCAGCGTGACCGCGCCGTGGGGGCGGTCGGCCTCGGTGACCAGTGCGCCCACCGGGTCGTCGGGACCGATCAGCCCCTGCTGCATCGCGCGCCCGAACATCACCGACGTGATCGACTTGGCCATCGAGTAGCTCTCGTACTGCTGCGTTCGGTTCACGGGCGCCAGCCGGTCCTCTGCCACGAGGCAGCCGCGCCGGTACACACGCACGGCGAAGCTGAGCTGCGTGGAGCCGTAGTCCATCGCGTCCTGCAGCTTGGCCGCGTCCATGCCCGCCTCGGCGGGCGTGGCGCGCTGCCAACTCTCGCCCGGCTCGGGGCAGGACTTGGCCGCGAACGCGGGCGCGACACCGGTGCCCAGAGCGCAGGCGGTCGCGACGGCGGCGGTGGCGATGATTCGGCTAGAGCGCACAGCTTCCTCCCGGCGCGCAGGATACCCCTCAGGACTCGAGCAGCCGCCGCTCCACCGCCCACGCCGACAGCTCGTGACGGCTGGAGAGCTGGAGCTTTCGAAGGGCCAGCCGGGGGAGAACACGGCGTCGCCCTCGCGCACTCGCTGTACGGCGTCGGCGAGGTCGGGGCCGGAGATCGTCTTGGTCACATAGCCGCGGGCCCCGGCGCGGATCACGGCGATCACGGCCTCGGGCGCCGTGAGCTTCGCCGAGCGGATCCGCTCCTGGCGGCCGAGCTAGATCGCCCCGCCGGCGGCGGGCGGGGCGGTGGGGTCGTCGCCCGCGTCGGCGGGCGCCTCCCGCGCGAGGTACTCCTCCACCAGCAGCGGGTTTTTGTGACCGCGCTCGACCACTCGCAGGAGGTCGGACATCGTGGCGACCTCCTCCACCTGCTCCTTGAGGAACCACTGCATGAACTGCTCGCTCTGATAGTCGCCGCCCTCGCGCGCGACGTTGGCCAGGCCCGCGATCTGGTCGCTCACCTTGCGCTCCTGCTCGAGGGCGATCCGCACCGGCTCCACCACGTCGGCGAAATCCGTCCTGGGGGCGGCGGTGCCGGGCACCGTCGCGGTCTCGCCGGCGTCGAGCAGGTACTGCAGCATCATCATCGAGTGGTTGCGCTCCTCGACCGCCTGGGTGTAGAAGAAGGAGGCCAGGCGCGGGAGGGTCTCGGCGTCGTAGTAGACGGCGACGGCCACGTACTGCTGCGAGGCGGCGAACTCGTTACCCACCTGCTCGTTCAGGCGCTCCACGAAGGCGGCGGACGGCATCGCGGCAACGTAACACCTCCTGCCGGAGGCCTGTGGGACGGTCAGCGCCGCGCGAGCTGCAGCATCGCGATCGCAACCATCGCGGCAGACCCGGCGAACGCGGCGTACAGCCCCCAGGCGGGGCCGACCAGGTCGTCGTCCAGCAGTTCGCGGAACTCGGATACCACCACGGTCACCGCCACCGTCGCCACCAGGGCCGCCGCCAGCGGCAGCGGCGTACGGCTCTCGGAGCGCGCGTGCGCCAACAAGAGCAGACCCGCGACGGCCGCCAGCGCGATCACCAGCACGCCGGCGCGGTCGAGCCCGTAGTCGACGACGAAGATGCTCTTCGCCCACGGGCCCAGCGAGCCGGCAACCATCAGGGCAATCGCGAGCGGCGCGAGCTTGAGCGCCGCCGTGCCGTCCCCGGCCGGGGCCTGCCCGTGACGGGGCTCGGGCTCCGCGACCGGCTCCGGCTCAGGCTCCGCGACGGGCTCCGGCTCAGGCTCCGGCTCAGGCTCCGCGACGGGCTCGGACTCCGGCTCGGCCACCTCCTCCCGCTCCGCCGCCTCCGCCTCGGGCACCAGGCTCAGGTGCAGCTTGTCGCGCCGGCCCGCGCGCCGCAGCGGCGGCTCACAGATCACGCCGGCCTCCTCGAGCGCCCGCCCGATCCGGCGGCGGTCGCTCGCGGTGAGCGTCTCCAGCCCCCACGTCTGCTCGATGGCGTCGATCCCCACGTCGACTGGCCCGTTCCTGGCCAGCCATCGCCGGATGGTCTGCTCGGGCTGTCCTTCGGAGGCGGCCATCGGCCGCCCAGGTTAGATGCCTAGTTCTCCCCGACGGCTCGCCGCAGCACGTCGCGCAGGGCGCGCTGGTCGGCCACCGAGAGCCCGGCGATCGGCTCGGGCGGCTCGTACAGGCGCTCGAGGATCTGCTCGCGCCAGCGCTCGCCCTCCGCCGTGAGCCCGATCAGCTTCACCCTGCGGTCGCCCGGCCTGTCGCGGCGCTCGATCAGCCCGCGCGCCTCCAGCCGGTCCACGATGCCGGTCACGTTGGAGGCGTCGCAGTAGATCCGCTCTGCCAGGCCGCTCATCGTCATCTCCGCGCCCGGCTCCAGCCACTGGAGCATCTTGACGGCCATGGGGGAGACGTCGAACTCGGCGGCGATGCGCGGGATCCGTGGCGGGCGCTCGCCGAAGAACAGGGCCAGCACGAGCGTCCAGGCCTCGGTGGCGGGGTCGGTCTTGACCGGCGTGCTGCCCATTGGTGCGACATGATAGTCGACTTCTACGAAGGTTGACAAGCTCAACTGTCGTGATAGCGTCGCCCCGCATGAGCGCCACCGAGCATCCCGCCACGATCGAGGTCGAGGACCTCGTCAAGGAGTACAAGAAGGGTCCCCGGGCCGTGGACGGCGTGAACCTCCACGTGGACGCCGGCGAGATCTATGGCTTCCTCGGCCCCAACGGCGCCGGGAAGTCCACCGCGGTGCACGTGCTCACCACGCTGCTGCCGCCCACCGCGGGCACGGCGCGCGTGGCCGGCTTCGAGGTGACCAAGGACGGCGCCAAGGTGCGCGAGAACATCGGTGCGGCGCTGCAGGAGGCCGCGCTGGACAACTACCTCACCGGCCGCGAGCACATGCGCCTTCAGACCGCGCTGCACGGGCTGCCCAAGGAGGAGCGCCGCCGCCGCGGAGACGACCTGATCGAGCGCGTGGGCCTGGCCGACGCCGCCGACCGCAAGGTGGGCGGCTACTCCGGCGGAATGCGCCGCAGGCTGGACCTGGCGCTGGCGCTCGTGCACAGCCCGCGGATCCTGTTCCTGGACGAGCCCACCACCGGGCTCGACCCCCAGAGCCGCAGCTCGCTCTGGGAGGAGGTCGGCCGCCTCGCCCGCGAGGAGGGTGTCACCGTCTTCCTGACCACCCAGTATCTCGAGGAGGCCGACGTCCTGGCCGGTCGCGTGGGGATCATCGACCACGGCAAGCTGGTGGCCGAGGGCACGCCCGAGGCGCTGAAGGCCGAGATCGGCGACCCCAGCGTGGAGGCCGTGCCGGCCGACCCGGCGCGCGCGGGCGACGTGTTCCGCGTGCTTGAGCGCTTCGGCGGCGGCGACTGCCCCCACCACGAGCAGGAGAGCGTGGCCGTGCGCCTGAAGGGCGGCGGCGCCTCGCTGGCCGACGTGGTGAGGGCTCTGGACGCCGAGAACATCGAGGTGGCCCACCTCCAGGTTCACGCCCCCACGCTCGACGACGTGTTCCTCGCCAAGACCGGCCGCACGCTGGAGGGCTCCGGCGACGACGACGAGTCCGAGGACGAGCCCGCCCGCGTGCCGGCGCAGGCCGCCGCATCGGCGTGAGCTCCGCCACCTGGACCCAGGTATCCGAGCTGGCCCGCCGCTCGGTGATGCGCACCCTGCGCCAGCCGGCGCAGGTCGTGCCCTCTTTGATCTTCCCGCTGATCCTGCTGGCGATAAACGCGGGCGGCCTGGAGGCGGCCACGAACATCCCCGGCTTCCCCGCCGACTCCTACGTCACCTTCGCGCTCGCGGTGCCGTTCATCCAGTCGGGCATCTTCGCCGTGGCCAACGGCGGCGCCGACCTCGCCAAGGACATCGAGACCGGCTTTCTCGACCGGCTGGCGCTCACCCCGATGAGCGGCCTCGCGCTGGTGGCCGGCCAGCTGGCCGGCGTGCTGGCGCTGGGAGTGCTGCAGGGCCTCGTCTATCTCGGCGTGGGCCTGGCGGCCGGCGCGACTCTCGAGGCCGGCCTGGCGGGTGCGTTCGTGCTGATGGGGCTGGCGGTGGCGATCAGCTTCGCCTTCGGCTGCGTTGGGCTGTTCGCGGCCTTTCGCCTCGGTGACGGCGAGGCCGTGCAGAGCCTGTTCCCGGTGCTGTTCGTGTTCCTGTTCCTGTCGTCGATGGCGCTGCCGCGCGAGTTGATCGAGCAGGACTGGTTTCGCACGATCGCCACCTGGAACCCGGTGAGCTACCTGCTCGAGGGGATCCGGTCCCTGTTCATCGACGGCTTCGAGGCCGAGCCGCTGCTCCGTGCGTTCGGAGTCGCCTTCGGGCTGGGCGCGGTGTTCCTCGCTCTGGCCGTGGGCTCCCTGCGCTCGAGGCTGGTGCGCACATGAGAACACGCAGCGTGGCCGCGGCCGTTGCCTGGCGCAACCTGCACAACTTCTTCACCAACCCGGCCCTGCTGCTGCCCGCGGTGTTGTTCCCGCTGTTCTTCTTCACCGCGTTCGCCGGCGGGCTCTCCCGAGTTGAAAGCGCGCCCGGCTTCGACTTCCCGAGCGGCTACACCGCCTTCCAGTTCGTGTTCGTGCTGCTGCAGGCGTCGGCGTTCGGGGGCGTGTTCACCGGCTTTGCCATGGCGCGCGACTTCGAGTCGGGCTTCGGGCGGCGGATGATGCTCGCAGCACCCAACCGGCTAGGCATCCTCGCCGGGTACGCGATCTCGGCGCTCGTGCGCGCGGTGTTCGTGTGGGTGCTGCTCACCACGATCGCGCTGGCCGCCGGTATGGAGGTCGGCGGCGCCGGCGTGGACCTGGTGGGCCTCTACGCGCTCGCCGGCCTCGCGAACTTCGCGGCGCTGATGTGGGCGGCCGGGGTCGCGCTGCGGTTCCGCTCGATCCAGGCCGGGCCGCTCATGCAGACGCCCATCTTCACCATCCTGTTCCTTGCGCCCGTGTACGTGCCGGCGGACCTCCTCAGCGGCTGGGTGCACGCCGTCGCCCACGTGAACCCGGTGACGGCGATGCTGGAGGCCGGGCGCGACCTGATCTCCGGCGGCGAGCCGAAGATCGCACTGGCTTTCGGCGCCGCCGTCGTGCTCTGCGTCCTCGCGTCGTCCTGGGCGGTGCGTGGCCTGCGTCGCGCCGAGGCAGCGGGCGGCTGAGGCCCGCGCCGTTTGTGCCGGCGGGCGGTGGGGTAGTTTTCGCGCCATGAGCGAAGAGGCCGGCAGCGACGACCCGCAGGTCGAGGAGATGGAGCACACCGCCGACGAGCTGGCGCACCACGGCGACCGGCTCCAGGACGACATCGAGAGCGCGCGCGACGACTGGGAGAGCAAGAAGCAGAGCGCGTCCGTCCCCGGCGCGGTGCCCGACCCCGACGACGAGGCCGAGGACGGCAAGTCCGGCGAGGACGACGACTCGGACGAGGACGGCTAGCGCCGTGGCGGGCGAGACGCACGAGGTCGCGAAGGGAGACGGCTTCGCCGTCGGCAACCTCGACTCGATCGGCGAGGGCCCCGGCTTTCGCAAGGTGCGCCGCGAGCTGGAGGTGGCCGAGCTCGGCGTGAACGCGCTCGTCTTCCCGCCCGGCTACGCCGGCGGCTTTCACTTCCACGACGAGCAGGAGGAGCTGTACTTCGTTCACCAGGGCACGGCCGAGTTCGAGTTCGGCGATGGCTCCAAGCACGTGCTCGGCCCGGGTGGGCTCGCCCGCGTCGACGCGCCCACGCATCGCCGCATCACCAACGTCGGCGGCGGCGATCTGGTGATGCTCGTGACCGGTGCGAAGGGCGGCTACGTGGGCCGCGACGGGCGCTTGCCCGAGGGTGAGGACCCGCGCGTGCGCCGCCCCGGCGAGTCCGCCTAGGGCGCGGGCTCCCCCGGCGCCGCGGGCGCCGCCGGGGTGGTGGTCGACGGTGCCCGCCGGGAGTCCGGCGCCGGCTCGTCGGCAGGAGGCTTCGTGGGCGTTGTCTGGTCCTGCGTGTCCTGGCTCTGGCTCTCGTCCGGCTGGTCGGGCGCCGTTTGCTGGGGCTGCGGCTGGGTGCCCTGGGTCTCCTGGTCGGAGGAGCTCGAGTCGCTCTTGCCCGAGCCGCCGAACAGGGTGGTGCCGCGGTCGCCCTGGCCGAACGACTGCCCGGCGATCAGCTCGGGGAGCGTGAGCAGCGCGGCGGCGATCACGAAGGCGATGGCTGCCGTGGCGGCAATCGGCTTGAATGCCAGCCTGGGTCGGCGCGACGGGGCACGGTAGACCTTCATCTCCGGCGCGCCCGGGGAGCGAGCGGGCTCGGCCGCGGTGGCGGGCAATGTGCGCAGGCGCTCCTCCCGTGCCGCGGTGGCGGGCGATGTGCGCAGACGCTCCTTCCGGGCCCCGGTCTGCTCGCGACGGGCGGCAATCACCGTCGCCGGCCGGTGCAGCATCTCGGAGACCACGGCCACGAGGACAGGGGTGACCGCGGCGGCAATAGGAGTGCCGCCCTTCCAGAACAGCGAGGTCACGACCGCCGCGGTGCACGACGCGGCGCTGGCGATCACCAGCGTGCGCAGCGACAGCCGGCGCCCGTCCTCGCGGGAACCAGCTTGCGAGGACATCGCAAGACAGGCTAGCGAGGACGAATGTGATCTTCGGCGCGAACTCCAGGGCCCTGCCGAGTGCAAACGCGCCAGAGAGCGCGGCGGCTTTGCACTTGGGCCCGCTATGCGGGCCGAACGTAGCGCGCGTCGCAAGCCCTCTCGGTCCACAGCCGCTCGCAGGTACCGTTGGCCGATGACCGAGGGGCTGCGAGAGGCCGACGTGGCCGTGGTGGGCGCTGGGCTGGCCGGCTTGGTGGCGGCTCGGGATCTCATCGCCGCGGGCTCTTCCGTGGTGGTCCTGGAGGCCCGCGACCGGGTGGGTGGCAGGCTGCTCAACGAGTCGATCGGCGATGGCAAGGTGGTTGAGGTCGGCGGACAGTGGATCGGCCCCACCCAGGACCACCTGGCCACCCTCGCGGCGGACGTGGGCGTGGACACGTTCCCCACCTACACCGAGGGCGAGAACGTGCTCGAGTGGCGGGGGAGGCTGCGCCGCTACCACGGGACGATCCCGCCCATGAGCCGGCTGGCGCTGATGGATTTCGACCGCGCCCAGCGCCGGCTCAACCGGATGGCGCGGCAGGTGCCGCTGGACCGCCCCTGGGAGGCGCCGAAGGCGCGCGAGTGGGATTCGATGACCGCCCACACCTGGCAGGCGCGCCACCTGCGCACGCAGGGGGCGCGGGAGCTGTTCCAGCTCGGCACCGAGGCGGTGTGGGCCGCGGAGCCCGAGGACTTCTCGCTGCTTCACATGCTCTTCTACATCCACTCCGCGGGCAGCATCGAGCTGCTGTTCGACACCGAGGGCGGGGCGCAGCAGGACCGCTTCGTGGGCGGCTCGCAGCTCATCGCGCAACGCGTTGCCGAGCGGCTCGGGGCCGAGACCGTGGTGCGCGACGCCGCGGTGCGGCTGATCGAGCACGGGCCGGACAGCGTAATCGTGCACGCCGACGGCGGCGTTCGGGTGCGCGCCCGCCGGGCGGTGGTGGCGATCGCTCCCTCGCTGGCCGGCCGCATCGCGTACGACCCGCCGCTGTCCGGGTACCGCGACCAGCTCACCCAGCGCATGCCGCTGGGCACGGTGGCCAAGTGCATGGCCCTCTACGACGAGCCCTTCTGGCGCGAGCAGGGCCTCAGCGGCCAGGCCACCAGCGACACCGGCCCCGTGAAGCTCACCTACGACAACTCGCCGCCCGACGGCTCGCCCGGCGTGCTACTGGGCTTCCTCGAGGGCGCCCGCGCGCGGGAGTTCGGGCGCTTGGCGCCCGACGCGCGGCGCGCGACGGTGATCGACTGCTTCCGCCGCCTGTTCGGCGAGCGCGCTGCGAAGCCCGACCGCTACGTGGAGCGCCTCTGGGCCGAGGAGGAGTTCTCCCGCGGCTGCTACGGGTGCCACATGCCCACCGGCGCCTGGACCCACTACGGCGACGTGCTGCGCGCGCCGGCAGGCCCGATCCACTGGGCCGGGGCCGAGATGGCCGAGGTGTGGTCGGGCTACATGGACGGCGCGGTGCGCTCGGGCGAGGCGGCGTCCCGCGAGGTGCTCGCCGCACCGTGAGCCAGGAGGTGCTCGACGCGGTGGTGGTGGGCGCGGGCCACAACGGCCTCACGGCGGCCGCCTACCTGGCGCGCGCCGGGCTGTCGGTGCAGGTGCTGGAGCGCCGCCACATCGCCGGCGGCGCCTGCGTGACCGAGGAGCTGTGGCCGGGAGTGAGAGCCTCTCCGGGCGCCTACACGCTCTCCCTGCTGCGGCCAGAGATCGTGCGCGATCTCGAGTTGGCGCGTCATGGTCTTCGCGTGAAGACCCACGAGCCGGGGCTGTTCGCCCCGTTTCCCGATGGCCGCTCGGTGGTCACGTGGTCCTCCCGCGAGCGCACCCACGCGGGCATCGCGCGTGACTGGTCGAAGGCCGACGCCGACGGCTACGAGGCCTTCTCCGAGCGCTGGGAGCGCGCCGCCGAGCGCGCGCGGCCGCTGATGTCAGAGCCGCCCGACCGTGAGCGCTGGCTGGAGGCGGTGGGGGAGGGCATCCTTGACGGGAGCGTGGCCGATGAGCTGGCGGAGATCCCGTCGGAGCTCGTGCGGGTGCCGTTCGCGGTGCAGGGCCTGATCGGGACGCTGGCCGGCCCCGAGGACCCGGGCACCGCGTTCGTCGGCTTCTACCACGACCTCGGTGAGGCGGATGGGGTGCCGGGCGCATGGGGCTATGC
>DASROS010000106.1:0-5019 GCA_035646775.1 Thermoleophilaceae bacterium | reverse complement strand
CCGCTTCCTCCAGGTCCGTTACCGCGGCCTTCAGCGCGAACTGCGCGCCTCCCTTGACTACTACAACTACGAGCGCCCCCACGACGGCCGAATCACCGCCGGGCGCTGCCCGGCCGAGCTCGTCTACGGTGCCCGCAAGATAGAGCCGAGATGAGCCGCAACTGTCGGCACAACTCGGAGTCAGTTCAGCCTACCCCTGCTCGAGCGGGGCCATCGTGAGCCCCGTGTCCTTCAGCTGTTCCCAGTAGTGCTCCGCCGGCTCCTTGGGGCCGGTCCAGACGATCGCCTGGCCGGTGTTGTGGATCGTCTCCGCGATCGCGTAGCCCTGGTCGAGCCCGACCCCTGGAATCACCCGCGCCAGTGCCGAGGCCACACCGTCGAAGGTGTTGTGGTTGTCGTTGAGCACGATCACGCGCCAGTTGGAGTCAAGGCCCGATCCCGGACCGCCGGTGCGCGGCTTCTCGATCGTGGAGGGGCTCACGGCGCGTCCTCGCGCTCGGCCCGCTTGTCCCAGTAGCGGCGCAGGCCGAGGCCGAGCTGGTCCGGCGGCGCGGCCTGGATGAGCACCTCGGCGGTCTCGGGGTCGACCGCGTCGCGCACCTGGGCCTCGGACCATTCGGCGAACTCCTCGGCGGACTTCTCGCGGGCCATGTCCGCCCGTTCGCGCAGCGACTCGCGCACGCGGTCGAGCTGGACCGCGGCGTCCTCGTGGCGGCCGAAGTGGGTCATGCACACCGCCCCGGCGCCGAACGCCTCGATCTCGTCGACGGACGTCAGCCAGGCCTCCACGTCGATGTCGGGCGGTGGCGTGGGGGCGATCGTGAAGTCGTGGCCGGGGGCGCGGACTCCGGCCATGTCCCCCACGTACACGTCGCCGGCGTCCTCGTGGAAGTAGGACACGTTGTGGGAGGCGTGGCCGGGCGTGTAGGCCACGCGCATGCCCTCCACGGTCTCGCCTCCGCTGAGTACCTGGATGCGCTCCTCGGGCACGGGAAGGGTCTCTCCCCAGAGCCGGTCCATGTCATCGCCGTACAGGCGCGCGGCGCTCTCGAGGAGCTTCGAGGGGTCGGCCAGGTGCGGCGCGCCGCGCTCATGCACGTAGACGGTGAGGTCCGGATGGGAGCGCACCAGCGCGCCGGTGGCGCCCGCGTGGTCGAGATGGATGTGGGTGAGCAGCAACACGCGGAGGTCCGTCTGCAGGCCTTCCAGGAGGGTCTGGAGGCACGACTCGGGTCCCGGGTCCACCACGAGGCCGTCCACCTCGAAGGCGCAGATGACGCCGGGGCGGCCGAGGTGGTTCAGGTCGATCTCGTGTGGCATCGAGCGGGTCAACATACAATTCCGGTTCGTGGCCGACCCCAAACCACATCGTCTGGAGGAGCGCGACCGGCCCTGGGTGATGCGCACCTACGCCGGGCACTCCAGCGCCACGAAGTCCAACGAGCTGTACCGCAAGAACCTGGCCAAGGGACAGACGGGGCTGTCGATCGCCTTCGACCTGCCCACCCAGACCGGCTACGACCCCGATGCCGAGCTGGCCCGCGGCGAGGTGGGCAAGGTCGGCGTGTCGATCGCCCACAAGGGCGACATGCACTCGCTGCTGGACGGCATCCCGCTCGGCGAGATGAACACCTCGATGACGATCAACGCCACCGCCGCCTGGCTGCTCGCCCTCTACATGACCGCCGCCGAGGAGAACGGCGTGGACCGCCACGCGCTTACCGGCACCACCCAGAACGACATCATCAAGGAGTTCCTCTCCCGCGGCACCTACGCCTTCCCGCCCGAGCCCTCGATGCGGCTGATCGCGGACATGATCGCCTTCTCCGTCGACGAGGTGCCCCAGTGGAACCCGATCAACATCTGCTCCTACCACCTCCAGGAGGCGGGGGCCACGCCGGTGCAGGAGATCGCCTTCGCGCTCTCTACCGCCGAGGCCGTGCTTGACGAGGTCCGCCCGCGCGTGGACGACGAGACCTTCCCGCGCGTGTTCGGCCGCATCTCGTTCTTCGTGAACGCCGGCATCCGCTTCATCGAGGAGCACGCCAAGCTGCGCGCGATGGGCCGGCTGTGGGAGCAGATCGGCCGCGAGCGCTACGGCGTGGAGGACCCCAAGTACCTGCGCATGCGCTACGGCGTGCAGGTGAACTCACTCGGGCTCACCGAGTCCCAGCCGGAGAACAACATCATCCGGATCGTGCTGGAGGCGCTGGCGGTCACCCTCGGCCGCGACGCCCGCGCCCGCGCCCTGCAGCTGCCCGCCTGGAACGAGGCGCTGGGGCTGCCGCGGCCGTGGGACCAGCAGTGGTCGTTGCGGATCCAGCAGATCCTGGCCCACGAGACCGACCTGCTCGACTACCCCGACATCTTCGAGGGCTCAGTGGTGATGGATGGGCTCGTCGATGAGCTGGTGGAGGGCGCTTCGGCCGAGATGGCCGTCGTCGCGGAGCACGGCGGCGCGGTCGAGGCAGTGCCCTACATGAAGACGCAGCTCGTGGAATCCCACCGCGCGCGGATGCAGAGGATCGAGAGCGGCGAGCAGAAGGTGGTGGGCCAGAACGCCTACACCGAGCACGAGCCCTCGCCGCTGGCCGAGGGCGAGGACGGCGGCATCCTCACCGTGGATCCTCGTGTCGAGCGGGAACAGACTGAGGCACTAAGGGAGTGGCGTTCGTCGCGGGACCAGTCCTCCGTCGACGAGGCATTGGCCTCGCTTCGTGAGGCCGCCGCCGATCCCTCGGTGAACATCATGCTCCCCACGCTGGCTGCGGCTCAGGCGGGAGCAACCACGGGTGAATGGGCTGCTGCTCTCCGAGAGGTATTCGGTGAGTACAGGGCGCCGACAGGTGTGGCCGATGCCGCCGCTGCTCCCGAGGATGCGTCACTGAATGAGTTGCGCGACCGCGTGGAGCGCGTTTCCGAGGTCCTGGGCCGGCGGATCAAGATCCTCGTGGGCAAGCCGGGCCTCGACGGCCACTCAAACGGAGCCGAGCAGATCGCAGTGCGCGCCCGCGACGCGGGGATGGACGTGGTCTACGAGGGCATCCGGCTGACGCCGTCGCGGATCGCGCGGACCGCCGTGGACGAGGGCGTACACGTGGTCGGCCTGTCGATCCTCTCGGGCTCGCACGCGGAGCTGATCCCGAGCGTCCTGGCCGAGCTCCGCGACGCCGGCGCCGACGTGCCCGTGGTGGTCGGCGGCATCATCCCGCCCAACGACGAGCGCGCGCTGCTCGACGCGGGCGTGGCACGCATCTACACGCCCAAGGACTTCGAGATCTCGCGGATCATGGGAGACATCGTGGATCTCGTGGCAGAGCGGTACGGCGTGGCCGCGGCGCCGGCCGCCTGAGCGCGAGGGCCCAGTCGAGCCGCAGCCTCGCCGAGCGCACGAAGCCGTTACAGCAACGGCACTAAGAGTGAGCACGACGGTCTTGTTGCGTAACGCTCGCTGAGCCACCATCGCCTGCATGGAAGGGGTTTGGCCTGAAACGGACGCATATCGTCCGAACGCGGCCACACCCCCCTTCGACGCGGCCATGGCCGAGCTCGCCGAGCGGCAGTACAACGTGGTCACCGCGAAGCAACTGGAGACTCTCGGGCTTGGCGCTCGGGGCATCCGTCACCGTGCGGCAGCCGGCCGCCTCCACACCCTTTACCGATCCGTTTACGCCGTGGGCAGCCGCAACCTGACGAGAGAGGGCCACTGGCTGGCCGCCGTCTACGCGTGCGGCGAAGGAGCAGCGCTCTCGTACCGGTCGGTCGCCGCCCACTGGGGGATCAGGCAGAGCACCCAGACGAGGATCGACGTCACCTCGCCGAGCCGATCGGGCCGCCCTTACACCGGCATCCGCGTGCACAGTGGCGCCGCACTCACGCCAGCCGACGTCACCGTTCACGACGGCATCCCCTGCACCACCGTCGCGCGCACGCTGCTCGACCTCGCCGACGTCCTCTCCCTCGATGCTCTGGACCGCGCCGTGCACGAATCGGTAGCCCGGCGGCTGTTCGATCTCCGGGCGGTGCGCCATGCGCTCGAGCAGGCCAACGGCCGTCGCGGCGCGCAGCGGCTCCGCGAGGTTCTGGCCGATCCCGGCCATCTCGAGGGGCCGCTGCCACACCGGGGAGTCGAGGAACGCTTCTTCGCTTTCTGCCGTCAGCAGGGTCTGCCGCAGCCCGAGGTCCACCCCGGGATTCCAACGGCCGCCGAGACCCTCGAGGTCGACTTCCTCTGGCGTGACCAGCGCCTCATCCTCGAGACTGACAGCCGCGACTGGCACTCCACGATCCGCACCCGAGAGCGCGACGCCTACCGCGACCGGCTGCTCGGCGAGGCCGGCTACCGCGTGCGCCGCTGCCGCTGGGCACAGGTCGTCTACGAGCCCGAGCGGCTCGCCGCCGTGCTGCGAGATCTGCTGGCCCACTAGTTTCTCCGGCGATGTCCGCCTCCGGAGCCGAGCTCGGCGAACGCCTCAGCAAGCGCGACCTGCGCGCGGCCCCCGCCGCTCTCAACCTGATCGAGGACCGCTCGACCGCCGCGCGCGAGCAGGCCGCCGCGGTCCTCCAGGCCGTCTCCCCCGCCGCTCTGGGCGGCGAGGCGCCGGCGCATCTGATCGGGGTCACCGGCCCGCCCGGCGCCGGCAAGTCCTTGCTGCTCAGTGCCCTTGTCAGCGAGTGGCGCAACCAGGGCCGCACGGTCGCCGTGCTGGCGGTGGACCCCTCCTCCAAGCGCTCGGGCGGCTCGCTGCTGGGCGACCGCGCACGCATCGACCACGACCCGCGCGACGAGGGCCTGCTGATCCGCTCAACCGCGGCCGGCGGGCGCCTGGGCGGCCTGGCCGCTCCCACCCGCGAGGCGGCGTGGGCGCTGGCCGCCGCCTACGACATCGTGGTGGTCGAAACCGTGGGCGTGGGCCAGTCGGAGACCGATGTCGAGGAGGTGTGCGACACCGTCGCCGTCGTGGTGCAGCCCGCCTCCGGCGACACCCTGCAGTTCCTCAAGGCCGGGATCATGGAGGT
>DASROS010000105.1:0-17062 GCA_035646775.1 Thermoleophilaceae bacterium | reverse complement strand
CGTGGTACAGGGCTCGCCCGGCGCGGCGATCACGCGCGGGAACAACCTTTCGCGCCAGGTGTGGAGCAGCTCGAACCCCGCGGGGCGGCGCAGCCTCTCCGGGCGGGCGCTCGGGAGCGTGGCCATCCCGGGTGCGGTGGCAGCCCTCAACGCCCTCGGGCTGGGCCCGTTCCGCGCTGACATCTCGGCGGTGGAGCTGCGCCGGGCGGGCCTTCGGGCGATAGCCGAGGTGATGCGCGAGCTGGGCGTGCAGGCCAGGCACGTGATCTTCGGCCACACCCACCGCGCCGGCCCGCTGCCGGACGACGTGGAGGGGTGGTGGCTTCCCG
Source organism: Thermoleophilaceae bacterium (assembly GCA_035646775.1). Taxonomy (GTDB): domain Bacteria; phylum Actinomycetota; class Thermoleophilia; order Solirubrobacterales; family Thermoleophilaceae; genus JAAYBF01. The sequence goes on along the minus strand of DASROS010000105.1, from coordinate 16,733 downwards.
GCGGTACGCGACTCACCAACACCGGCAGCTGGCTGTATGAGGAGGTGTTCGTGGGCGGGGACGGCCCGTCCAACCCATACTGGCCCGGTCGAGTGGCGTGGCTGGCCGACGACGGGGCTCCCGAGCTGCGCGACGTCCTGGGTGAGCTCGACCCCGCCGAGCTGCAGCGGACGACGGAAACGCCGGGATGACGGCGCAGGAGCTGCGCCGGCGCGCTGCGGAGGTGCGCTGGTTTCACTCGATCGACCTGGGCCACGGCCTGGTCACCCCCGGCCAGGACCGCGATCCCCGCCGGCTGGAACGGATGCGCCTGCCCGCCGACTTGTCGGGCAGGACCGTGCTCGACATCGGCGCGTGGGACGGCTTCTACTCGTTCGAGGCCGAGCGCCGCGGCGCGCAGCGGGTGCTGGCCACCGACAGCTTCTCCTGGCAGCTGCACGGCGAAGGGACCGGCAAGCGCGGCTTCGAGCTCGCCCGCGAGGCATTGGACTCCGCGGTCGAGGACCGCGACATCGACGTGATGGACCTGTCGCCCGAGGAGGTCGGCACGTTCGACGTGGTGCTGTTCCTCGGCGTGCTCTACCACCTGCGCCACCCGCTGCTCGCCCTCGAGCGAGTGGCCGCCGTGACCGGCGACCTGCTGATCCTGGAGACCGAGGTGGACCTGGCGCTGGGGCGCCGCCCGGCGATGGCCTTCTACCCGGGCGAAGAGCTGCGCGAGGACTGGACCAACTGGTGGGGACCAAATCCGGCGGCGGTCGTGGCCATGCTGCACGCGGCGGGCTTTGCGTCGGTGGAGGTGGTCTCGCCGAACTCGCTGCCCTACCGCATGGGGAGGGCGGGCAAGCGCCTGACCGCAGCGCTGCGCGAGCGCCACCCGGGCCCGCTGGCCACGGCCCAGCAGGGCCGGATCACAGTACACGCGCGGCGAGAGGCCTGATGTTGCTCCGTCTGAGCGCCGTATGCACGCTGATGGCCCTGTTTCTAGGGATTTGTGGAGATGTTGACGCGATCGCGGCGATCCGGTTCGAGCGCGTGGCCCGCTTCGAGCAGCCGCTGTACGTGACCGCGCCGCGGAGCGAGGCGCGCCGTGTGTTCGTGGTGGAACGCGCCGGCCGGATCCGGGTCCTGCGGTCGGGGCGCAAGCTCGAGCGGCCGTTTCTGGACATCCGCCGCTCGGTGCGGTTCCTCGACAGGCGCGATGTGACACGCGATCAGGGCGGGCTGCTGTCGCTCGCCTTCGCGCCGGACTACCACCGGTCCGGCCGCTTCTACGTCTTCTACACCCATTCCGACCGCATGCTGCACGTGGACGAGTTCCGCCGCTCCAAGCGCAATCCCGGCCGCGCGAGCGCCGCCAGCCGCAGGACCGTGTTGACGGTGCGACGCACCAGCGGCAACGATCTCGGCGGCCAGCTGCAGTTCGGCCCGGAAGGGTTGCTCTACATCGGGCTGGGCTACGGGCGGGACCCGCGGTTCAGCGCCGACCTGTCACGACTCGAGGGCAAGATCCTGCGGATCGACCCTCGGCGCGCGGGCGGGCGGCCCTACCGCATACCAACGGACAACCCATTCGTCATGCGACCCGGGGCGCGGCCGGAGGTGTACGCCTACGGTCTGCGCAACCCCTACCGCTTCTCGTTCGATCGGCGGACGGGCGACCTCGCGATCGCCGATCCCGGGGAGTCGCGCACGGAGGAGATCGACTTCGTGCGGCGTGGGGCAGGCGCGGGCGCAAACTTCGGCTGGCCCGTCTTCGAGGGCCGGCAGAGGGTGCGGGCCGGCTCGGCGGAGGGCCACCTGCCGCCCGTGCTCACAAAGCGCCATCCAGTCAGAGGCTGCCGCGCCGTGATCGGCGGCTACGTGGTGCGGGCACGCAACCTACGCCGGGAGCGCGGCCGCTACCTCTATGGCGAGCTCTGCACCGGCCAGGTGCGCTCGGTCCGGCTGCGCCGGCCGCGGGCAGTAGGGGACCGCGACGAGGGGCTGCGCGTGGTCTCGCTCGTGTCCTTTGGCGAGGATGGGCGCGGCGGCCTGTATGCGGTCAGCCTGGGGGGCAGCGTATTCCGGGTGCTGCCCCGCTGAGGCCGGCCCGGCCGCCTCAACTGGCCTCGGCCGCGACGGCATCGGTGCGCTCCTGCTCCCCGGAATCAGCGGCGGCGCCCGCACCCTCGCCCTCGCGCGGGGGCGGCGGCTCGCCGGTGGCCCAGTCCTCGTCGAAGTCCACCTTCCACTTGCCGGGCGCGTCCTCGCGCGGCTCGATCTTGAGCTTGGCGCGGAAGCTGCGGCCCGAGCGGCCCTTGAAGCCGGTCACCTGCTTGGCGGTGCGCCCCACCGGCGGCTGGTCTGAGCGCTCGAGCGAGGCCTTAAGCGACTCCATCAGCTCCTTGGCCACGGACACCGGAAGGTTCTTGCGCGCCTTCTGCTTCCAGATCACAAAGCCGCAGCCTGGGTCCTCCTTGGACCAGCAGGAGTAGCCCTTGCGGTTCTCCACCACCTCGCGGCCGCAGACCGGGCACGGACCGAGCTTTGCCCGCTCGATCGTCACGCCCTTGAGCTTGTCCAGCTCCGCGACGGTGTCGGCCGTGAACTTGGCGATGTCGCGCATGAACGCGGGGCGCGAGTCCTCGCCGCGCTCGATCAGGCCCAGGCGGTGCTCCCAGTCGCCGGTCAGGCCCGGCGAGGTGAGCTGGTGCTCGCCGAGCAGGCGGATCACCTGCACGCCCTTCTCGGTGGCGATCAGCGCGCGACCCTCGCGCTCGATGTAGCCCACGGAGATCAGCCGCTCGATGATCGAGGCCCGGGTGGCCGGGGTGCCGATGCCGGAGTCCTTCATGGCCTCGCGCAGCTCGTCCTCCTCGACCTCCTTGCCGGCGCCCTCCATCGCGGCAAGCAGCGAGGCCTCGGTGAAGCGCCGCGGCGGCTGGGTCTCCTTGCGCAGCGACTCGATCTCGCGCGTCTCGGCGTCCTCGCCCTGCTCGAGCTTGGGCAGGCGCTGGTCGCCGCCGGAGTCGTCGTCGGGCTTGTCCTGGGCGCGCGCCTCCTCCCCGTACACGGCGCGCCAGCCGGCGTCGATCAGCACCCGGCCGCTGGTGCGGAACACGTGGTCGGCCACGGTGGTCTCCACGCGGGTGCGCTCGAACTTGGCGTCGGGGTGGAAAACGGCCAGGAAGCGCTTGGTCACCAGGTCGTAGATCTTCAGCTCGTCCGCGCCCATGCGGGTCAGGTCGTGCTCGGACTTGGTGGGGATGATCGCGTGGTGGTCCTGGACCTTGGCGTCGTTGACCACGCGGCCGAGGGGCAGCTTGTCCAGCCCCACCACGTACTCGGAGCCCTTCTTGTAGGCGGGGTTGTGGCCCACCAGCTCGGCGATCGGCTTGATCTCTTCGATCATGTCGCCGGTCACGAAGCGCGAGTTGGTGCGCGGGTATGTGAGCGCCTTGTGCTCTTCGTAGAGCTTCTGCGCCGCGGACAGCGTGCGGCGGGCCGAGAAGCCGTGCAGCGTGTTGGCGTGGCGCTGGAGAGAGGTGAGGTCGTAGAGCAGCTGCGGGCGCTCAGTCTCCTCCTTGGTCTCCAGCTTGGTGATGACACCGGGCTTGCCCCTGGCCTCCTCGACGATCCTGGCGGCCTCGTCCTCGGCTATCCGCTTCCCGCCCATGTAGCGGCCGGAGTAGGTCCTCTCGCCGCCGGCGGCGAACTGCGCCTCCACCAGCCAGTAGGGCTCGGGCTTGAACGCGCGGATCTCCTCCTCGCGGCGGGCCACCAGCGCCAGCGTGGGCGTCTGCACCCGGCCGAGCGAGACTGCACCGTCGAAGGCGGCGCGCAGGCGGATCGAGGCGGCGCGGGTGGCGTTCATGCCCACCACCCAGTCGGCCTCGGAGCGCGAGCGGGCGGCGTCCTCGAGGCTGCGCATCTCCTCGCCGTCGCGCAGGTGCCCGAAGGCCTCCTCGATCGCGCGGCGCGTCATCGAGGACAGCCACAGCCGCTGGACCGGCTTCTTGCGCTTGGCCGTCTCGTACACGTAGGCGAAGATCAGCTCGCCCTCGCGGCCGGCGTCGCAGGCGTTGATCACGGTCTCCACCTCGTCTCGCGCCATCTGGCGGTGGATCACGCCGAGCTGCTTCTTGGCCTTGTCGTCGTTGGGCACGAGCTTGAACTTCTCGGGCACGATCGGAAGGTCGGCGAAACGCCACTTCTTCAACTTGGGGTCGTACTGGTCGGGCTCGGCCAGGCCCACGAGGTGGCCCACGGCCCAGGTGATCACGTAGTCGTCGCCCTCGAGGCTCGCCTTGTCCGTTGCCTGCTTGAAGGATCCGGGCAGCGCCCTGGCGAGGTCGCGGGCTACGGAGGGCTTCTCGGCTACTACGAGTGTCTTGGCCATCTAGCCGCCAAGACTAGGGGTCGGCTCAATATCCATACGGATCACCTGTGTCCCGGTCGGGGGGCGGCGTGCCACCGCCCGGGCAGCGCTGCCTGCCGGGCTTGAACGGCAGGCGCACGGTGACCGATGCCGAGTTGTTGCGCTCGTCGGACTCGTACAGGACGTCGGTGGGATCGGCCTTGTGCTGGTAGGAGAAGCAGCCCCGCAGGCCGGTCACGTCGATCCACTGCTCGGGATAGCCGGGCGAGTAGACGTCCGACCAGCCCACCGACGTGCCGATCGTGACCCTGCGCTTGCCGGGCTCGGTGTTGCACGCCGGGTAGACGAAGCGGCGCGGCGAGCGGCGCCGCCCGGGGCGGCTGTGGGTGAGGTCGCGCAGGCAGTAGCTCACCTTCGGGCCGCGGCGCACCAGCCCGATGCGGCGCCCGCTCCCGTCCAGGCGCCACAGCGTGAACGAGGCCGCGCGGTAGAACTTCCAGTAGCGCCTCTGGCCGGGCACGAACTTGAAGAACAGCCGCGCGCCGGTGTTGATCCCGAGCCGCCCGCCGCTGCGCTTGTAGATCCGCTGGCGGCCCTTCATGAAGCGCGGGCCCAGGCGCGTTCCGTGCAGCTCGGCCGGCCCCGTGCCCACGTTGTCGATCGAGTTGCCGGCCCGCAGCACGGTGCGCCCACGGGCCACGGAGCGGTCCAGCTCCAGGCCGGAGGGGCGCTTCATCACCAGGTCGGGGCAGTACAGGCGGGCCCGGCGCGCGGGGCTCAGGCAGGGGTTCGAGGGCTTGGCGGCGTGGGCCGTCGGGACGTCGCGTGCGGGGCGGGGGCCGCCCACAGCGGGCAGGGCGGCGGTGAGAGCGAGCGCTGCCGCGGCAAGAGCAGCGGCTAGAGGCTTTGACAGCAGGTAGCGCACCGGCAGAGTTGTAGTGAACAGCGCGGCGAGAGCCGCGTTTCGGCGCTGGCGACCCGGATGCGCCGGCGCGGGGCGACTTCACCTCGATAGTAACCGTCAAGGCGCCCGTCACGCACAGGGACCGGTATCGACGGTGCCCTCAGCCCGCGCCAGCGCCTCCCGGACGATCGAGTCGGGCACCCCGAACCCGCTGCGGCTCGGCGAGCCGCGCGTGGCGGCGAAGATCGTGGTCACCACGCGCCCCCGGCCGTCGACCATCGGGCCGCCCGAGTTGCCCGAGCGCACCAGGCCGCGCAGCGCGGTGATGCGGCGCCTCACCGGGCCCCGGCCGTAGGCGTCCTGGCTGACCACCGTCTCGGTCTGCCCCAGGCGCCCGGGCCGCACGTCATAGGGCCCGTTCTCCGGGAAGCCGAGCACCGCTGCCGACGTGCCCACCCGGGCGCCCTCGTTGCGCTGGAGCGCGGGCACGCCGCTCACGCCCGGCACGCGCAGCAGCGCGAGGTCGTTCCTGGTGTCGAACCAGATCGCCTCCGCGTCGAGGCGCTCGCCCTCGCCCTGGACCTGCACGGCGGTGTCGTCCTGGCCGGCCACCACGTGCGCGTTGGTGACCACCACGCCGTCGCCGGCCACCCAGCCCGAGCCCTGCACGCCGAGGCCGCAGGCGGTGCCGGTCACCCGCACGACGCTGCGGCCCGCGACGCGCACCTCGGGATCCCGCGCGATCTTGGCGTCGGGCCGCCGTACATCGGGCGAGGGGCCCGCGATGCTCGGGAAGGGGTCAACGCGCGCGAGGGCCTTCAGCAGAGGGCCCGACGGCGGCAGCACGGAGTTCAGCTGGCGCAGCACCGCCGAGCGCTGGATCGGCTCACGAAGGTCCCTCGCACCGGGGGTCTGGAGCGCCACCGAGCCCAACATCCAGGCCAGGGCGAGGCCGAGCGCGCCCACGAGCAGCGCGCCGCCGAGGCCGTCCGCCACGCCGAGCCGCTCGCCCAGCCTCCGGCGGAGGTGAAACCCCAGCAGCTCGAGGCCGGAAGCCAGCACGCCTCCGATCACCAGGGCCCCGACGAGGGCCGAGAGGGGTGCGTAGGGCGAGTGCGAACCCTCCTCCAGGACGAGCGGGCCGAGGCGCGAGCCGGCGATGGCACCGGCCGCGAAACCGGCCAGCGAGAGCGCCCCCACGATCAGCCCCTGCACGTAGCCCCAGAGCGCCATCAGCAGGGTGAAACCGATGATGATCCAATCGAGGCCGGTCACGGGCAGGGGAAGGTAGCCTCCCGTGCCCTTGGCGAGTCACCACGCGCCAGAGCGCCACCGGCGCGTCACCCATCGCGCGCTCCCCCTCGGGGCGCTCGCAGCCGTGGCCCTGGTGGGGGGATTGGTCGTCGGCTCCACGTTCCAATCGGGCTCGGAACGGGTGGCGGAGAGCTTCGCGCAGGCCTGGGAGCGCGGCGACTACGGCGCGATGTACCGGCTGCTGTCGGCCTCCTCGCAGTCGCGCTACCCGCGCGCTGACTTCCAGCGCGCCTACGAGAACGCCGGCGCCACGTCCACGGCGGTCGAGGTACGTGCCGACGACCCCGATGGCACGCGCGACGGGGCCGTGCGGATGCCGATAGCGGTGCGCACGCGCCTCTTCGGGACGATCAGGGGCGAGGTGGCGCTGCCCGTGTCCGGCGAGGCAATCCAGTGGGAGCCCGGGCTTGCGTTCCCCGGACTGCCCGAGGGCGGCCGGCTCACCCGCGACACGAAGGCCCCGAGGCGATCCAAGATCCTCTCGGCCGACCGCCTCACGCTCGCGGAGGGCCCCGCGGGAGCCCGCAGCTCGCCGCTCGACGGAGTGGGCGCCTCGATCGCGGGCGGTATGGCGGTCCCGGACGAAGCCGACGGCGACGACCGCACGCGCTCGTACGCCCGCGGGTTCCCGGCGGACACGCCCGTGGGCACCAGCGGGCTGGAGCGCGCGCTGCAACTCCAGGTCGAGGGCCGTCCCGGCGGCACTCTGTCGGCCGGGGACCGTGTGCTGGCCCGCAGCGAGGCGCGCCCCGCCGGCCCGGTGCGCTCCACGATCGACACGCGTGTGCAGGCCGCGGCGGTCACCGCGCTCGCCGGGCGCTTCGGCGGGATCGCGGCCGTCGAACCGAAGACCGGCGCGATCCTCGCGCTCGCCGGGGTGGCGTTCTCGGCCCCCCAGCCACCAGGCTCGGTGTTCAAGCTCGTGACCACCACAGCGGCGCTCGAGGCCCGCAAGGTCACGCCCTCGAAGAAGTTCCCCGTGCAGACCGAGGCGGTGATCGACGGCGTTCCCCTGTCGAACGCCAACGGTGAGGCGTGCGGGGGGACCTTCAAGGACAGCTTCGCCAACTCGTGCAACTCGGTCTTTGCCCCGCTGGGAGTGGAGGTGGGGGCCAAGCGGCTGGTGGCCACCGCCGAGCGCTTCGGCTTCAACCAACCGCCCACGATCGCCGGGGCGCTGGCCAGCACGCTCCCCGCGGCCGAGGACATCAGCGGACCGCTGGACCTGGGCTCGAGCGCCATCGGCCAGGGCCGGGTGCTGGCCACCCCGCTGCAGATGGCGTCCGTGGGCCAGACGATCGCCAACAACGGGGTGCGCCTCACCCCCACGCTGCTGCGGTCCTCTTCTCCAAAGCGCACCCGTGTGACCTCTGCCCGGATAGCCAACACCGTCACCCGCCTGATGGAGGGGGTCGTGGCCTACGGCACCGGCACCGCGGCCGCGGTGGACGGGGTGCGGGTGGCCGGCAAGACCGGTACCGCCGAGCTGGCCGACACGCGTGGCCCCGAGGCGGACTTCGACCTTTCCGACCCCACCAACACCGACGCCTGGTTCACCGCCTTCGCCCCGGCGGGCAGGCCCCGGATCGCGGTGGCGGTCCTGCTCATCCGGGCCGGCGCGGGCGGGGCGGTCGCGGCCCCCACGGCACAGGGCGTGCTCGTGGCGGGGCTGAAGCGCTGAGCGCTGGCGCTAGAGGTCCAGCTCGACCGTCTTGACCTCCTGGTCCTGCTCAAGGAGGTCGAAGGGCCCGCCGATCTCCAACTCCAGTGGGCGGTTCTCGGTGCTCTCGAGCGGGAACTCGAACAGCAGCATCAAGCCTGCCGTGGGGCCCTGCTGGGCCACGCTGCCGTCCTCGGGGAGGCAGGCGTCCTTGGCCAACTCGGTGGGCCGGTAGGCGAAGGCGTTGTCGGCGGGCAGCTGCATGGGCTTGAACTCGTTGCCCTGGTTGTCGCGCACCGTGAAGTCGCCCGTGGTCCGCACGGTCTTCGAGCCGGGGTTGCAGGCCTCGATGAATATGCCGTAGAGCGCCTTGCCGGGGCCGGCCGGCGGCCCCTCGTAGTAGTCCTTGTCCGGCGTAATCGCGAGGTTGAGCTCGCGGGTGATGAACACGTTGTAGTCCACGCCGGCCACGTCGATCGCCAGGCCCTCGCGGGCCGGCTCGTCCACGCCGGGGTCGTGCTCTCCGCACCCCAAGGCCAGGCCGCAGATCAACGCGGCGGCGCAGGCGGCGACGGTGCTCCTCAGTCGGGCGGGGGCCATCCGGGCGCGCAGTCTATTACTCGGCAGCGGGTGTCTTATCGCGCGGCGGCAGGTGCGCCCCGAACCGCGGCGCCCTCCACGGCTCGTAGCCGGCCATGCCCACGCGGGAGCGCTCCTCGCCGCTCGGCTCCTCGAAGATCTTGCGCAGCCGCTCGAGCGCCTTCTTGGTCTGGCGGCGCATCCAGCGGTGCATGCCGCGCTGTCTAAACCGGTCGATCACGGTCTTGGGCTCGCTGTAGGTGGTCAGCTCCACGCGCGTGGCGCCCGCCTCGGGGATGAAGTCGTAGACCGCCACCAGCCGCGAACGGCCGAGCCGGCCCACCCGGCCCTCCTCCACTATCCGCCGCGGCCGGTTGGCCTCGACGATCGAGAACTCGCCCCGCTCGCTGAACACGGGCGCGTCGAGCAGGAAACGCGCCGCGGCCCCCTTGCCCACCGGGTTGGCGCGCGCGAGCCGGAAGTCCTTGAGGTAGTGATCGGCGTAGGACGGACGGTTGGACAGGTCGACTACGAAGTCGAACAGCTCCTCGCGGGGAGCTGAGATGACGGCGCTCACGGTGACCTCTTGCATCGCGGCGGGATTCTAAGTGGCGAGCAAGGTCCGGGCGCCGCCGCTCAGCGCCGCGGGCGCGGTAGCCGGCTGGTGTCGACCACCTCGAAGTCACTGCCCCGGACGCGGCCGAGCGAGTGCAGGTCGTCGTTGTCCCAGCCCGGGTTCGGTGCGCCCGACACGTACCAGGCGGAGCCGTTGTCGGCCACGATCGCCCCGTAGCGCTTCAGCGCGCGAAGCACCACGCGCGACTGACGCGGGAGGCGCGACACGTCGAAGCCGCGCCGCAGGCGCACTCGCTGGCCCATCGCGGGCAGGTTCGGGTCGCTGGAGTCCGACGCGAAGTGGCGCGCGGGATAGACGAAGGCGCGCCGCGTGCGCGGGACCGTGATCCGCAGGGCGTGGTCGATCCGGCCCCTTCTCACCTCGTCGTAACGGGCCAGGCCGGGCAGGATTGGTAGGCCCGCGGCGTCGGCCGACGTCCAGCCGGGCGGACGCATGCGGTTGGAGCGCAGGCTCCAGATCGCGCCTGAGCCGGCGCGCCAGCGCCGCCCGCCGTCCAGCGGATAGGCGGAGAACACCTCGTACAGCCGGCAGCGCGAACGGTCGACGAGGATCACGTGGCGGTCGCCGTCGCCGCCGCGGCCGCCCTCGACCGGCACGCCCGGCGGGATCGGGTACGGCCCCCGGTCGGACTCCGCGGCGTACCCGAAGCTCACGGGCACGCGCTTCTGGCCCGCCTTCACCACGCGGTACGGGATGCCGATCGGGGCGCCCTCGTACAGGCCCGAGCCGAAGTCGGCGTGCGCGGTGTCCGTGCGGCCAACCGCCCGCACAATGGCGTCGGAGCGCGGGTGCATGGGCAGGCCGTCCACCGGGCGGTTCCACTGGCTCGACCGCGGGAAGACGGGGCACCTCGCCGCGCCTGGCAGCCGCCGGCCCTCACTCGGCAGGGCCACGGCCAGCGCCGTGAGCGCCGCGGCCATCAGGGCGGCTGGCAGGCGTCGCATCGGCCGAAGGGTAGGTCTAGGCTGCGCGGGGCACGATGGCCAGCGAGCGCTCGCTGGCGTGCACGCGCTCGGTGCGCACGGCCTTGCGCTTTTCGGCCGGCAGATGGGTCACGCACAGCCCGCAGAGCGTGCGGCCGTTGTCCATCTCGTGCAGGCACTCGCCCACCAGCGGCACGCGGCGGCAGTCAGAGCAGCGCTGCCGCCCGCTGTCCAGGGATCCCATGCTCTTGCGGAGCAGGATTGCCGCGAGGTCGGGCATGTGTCGAGTCTTCGCTTCGAACCGGACGATTCCTTCCGGGCATGCCGACACTGAAAACTGGGTACCTAATACCCGCCAGGGTTGTCGGTCCGGCCCGCATTTTGCAGCCAAAGCCGACCACGAGCACTCGATCTTCGAGGCTGCCTTGGCACAATCAGCACCATCGGAGGAGGGCAAGTAGTGCAGCAGTACGAAGCAGGGACACTGACCGGCACCGGGTCGTTCCGGTGCGAGGGTTGCGGGTTTGCGATCTCGCTCAAGCAGCGCGACGAGGTCCCGTCTTGCCCCAGCTGCGGCGGTGGCAGCTTCCGCCGCCAGGCGCTGTTCACGGAGGTCGAGATGCCGCCCCCGCGGGCCGAGGGCGAGCAGCCCGACTGGCTGGCCGAGGCCCGTGACGCCCTCGTGGCCGGCGGCGAGTACCTCGCCTTCGAGGACGGCAGCCGCGTGCGGGTGATCGCCCTGCAGGAGGGCTGGACGCGCATCGGGCGCAGCCTCTCCGCCCACGTGCGCATCGACGACCCCACCGTCTCGCGCCGCCACGCGCTCGTCTACTGCGGCGAGGACGGCGCCAAGGTGCTCGACGACCGCAGCCTCAACGGCGTCTTCCGCAACGGCAAACAGGTGGACCTCGCCTCGCTCGAGGACGGCAACCGTATCGCCGTGGGCCGATTCACGCTGCACTACATCGTGCTCGCGGGCGACCGCGAGGCCGTGGGCTTGCCCTAAGGCCCCCTACTCCGTCGACACCGACGGATCCATCTGCTGCTGCTCGGGGATCGACACGAGGAAGTGCTTCTGCGCGGCGGCCGCCAGGGCCGCCACGCGATCCGCCTCCTCGTCCTGACCGGTTCCCCGCAGCTCGTGGCAGTAGTGGCCCAGCAGCTCCTGGACGTCGAGCACACCCTCGGCGTCCAGCTCGCGGATGTCGACCTTGGCCCCGCGGCCCTTGCGCCGCTCCAGCGCCTCGCGGTCGAGGTTCCACTCGTCGTTGACGCGCAGGTACACGCGACCGCCCGTCTGGCCGGCGCAGAACCACGGGCCCGGGTCGCCCATCACCACGGCTCGGCCGTTGGTCATGTACTCGAAGGCGAAGCCCTTGAGGTTGGCCCGGTCGGCCACGCAGCCGAGTGAGTCGTCCAGCGGCTGCTCGGGCTCGCCCGCGACCACCACGTCGGCGCCCGAGAGGCGGATGCAGAAGCGCGAGTCGGCCGAGCCCTGCACGAACATCCGGCCGCGCTGGGCGCCGTAGGCGAACGACTTGCCCACCGAGCCGTTCACGCGTGTGCCGAACCGGTTGAGACCCTTCATCACCGCCACCTTGCCGCCGAGCATCCCCTTTGCCACCCCGTCCTGGGCCCCGCCCTCGACGGTGATGTCCACGCCGTAGACGTTGAAGGCACCCAGGCCCTGGCCGCCCACCGAGCCGCCGTCGAAGCGCAGCTCGGCCAGCGTGTCGTCGCTGGCGGCCGGGCCGCCGTCGAAGATCCGCCGGCGCGCGATCGCGCCCGCCAACTCGGTGCCCAGCACGCGGTCGTGAGCGTCGACCGGGCCGTCACCGCCGGTGCCGCCGTCGGGCTCGCCCCACCCGCGCCGCAGCACGCTGCCGGCGGACACCTCGCGCGCCAGCGCGGCGATGCGCGTGGATGACTCCTTGGCCTTCATCCGGATCGGGCGGGCGCAGATGAGCCCGGCGGCCTCGCGCTCGTCGGCCTGCACGGGGAGGTCGAGCGGCTGGAGGTCGAGCATCTCCTCCAGCGGGCGGATCAGCTCGGCCACGTCCACGCGCGCGGTCTCGCGCGCCTGCACGAGCAGGTCCGAGCGGCCCACGAGATCCTGTGCGCGCTCGTAGCCGAGCGAGGCGACGATCTCGCGCAGCTCCTCGCCCATGCCGGTGAAGAAGCGTGCGCTGTTGGCGGCCGACTGCTCGAACTCCTGCGGGGTGAACTTCTTCAGCCCCTTGAAGTCGGCCTCGGCCTTGTCCTCGATCTGCGTGGCGATGCCCACGTGGCAGGTGTCCAGCTGGCAACCGCGGCAGATCGTGCAGCCCAGCGAGACCATCGCCAGCGTGCCGAAGCCCACCCGGTTGGCGCCCAGGCAGTGCAGCTTCACGATGTCGGTGGCGTGGCGGTAGCCGCCGTCGGCCCAGATCTCCACGCGGTTGCGGATGCCGGTCTCCATCAGCGCGAGGTGCACGGCGCGCGTGCCGATGTCGCTGGGCAGGCCCACGTGGCGCAGCGCGTGCGAGCGCGCGGCGCCGGTGCCGCCCTCGAAGCCCGACAGGGTGATCATGTCCGCGCCCGCCTTGGCGATGCCCACGCCGATCGTGCCGATGTTCGGCACCACCGGCACCTTCACCGACACACGCACGTCTGGATTGGCGGTCTTCAGCTCGTCGATCAGCTCGGCGAGGTCCTCGATCGAATAGAGGTCGTGGTTGTTCGAGGGCGAGATGAGGTCGGTGCCCTGGGTGGCGTTGCGCGCCTGGGCCACCTTGGCGGTGACCTTCTTGGCGGGCAGATGCCCGCCCTCGCCCGGCTTTGCGCCCTGGCCGATCTTGATCTCCACCAGGTAGGAGCTGTTGAGCATCTCGCTGGTCACGCCGAAGCGCCCGGAAGCCACCTGCTGGCCGCGCCAGAGCGGGTACTTGCCGTACATGTCCTGGATCTCGCCGCCCTCGCCGTTCATCGCGATGATGTTGGCCCGCTTGGCGGCCTCGGCGTAGGCGCGGTAGGCGGTCTCGCCCTGCGAGCCGAAGCTCATCGACGAGATCACGATCGGATAGGAGTGCAGGCCCACCCCGGGGTCGGTCTGCTCGGTGGGGATCGGCTCGCGGTCACTTCGGACGTCGACGATGTGGCGCAGCGAGATCGGCTGCTTGAACTCGAGCTCGCGCACCTTCTGCGAGTAGGCGGCGAACTCGCCCGTGCCGTTGGCCGCGGCGATCGCGGACTTGTAGACCTTGGGGTAGAAGCGGAACGTCTTCGCGGGCTTTGACTCGGCCTCGCCAGCCAGTACGCGCTGGCGCTCGTCGCCGTCGGAGTCCAGCTGGGCGAAGCCGGTGCCGCCGGTCTCGGAGCCCATGTAGGAGGGCGTGTCGAACACGGCCGCCACCTCGGGCTGGAGCCCGATCGAGGAGAACAGGCGGGAGTAGCCGCGCACCTCGTGGATGCCGATGGTGGAGATCACCTTCTCGATGCCCTTGCGCAGCGCGTCGGCGAGGTTGCCCACGTCGGTGGCGTAGTCGTCGAGCAGCGACACCTCGACCATCACGTACGGGCACACGGCGTCGGCGCCGAGGCCCAGGGCGAGCACGGTGTCGTGAACGTTGCGGATGGCGGCCGAGCGCAGCACCACGGCGCAGCGGCGACGCAGGTTGGTCTCGCCGGGCGAGGTGTAGTGCTCGCGCAGCGCCAGGTCCACAGCGGCGAGCGCCAGATGGGGGTCGAGATAGCGACGGTCGCCCTCGTACACGGTGCGGTCCGACAGCACGATCAGCTCCATGCCCTCGCGCACCGCCACGGTGGCCTCCTGCTTGAGCCGCTCGATGGCCCCGCGCGTGTCCTCGGACTCCAGGCAGGACACGTCGAGCACCGAGCTGCGCCCGCGGAAGGCCTCCCACAAATCCTCGAGCAGGTAGGTCTTGTGGGCGTGGGCAACCCCGCGGTAGACCTCGTCGGACAGCGGGGCCAGGCCGTCGTGGCCGCCGAGGAGCACCGGGAAGGCGAGCTCCACCGTGGTCGGCTCGGGCCGGATGTCGTGCAGCGACGGCCGCGCCCCGATCACCGCGCGGCAGGAGAAGTGCTCCACCTCGCGCTCGCGGTCGATCGCCGGGTTGGTGACCACGGCCACCGACTCCTTGAAGTAGTCGGCCAGGTTCTGGCGCTCGGGCGACAGGCACGCCAGTGGCCCGTCGTAGCCAAGCGAGCCGATCGGCTCCGCGCCGGTGGCGGCCATCTGCTGCACCAGCTTCATGTCCTCCCGCTGCCAGCCGAAGCCGCCCAGCACGCGGTCCTCCACCTTGACGGGCTCGGACGGGCCGGCCGACGTGTAGCCGGGGATCTCGGCGCCGTGGAGCGGGCCCCCGGTGACGATCGCCGCGGCGTAGGCGGCGTCGTCGAGCTGCGATTGGGTGCGCTCGCGCCAGCGCCGTACGCAGATCTCCTGCATCTGGGCGTGGTCGCGTAGGCGGGTGTGCGACTTGGAGCGGTCCACCTCCACGAGCACCTTCTCGCCCGGGGCGAGCGGCTTGGGCTCGGACACCGTCTCGGCCACCGCCACCACGCCGGGCTCGGAGGAGAAGACCCACGCGTCGCCGGTCTCCATCTGCCACAGCGGGCGCAGCCCGAGGGCGTCGACGGAGAAGACGTGCTCGTCTCCGAAGCGCGAGATCAGCGCCACCGGGCCCTGCGCGAACGGGCCGAAGGCCTGGCGCAGGTACATGTAGAAGCCCCGCAGGGAGCCGGGTAGGCGCTTGATCTCGTCCACGATCGGCGGAAGCACCAGCTCCGTGGCCTCGACCAGCGTGAGGTCCTGGCGGTAGATCAGCGCCTCGATGGTGCGCGACAGGTCCTGGGAGTCCGAGCCGCCCCGGGTGAGCGGCACCTCCACCATCCGCGCCTCCTGGCGAAGGCGGGCGATCGTGTTGATCTCGCCGTTGTGGCCCAGCACGCCGAACGGCTGCACGCGCTTGAACGACGGCCATGTGTTGGTGGAGTAACGGTTGTGGCCCAGCACCGAGACGGTCTCGGCCCGCGGATCGCTCAGGTCGGGGTAGTAGCGGCCCAGCACCCCCGGAGTACCGAGCACCTTGTAGACCACGCTCGCGGTGGAGCAGGACGCCACGTGCAGGTCGAGCTTCTCCTCCAACTCGAGGGTCAGCTCGAAGCAGCGCTTGGGGTCCACGATCAGCCCCGCCACCTGCCAGAAGACGGGCTCCTCCTCGCGCGCGTGGGGCCCGAGCGCCGAGGAGTCCACAGCGCCCTCGCGCTCGGCCAGCACGCGCAGGCCGGCCTTGCTGAGCATCCGGCGCGCACGCTCCTGCACCTCGCCCACGCGCCCGCCCGAGCGCGGGAGGAACAGGTGCAGCACCGCGAACCGGTCGTCGAGCGCCAGCTTCGGCGCGTGACCGCCCACCCGCACCTCCTCGGCCCACAGCTTGCGCGGGATGTCTGCCAACACGCCACAGCCGTCGCCCTCGCCGTCCACGTTGCCGGCGCGATGGAGCATCTTCTCCAGGGCCGTCAGGGCCGCCGGAATCGCCTCGTGTGTGGCCTTCGCCCCCTTGTTCACCGACGCGTAGATGCCGCAGGCGTCCTTGTCCTCCACAGTCTGCGGCGCGCGCAGCGGACGGTACGCCTGCGTAGAGGAGAAGCGCTCGGGGCGGCTGTTGGCAGCCTGGGCCACGCGGCGAGGGTGCTGCGACAAGTTCGGTCCTCCTCGGATTCCGTACCTTCTTCGAGCGGGCACGCGACGGGTAGGGAATTTTGATCGTGCGCAGCCGGCCTTCCCGGCTGCTTCGCAGCAGGGAAACTATAGTCGCGGCCTGGGCCGAATCGCCCTCCGGGGCGCCCGATAACCGCAAATTACGGACGACCACAGGACCCCCAATGGCCACCACGATCGCAGTCATGTCCCAGAAGGGCGGCACCGGCAAGACGACCGCCGTGCGCACGCTCGCGGACGTTCTCAGGAGGCTGGACCTGACGGTGCTGTGCGTGGACCTGGACCCCCAGGGCAACCTGTCCGACTACTTCGACGTGCCGGCCGACGCGGACCCCACGCTGGCCGACGTGCTCGCCGGCCACGCCAAGGCACTCGACGCCATCCACGACGACGTCCTGCCCGCCAACCTCGGGCTGGCGGAGTCCGAGCTCGTGCTCAGCGGCAAGATGGGCCGCGAGATGACGCTGCGCCGCGCGCTGCGCGAGCCGGGCAAGCGCTACGACGTGATCCTCGTGGACTGCCCGCCGTCGCTCGGCCTGCTCACGGTGAACGCCCTCTGCGCCGCCGACCACGCGCTGATCTCCAGCGAGGCCGAGTACTTCTCCCTGCAGGGGGTGGAGCAGGCGCTGGAGGT
>DASROS010000104.1:0-2071 GCA_035646775.1 Thermoleophilaceae bacterium | reverse complement strand
ACAGCGCCGTGCGCTGCGGCCGGGGCTCGGTCATCGCGTGATAGCTGTCGGCGGCGGCCAGCAGGCGGGCCGGCCAGGGCAGCGCGCCGCCGTTGGTCCCTCGGTGGTAGCCGGAGCCGTCGAGGCGCTCGTGGTGGAAGGACGCCACCGGAGTGAGGGCGGCGAGGAACGGTGAACGGCTGAGCACGCGCTCGGAGTGGTACGCGTGCAGCCGGACCTGCTCCCAGTCGTCCGCGCTCAGTCGTGCCTGCTTGTGCCAGATGCGGGTCGGCACCGCCCCGCGGCCGAGGTCGTGGACCAGCGCGGCACGCCGCAGCGTGGCAACCTCGGCGGTGTCGGCGCCGCTTCGCTGCGCCGCGGCGGCGACCAGGCGCGCGACCCCGGTCGAGTGACCCACCAGGTAGGGCGAGGCGAGGTCGGCGAAGTCGGCCACCGCCTCCAGCGCACGGTCGACGGCCGCGCCCTCCAACATCACCTGCGGAGCCGGTTCTCGCTCGAGGATCTCCTGCCACACCGAGCCGTCGTGGTCGACGGTGAGGATCTCCGCCGCATCGTCGGCAAGCCGCCCGGCGACCGCCGGGTCGAATGCGGCCCCCGCGCGTTGACCGATCACCCGAGCGGCGTACTCCTGGTCCCCGAGCAGCTGCTGGAAGGCCGCGTCCCGCGCCACGTGCGCGATCCGCACGGCCAGCGGGATGTCGCTGCCCGCGACCAGGCCAGGTTCGCCCTTGCCGTCCCAGCGCTCGCCGATGGAGGCGAACAGCCCCGACACGGATTCGGGGAGTCCGAGGCTTGCCGACAGCATCCGGCCCACCTCGCAGAGGGTGGCCATCACGGTGGGGTACTCGCGGATGAGCTTGGGCATCCCGCGCGCGAGCTGGACGGCGCGCAGCAGCGGTCCCCCGCTGGGTGGCGCCACCGCCCGCGCCATACCCGCCATCACCTGCGGCCGCGAGCCCCACCTGGAGGCGGTGGCATAGGTCGTCAGCGCATCGTCCTCACCGAACAGCTCGGCGCCGACCTGCGCCGTGGCCGTGCAGCCCACGTGGAACAGCAGGCTGATGTAGTAGGTCTGCATCGTGGTGGGCGCGTCGATGCCCAGCCGCTCGCCCAGCCGCAGTGCGAACAGGGTGCTGTGCAAGCCGTGCTCGACGGGCACGGCGATGCCCAGGTCCGTCGCCAGGGACAGCGCGGCGACCACTTCCGCAGCCCGGACCCGACCGCCGTCCGATGGTGCTGTGTGCGGCACCTCGCCACCGTACCGCGGGGCAGGGTGCCGAAGTCGCGGTCTTCAGCGAACCGGAACACCCACGTCCGCGGCGAAGGCCCCCGGACCCCCCTCCCGCGCCCCTTCCCGCGTCTGCACAAACTCGAGTTTCACTCCTGGGGGCGCCAAACTCGAGTTTGTGCAGACGCGAGGACGGCGTCGCGGCGCCGCGCCCGGCCCGGCCCGGCCGTGCTGGTCAGCCACTTGATCGTCTAGCCCATGATGTTCACCCCATGGGCGTGAAGCCCTCGACGTTGGCCCGCAGCCACGCCGCCCACTCGGGTCCGACGCGCTCGACGACGTCCCGGCCGTCGTCGCCGTACAGGTAGGCGCGCACCACCACCGTGGGCCGCTCGAAGGGCCACACGCCGATCTCGTAGATGCCGCGCATCGGCACGTCGGTGAGGATCGCGACCGCATGCGGCGTCACCTCCTCGACCACCCCGGCCGTCGCGGGCGTGGAGTCTCCCAGCGACACGCGCTGCCCGACGCCGGCACCGTCGAGGCCGAGGGCGGTGCGCAGACGCGCCGCGACCTCGGCATCCTCTGACCTCGGTCGCCCAGGGAGGTGCGTCCTGAGCGTCCGGAGCGTCGGGATTCCAGTCGCGCTCCTCGTAGACGAAGCGCCGAGGCGGATCCCAGACCGTGACCGTGCCCGTCGAGTCGCCGAAGGGACCGTGATGGGTGACGATCGTGCCGCCTTCCCGCTCGTCCACCTCCGCTGGCACGAACCAGGCTTCGATGCCGGGACCGGTGGCGATGGCGCGCCACACGGCCTCGGGGCTCGCGGGCACCTCCACCTCC
>DASROS010000103.1:0-8418 GCA_035646775.1 Thermoleophilaceae bacterium | reverse complement strand
TAGATGGCCAGCGGCGTCACCCAGACCGCGCCGCTGGCCGTCTACGAGCGCTTCAGCAACGACTTCACCGCCGCCCTGGCCCTCTCGGCCATGCTGGTGGCCGTGAGCGGGGCGATCCTGCTCGGCGTGAAGCTCGTCTCGGGCCCGGGAGCACTGGGCGGTGCTGGCGCTCGAGGCTGACACCGCGCTCGGCGGCCTGCGCCTGGAGCTCACCCTCGAGGTGGCCGGCGGCGAGTGCCTGGCCCTGGCCGGTCCCTCCGGGGCCGGAAAG
Organism: Thermoleophilaceae bacterium; assembly: GCA_035646775.1. Lineage (GTDB taxonomy): Bacteria > Actinomycetota > Thermoleophilia > Solirubrobacterales > Thermoleophilaceae > JAAYBF01. The sequence continues at coordinate 8,147 of DASROS010000103.1, read as the reverse complement.
ACCAGCGTGCTGCGCATCGTGGCGGGGCTGCTGCGGCCCGACAGCGGCCGCGTGCGTTGCGGCGAGGAGACGTGGCTGGACACCGAACGCAAGTTGGATGCCGCGCCCGAGCGTCGCCGGCTGGGCTACCTGTTCCAGGACTACGCCCTCTTTCCCAACCTGAGCGCGTGGCGCAACGTGGCCTACGGGATGGCGGGCGTCCCCAGGCAGCAGCGCCGCGAGCGGGCGACCGCGCTTCTGGAGCGCTTCGGCATGGCCGCTCACGCCGATTCGCGCCCGGGCACCCTCTCCGGCGGCGAGCGCCAGCGGGTGGCGCTGGCCCGCGCACTGGCCCGCGCGCCCCGCGCCCTGCTGCTCGACGAGCCTCTCTCGGCGCTGGACGCCCGCACGCGCGCGCACGCGGGGCGCGAGCTGGCCGGGCTGCTGGCCGAGGCCGCCGTGCCCGCGATCCTCGTCACCCACGACTTCGAGGAGGCCGCGCTGCTCGCCGATCGCGTCGCGGTGATGGACGCGGGGCGCGTGGTCCAGATCGGCACGGCCGCCGAGCTCGCCGCGGCGCCGGCGTCCTCCTTCGTGGCCGATCTCACCGGCGCGGTGGTGCTGCACGGCGAGGCGCGCCCGCTCAGCGACGGCCTGACTGAGGTCACGCTCGAGGGCGGCGGACGGCTGGCGAGCACGGATGCGGGGAGTGGTCGAGTGGCCGTGACGGTGCACCCGTGGGAGATCAGCCTGGAGCCGCCCGGCGCAGCACGGGAGGGGTCGGCGCAGAACCGCCTGGCCGCCACGGTGGCTTCGGTCACGCCGGTGGGCAACCGCGTGCGCGTGGCGCTGCTGGCACCTCAGCCGATCGTGGCGGAAGTCACCGGCGCGGCCGTGACCAGCCTGCACCTGGGGGCGGGGGCGGAGGTCGTGGCCGCCTTCAAGGCAACCGCCACCCGCATCGTGGACGTCTAGGCGCTCAGCGCTCCCAGGAGGGCACTTCGAGCTCGTCGAACGGGTTCGCCCGCTTTCGTGGAGGAGTCACGTCGTCCGGCCCGCTGCGCGCCGCCGCCGGGCGCGGCCCTTCGGCGCGCGCCGGCTCCTCCTGCGGCCCGATCCGCAGGTCGGCCTGCATCCGCTGGTGGGCGGCCTGTACGTCGCGCAGGATGCGCTCGGCCTGGTCGGACAGGGAGCGCGCCAGCTGGTTCAGCCCGGCCGACAGCGCCTTTGCCTCGTCGAGCACCTCCGCGGCCGCCACCTCCGCTGCTGCCACCCGCCCCTTCACCGCCCGCTGGGTCTTCTCCCGCAACTCGTCGGACTGGGCCTGGGCGTCGTTGATGATCAGCTCCGCGTCGTGGCGGGCGTCCTCGCTGAGCAGGATCGCCTCCTTGCGGGCGCGGTTCAGGTCGGACTCGGCCTGCCGGCGGGCGTCCTCGCGGAGGCTGTCGCCCTCCTCCCGCGCCTCGCGACGCAGCGCCTCCAGCTCGGACTCGGCCTGCTTGCGGATCTGGTCGGCCGCCTTCTGGGCGGCCAGCACGATCTGCTCGACCTGCCTGGCGGCCACGTCGGAGGGGCGCGAGGAGGGCGAGCCGCTCATGCCGGCGGCGATTTTCCCAGAAGGTCGCGGCAGAACCGCTCCACAGCGCGGTGGGTGGCGAAGGCGTCGGCTGCCGGGCGAGGGGTCAGGCCAGTGACCCTACGCCCGGCGGCGCTGCGCTGCCACGCTCAGCGGCCGGCGAGTGCCCGAGTACGCTCTCGGGCCGTGTCGTCCGACCGCTACGACCCCAGGCAGATCGAGTCCCGCTGGCAGCACCTGTGGGCCGACGAGCGCACCTGGGAGGTCTCCAACGAGCCTGACGACCGGCCCAAGGCCTACGTGCTGGAGATGCTGCCCTACCCCTCGGGCGAGCCGCACATCGGCCACCTGAAGACCTATTCGGTGGGCGACGCCGTGGCCCACTTCCGCCGCCGGAACGGCTACCGGGTGCTCCACCCGATGGGCTACGACGCCTTCGGCCTGCCCGCCGAGAACCACGCGATCACGACTGGGCAACACCCGCGCGAATCGACCCGAGCCTCCATCGAGGCGTTCCGGCGCGAGTTCCGCTCCTGGGGTATCTCCATCGACTGGTCGCGCGAGTTCGCTACCTGCGAGCCGTCCTACTACCGCTGGACCCAGTGGCTGTTCCTGCGCCTGTTCGAGCGCGACCTGGCCTACCGCAAGGAGGCGGCGGTCAACTGGTGCCCCAAGGACGCCACGGTGCTGGCCAACGAGCAGGTGATCGACGGCCGCTGCGAGCGCTGCGGCACCGTCGTCGAGTCGCGCGACCTCGAGCAGTGGTTCTTCGCGATCACCAAGTACGCCGACCGGCTGCTGGACGACATGCGCGAGATCGACTGGCCGTCCAACGTCGTGGCCATGCAGGAGAACTGGATCGGGCGCTCCGAGGGCGCGCGGGTGACCTTTCATTGCGACGCCAACGGCGCCGACTACGAGGTCTTCACCACCCGCCCGGACACGCTCTTCGGCGCCACGTTCTTCGTCCTGGCCCCCGAGCACCCCGACGTGCCCGAGCTCAACGACTCGCAGGAGGTGCGCGAATACGTGAACCGCGCGTTCACCGAGTCTGCCGAGGAGCGCGGGGTGGAGGACCGCGAGAAGACCGGCGTGGCGCTGGGCACCACCGTCACGAATCCGGTCAACGGCGAGCAGATCCCGATGTTCGTGGCCGACTACGTGCTGATGGAGTACGGCACAGGCGCGATCATGGCCGTGCCCGCCCACGACGAGCGCGACTTCGAGTTCGCCCAGAGGTTGGACCTGCCGGTGCGGCGCGTGGTCGAGTGCGGCGAGGAGCCGTGCGCCGGCGACGGCCCGCTGGTCAACTCCGGCCGCTTCGACGGCATGCACAACCGTGAGGCCTTCGAGGCGATCGTGGAGTGGCTGCGCTCGGAGGGCACAGGCGAGCCGGCGATCGACTACCGCCTGCGCGACTGGCTGCTCTCCCGCCAGCGCTACTGGGGCTGCCCGATCCCGATCGTGCACTGCGACGCCTGCGGCCTCGTGCCCGTGCCCGACGACCAGCTGCCCGTGGAGCTGCCCGAGATCGAGGACTACGCGCCCAAGGGCCGCTCGCCGCTGGCCGCCGCCGAGGACTGGGTGAGCACCACCTGCCCGGGCTGCGGCGCCGCGGCCCGCCGTGAGACCGACACGATGGACACCTTCGTCGACTCGTCCTGGTACTTCCTGCGCTACTGCGACGCCGGCAACGACCAGGCGCCGTGGGATCGCGAGGTGCTGCGCGACTGGATGCCGGTGGACCAGTACATCGGCGGGGTGGAGCACGCGATCCTGCACCTGATGTACGCGCGCTTCTTCGTCAAGGCGCTGGCGGACATGGACCTGCTCGACGTGCAGGAGCCGTTCGCGCGGCTGTTCACCCAGGGGATGGTCACCCGCGACGGGGCAAAGATGTCCAAGTCGAAGGGCAACACGGTCTCCCCGAGCGACTACGTGGACCGCTACGGCGCCGACACCGCGCGCTGCTACATCCTCTTCATCGGCCACCCGATCGACGGCGCCGACTGGTCCGACGACGGCGTGGAGGGCGTGTACCGCTTCCTCTCACGGCTGTGGCGCGCCACCCAGGACGCCCCCGAGGGCGAGAACCCTACCTCCGGTAGGACAGGCGAGCCGGCGGGCGAGGCCGGGCCGCTCGTACGCAAGGCGCACTGGGCGATCGACAAGGTCACGCGCGACCTGGGCGAGCGCATCTCGACCCACACCTCGATCTCGGCGGTGATGGAGCTGGTGAACGAGGTCTACAAGGAGCGCGAGTCGGCCGATCCCTCGCACGTGCGCTTCGCGCTGGCCACCGCGGGGTCGCTGATCTTCCCGTTCGCGCCGCACCTGGGCAGCGAGGTGTACGAGAAGCTCACCGGTGGACGGGTGTGGGAGCAGCCGTGGCCTAAGGCAGCCCCCGCTCTTCTCGAGGCCGATACCTTCCAACTCATCGTGCAGCTCAACGGCAAGCTGATCGACCGGCTCGAGGCGCCGGCGGGGATGGAGCGCTCCGAGCAGGAGCGGCTGGCCCGCGACTCCGGGCGCCTCGCGGCACGGCTCGACGGCATGGAGATCGTGAAGTCGATCGTCGTGCCCGGCAAGCTCGTGAACTTCGTGGCCCGATGAACGCGCGCCGGATCGAGATCGGGCCGCTGGCCGTGCTCGCCGGGTCGGTGCTGCTGCTCGTGAGCCTGTTCCTGGACTGGTACGAGCTCCAGCCCGGCGCCGGCTTCACCGCTTTCACCGTGTTCGAGTTCCTCGACATCGTGCTCGCGTCGCTCGCGCTGGCGGGCGGGGCGGGCGCGCTGGGCCGCGTGCTGAGGGGATCGGCCGACGGCCCAGGCGACCGCGCGCTGGACCGGGTGGCGCCGGGCGTGGCGATCGCCGCCCTGATCCTCGTGCTCTCACAGGTATTCAACCACCCGCCCGCGGCCGTCGGGGACGACGCGCTTCCGGGCCAGTGGCTCGCCCTGGGCGGCGCGTCCCTGATGACCGCCGGGGCCGTGCTCGACGCCGCCCGGATCTCCTTCGCCGTCAACGTCTCCCCGCGTGAGCGCAGCACACGCCGCGAGCGGCCGGTCGCGGCCCAGCCGCCGGTCCCGACCGAGCCTGTGGTGGCTCCGCCGGTCTCCGACGAGCCGCCGGCCGAGGAGGCGCGGGTCGCCGAGACCGAGGTGAAGGAGGAGCTCTATCCCGACACCGAGCGCCACGGCCCGATCGGCGCCCGGGACCCCGAGACCGCCGGCCAGGAGACCCAGGCGATGGACCCGCCCTCCCCGGCCGGCGACGAGGACCCTACCTCTGGTAGGACCCTACCTCCGGTAGGACAGGCAGGCGAGCCCGACCGCCACGAGGGCGACGAGCCGCCGGCACCCGCCGGCCGGTGACGCGCCAGGCCCTTTCGTAGACTCGCCGGCGATGGCGCAGCCGGACCAGTCGCACGCCCCCTACCTCGACGCACTGAGCGCCTACGCGGCCCGCGAGCCGGGCCGCCTGCACGTGCCCGGCCACAAGGGAGGCCCGGGCGCCGACCCCCAGCTGCTCGAGGCCGTCGGGCAGGGTGCGCTGGCCCTGGACATCCCCGCGCTCACCTACGGCATCGACAGCGGTGAGGAGCCCACGCCGTTCCACGTCGCGCAGGACCTCGCCGCGGAGGCCTGGGGGGCCAGGCGCACGTGGTTCCTGATCAACGGCGCGTCGCAGGGAAACCATGTGGCGCTGCTCACGCTGGCACACGCCGGCAAGGAAGTGATCGCCCAGCGCAACGCCCACTCGAGCACCGTCGACGGCTGCATCCTGGCCGGGCTCTCGCCGGTGTTCGCGGCGCCCGAGGTCGATCCCGAGCTGGGGATCGCGCACTGCCTCGCGCCGGAGACCCTGGAGCGCGAGCTCGCCGCGACGCCCGGGGTGGTGGGCGCCACGATCGTCTCGCCCACCTACTTCGGCGCGGTGGCGGACGTCGCCGCCCTGGCCGAGGTGGCCCACGCCCACGGCGTGCCGCTCGTGGTCGACGAGTCCTGGGGTGCGCACCTGGCCTTCCACCCCGACCTGCCTGCGCACGCGCTGTCACTGGGCGCCGACCTCGTGGTGTCGAGCACGCACAAGATCGTGGGCAGCCTCACGCAGTCGGCGATGGTGCACCTCGGCCATGACGCGGAGGGGCGGATCGACGAGCACGTGGTCGACCGCTGCGTGACCCTCGTGGAGTCCACGAGTCCCAGCGCGTTGCTCGTCGGATCGCTGGACGCCGCCCGCCGGCTGGCCGCCACCCGCGGGCGGGAGCTGCTGGAGGAGACGATCTACGCGCTCGCCGCGATCCGGGAGGCGATCCGCGGGATAGAGGGCCTGGACGTGCTCGACGAGAGGCTCGTGGGCGCTGCGGGCGTGCACGCCTACGACCCGCTGCGCCTGGCCATCGACGTGCGCGGCACGGGCACCGACGGCTACGAGCTGGCCGCGCTTCTGCGCGACCGCGCCGACATCGGCCTGGAGCTGGCGGGCGAGAACGTGATCGTGGGCGTGTTCGGCATGGCCGAGCCCGCCGCCGAGCAGGGCCGCCGGCTGGTGGCCGCGCTGCGCGAGGTGATCGACTCCCTCGGCGACCGCGGCGACCGCATGCGCGAGGACTTCGCGCCCCCGCCGCCGTGGGGCGAGCTGGCGATGTCGCCCCGCGATGCCTTCCTTGGCCGCCAGGAGGTCGTGGCCGCCGACGACGCCGTGGGCCGGATCGCGGCCGAGTCGCTGGCCGCCTACCCGCCCGGCATCCCCAACGTGCTCCCCGGTGAGCGGCTCAGCGCCGAGACGCTCGACTACGTGCGCACCGCGCTCGACCACGGCGGCAGCCTTCGCGGCGCCAGCGACCGCCTGCTGCGGACCGTGCGCGTGGTTGTGGAGGGCTGATGGCGGACTGGGGCATAGAGGACGAGACCTCGCCGTTGCAGGACGTGCTGCTCGGGCCGCCCGACCGGTTCGAGTGGCTGCCCACGAGCGCGATCTCCAAGGCCGCGCTGGCCAGCGGCCGCGAGCTGCGCCGCGAGGACGTGCTCGCCGCCCACGGCGAGATGTCCTCGGCCTACGAGGACGCCGGCGTGCGCGTACACCGGCTCCAGCCCGATCCCGAGCTGAAGTACCAGGTGTTCTCGCGCGACTCGAGCATCTGGGGCTCCACGGGCGCAATCGTCACCCAGATGAACCAGTGGTGGCGCCGCGGCGAGTACGCGGCGGTGATCCGCTTCTATGAGAGCGAGGCGATCCCGATCGTCCACATGGTCACCGCGGGCTCGTTCGAGGGCGGCGACCTCGTGCTCCCCAAGCCCCGCTGCGCGCTGATCGGGCACTGCGAGGAGCGCACACACCAGCGCGCCGCCCGCCAGGTGGCCCGCTGGCTGGAGACGATGGGCTGGGAGGTGCGCCTGCAGCCATTCGACCCCCACTTCGTGCACATCGACGTGCTGGTCTGCATGGTGGCGCCGGGCCTGGCCACCCTGTGCGAGGAGGCGGCGCCGCCCGGGCTGGCCGACTGGCTGCGCGACAAGGGCATCGAGCTGCTCGAGGTGAGCTACCGCGAGTGCATGCAGCTCGGCGCCAACGTGATGGCGCTGGGCAACGACCGCGTGATCTCCACCGCCGAGGCCTCGCGCCTCAACGAGCGCCTGCGCGCGCAGGGGCTCGAGGTGTACGACCCCGACCTGTGGCCGTTCACGATGGGCGGCGGCGGCCCGCACTGCCTGGCCCAGCCGCTGCGCCGCGCGGCCGGAGGCTGACCTTTGGACCTGGACCCGGCTCGCGCCATCGCCGACCTGCGCGAGCTGGCGGCGAGGACCGGTGGGCCGGACGGGGCGCGGCGGGTGTGCTGGACGCCGGAGTGGGAGGTCGCGCGGGAGTTCCTGCGCGAGCGGCTGGCTTCGCTCGGCGGCGCCGTCGAGGTGTCGGTGGACGCGGCCGGGAACCTGTGGGCGGTCGTGCCGGGCTCGACGGAGGACACCGTTGTGCTCGGGTCGCACGTGGACTCGGTGCCGGCCGGCGGCTGGCTCGACGGCGCCCTCGGAGTGATGGCGGCGCTCGAGGTGCTGCGCGGAGTGGCCGCTGCCGGGTCGCCGCCGCCGCGGACGGTCGCGCTCGTGGACTGGGTGGACGAGGAGGGCGCGCGCTTCGGGCGCAGCCTGCTCGGCAGCTCGGCGTTCGCCGGGTCGCTCGACGTGGAGGCGGTGCGCGGGCTGCGGGATGCGGACGGCGTGGCTCTGGACGATGCGCTGCGCGAGCACGGCGTGGAGCTGGAGCAGATGCCTTCCGCCGGGGACCGGCGGCTCGAGTCGCTGTGCGCCTACCTGGAGCTGCACATCGAGCAGGGGCCGGTGCTGGAGGAGGAGGGGCAGCCGTGCGCGGCGGTGGCCGGGTGCGTGGGGGTCGAGCGCCACCGGGTCACGTTCAGCGGGCGCGCCGCGCACGCGGGCACCACGCCGATGGACCGCCGCGCCGATGCCGGCGTTGCGGCCGCGCGCGTGATCTTGGGGCTGCCGGAGATCGCGGAGCGCCACGGCGGGGTATGCACCGCGGGGCGGCTGGACATGGAGCCGGGGATCGCCACGGCGGTGCCGGGGCGCTG
>DASROS010000102.1:0-4185 GCA_035646775.1 Thermoleophilaceae bacterium | reverse complement strand
CGCGGGCGCCGTCCGGCTCCCGGAGGGGGTCGAAGTCCTCACCCCACAGCCCGCCGAACGTGAGATCGATCGCATCGAGGATCTCGCCGCGGCTGCGGAAGTTCACCCCGATGTGCTCGGCGCGGCCGGCGGCCTGCGCCTCGGCGCGATGGGTGCGGAACAGCTCCAGGTCGGCGTGGCGGAAGCGGTAGATCGACTGGCGCTCGTCCCCCACCCGAAACAGGTTGTCCCGCTCGAGCAGCTCCAGGATCTGATTCTGCAGCGGGTTGGTGTCCTGCATCTCGTCCACCATCACGTGCTCGAAGCGGTTCGCGTAGTGCTCGCGCAGGCCCACGTCTGCCTTCAGCAGGTGGTGCGCCATCAGCTCGAGGTCGGCGAAGTCGACCACCGAGCGTTCCCGCTTGGCGGTGGAGTAGCGGGCATGGAAGAGCCCGAGCAGCTCGCGCAGCAGCACGTGGTCGTGGTACTCGCGGTGGGCGGTGCAGAGCAGCTCGTAGGCGGTATGGGCCTCGCGGTAGGCCTCGCTGGCAGCCCCCTTGAGCACCTTGGCGTTCGGTCCGTAGGAAAGTGCGCCCACCTCGCTCGAGTCGAGCACCTCTCCCTCGGCCAGGCGCTCCAGGAGCACGGCGCAGCGCTCCAGCTTGGCGCGTGCCTCGCTCGCGCGCGTGGCCTCGTCGCCGCCGATCTCGATCAGCGCGGCGCGCGCCGCAGCCAGCAGCGCGGCCCGCTCGCCCGCCTCGCGAGGCGGGTCGATCTCGGGCAGGTCGGGGTCTGAGGCCCCGCGGCTGCGCAGGTGCGAGTAGGCGGTCCGCACCATGTCGGCCAGCCGGTCGGGGGTGTACGCGGCGATCAGCCGCAGGCGCTCGGGATCCTCGCCCGCGCCCAGGAAGTCCCCAAGAGCACGGTCGAAGGAGTCGATCGCCACGCGCTCGGCCTCCAGCCCATCCAGCACGCGCAGCTCCGGGTCCAGCCCGGCGGGCAGTGAGTGCGTGCGCAGCACGCGCGCGCAGAAGCCGTGGATCGTCGAGATCCATGCGGCCTCGGCGTCGCGGGCGCGCTCAGGCATCCCGTAGTCGATGAAGCGCCGGTGCACGCGAGTGCGGAGCTCCGCGGCGGCCTTCTCGGTGAAGGTGATCGCGAGGATCGAGTCCACCTCCACCCCGTCCTCCACCACCGCGCGCACGAAGCGCTCCACCAGCACCGACGTCTTGCCCGTGCCCGCGCCCGCGCTGAGCAGCAGCGAGCCGTCGCGGCGCTCAATCGCCCGCAGCTGCTCGTCGGTGAACCGCCGCTCCCCTGGCATCAGTCCTCCGTCCTGCAGATCGAGGGGTAGGAGCAGCCGCCGCGCCACGCGCAGCTGTCGGGCAGCGAGCAGATCTTCCCCGCGCGCATGCTCTCGGCGGTGTCGTGGATCGCCGCACGAGCCCAGGCGATCCGCTCGCCGAAGAGCTCCGGGTCGACGCGGTCGTTGTCCACGAAATCGCTGCCCATCTCGTCCACGAGGTCGTTCCGCACGAGGCCTCGCGGCCGCCGGTCCTTGCCGCTGAGCGGCACGTACACACCGCCGGCCGCCTTCAGCCCCAGGGCACGCTCCACCGCGAGCATGTACAGCGCCGCCTGGAAGCGCCGCTCGCGCTCCCAGTCGCTGCCCTTGAACTTGTCGGTCTTGCCGCTCTTGTAGTCGCGCACGAGCGCCCAGCCGTTCCAGGTGTCCACCCGGTCGATCATCCCCCGCACCCGCGTGCCGTCGTCCAGCTCCACGGCCGGGTGATCGGAGTCCGGGAAGCCGAACCGCAGCTCCAGGTGCTCTGGCTCGAACAGCCCGTCGCGCTCGGCCTCGTGGGCGATGTAGCGCAGGAGATCGAACTCCAGCCGCCGTACCGCCGCTCGCACGCGCGTCTGGTCGGGCGAGAGGCGAAACTCGCCGCTCTCGGACTCCAGCGCCGCCACCAGTATCCGCTCGGCCCCCGGGAGGTTCTCCTGCGTGACCCTCCGTGAGCCCGTCTCCTCGCGCAGGCGGCGGAAGGTGACCTCGAGCACCCGGTGCGCGTAGGAGCCGCGCACCATCTGCTCCGGGTCGGGCTCGAGCTTGATCGGGTCGAGCACGTCCTCCACAAGCCACTTCACCGGGCAGCCGGCGAAGCGCTCGAGCGCGCCCGCCGACAGCGCCTCCTTGGCGCGCAGCTCCTCCAGGGCGGGCGGCTCCGAGAGCGGCTTGGCCCCCCCCTCCACCCGCCGGGGGCCCGTGCGCGCCACCGCCCGCTCCCACTCGGCCTCCGTGGGTGCCTCATCCAGGCTCCAGGTGACCTCGGCCAGCGTGCGCGCGCGGCGGTGCTCCGACAGGTCTGCCAGCACCGCCTCCACGTCGGAGAGCAGGAACGAGGGCGCCACCGGGTTGCCCTCCTCGTCGCACACCCTCGTGCTGAGCACCAGCAGGCGCTCGGCCCGCGAGGCGCACACGTAGAACAGGTACCGCTCGCGCTCCAGCTGATCCTCGCGCAGCGGCAGAGGCAGTCCGCTCGCGCGCGCCAGCTCGCGCCGGTCGGCGTCGGGCAGGAAGGCCTCGGGCGCGGCGCGGGCGGGAAACTCGCCCTCCACCAGTCCGCAAACGAACACGGCCGCGAACCGGCGGGCGCGGATCTGCAGCGGCGAGGCCACCTGCACGCGATCGGGCTGGGGGTTCTCGCCGACCTTCACTGGCAGGCGCTCCAGGGTCTGGTGCAGCGCGCGGTCGTCGAGCCGCACGCCCGTGCCGGCCCCCACCACGGCCTGCAACTCGGTGAGGGCGTCGTGCGCGGCCTTGAACGCGCGCGGGTCGTCCAGCTCGGCGCCCGAGAGCACCGCTGCGCGGCGGCGGTAGGGTGCGGTGAAGAGGTGGTCCAGGAAGCGGCTCAGCTCGGCGATCAGGGCGCCCGTGTCGCGCGCCCGCCCCAGGCGGTCGATCTCGGTGAGTGGCCACCGCCGCTCCTCCCACACCGCGCGCGCCTCGACGGCCGTGCGCGCGCCCGCCACCCGCACGTCGGCCTCCAGGCGGTCGGCAAGTGCCGGCTCGCGCAGCAGTCCCGGGCTGCGCAGATAGGTGAGCAGGTCGTCCGCGCTGCCGTCCAGGCGGGCGCAGCGCAGCAGCGCCAGCAGGCTTCGGCCCACGCCGGTGTGCGCCAGCGGCACGGAGCGATTGATCGAGAACGGGATGCCGTAGGCCTCGAACACCTGCTCCACCAGCGATGCGTAGCGCTCGGGGTCGCGCAGCACCACGGCCACCTCGCCCGGCGGTGTGCCGTCCTGGAGCAGCTTGAGCACCTCGGCGCCGCACAGCTCCAGCTCGGCGCGCTCCCCCCCGGCCACGTGCAGCCGAACCGCGCCGCCCGAGCGCACCACCGGCTGGCCGGGCTCGTATAGGCGCCGCTCGAGCGAGTGCAGCGCCTCACGGGAGGCCTCGGCGTAGTGCTCGGACGTGGGTTCCAGGATCACGGTGGACGCGGCCCGCTCCGCCAGGTGCTCACGCGTGGCGGCCGTGGCGCGGAACGCCTGCTTGCCCGCCTCGAAGGGAAGCGACACCGTGACGTCCACCCCCACGTGGTCGGCCAGCTCCTCCAGCGTGCGCAGCTCGAGGGGATCGAAGTCATCGAAGCCGTAGGCGAACACGGGCGTGTCGCCCCAGCCGGCCGGGTCCGCCCGCAGGGCCTCGAGCGCTTGCCAGGCGAACAGGTCCGAGTCCACCAATCCGGCGGCCTCCAGACCTCCGCGGTAGCGGCGGTAGACCTCCGCCACCTCCTCCGCGTAGCCGCGCCGCGGGCCGTCGCCCGCCCAGTCGCGCAGCGCCGTGGTGAGCCGCGCGGGCTCCACCATCGAGCGCTCCAGCTCGGCCGCGAAGCGCACTGCCGCGCGCGCGAAGCCCGCCTGCTGGGCCGACCGATGCAGCACGTCGAGCCGCGAGCGGCGCACGGCGTCCTCCATAACGAGATGGCGCTGGAGGTCCGACGCCCGGCGGGCGACCAGCCCGGCGCGGCCGGCGATCTCGCGGAACAGGGCGCTGAAGCGCACCACTCGCGCGCCGAAGATCGCGCCCCGCTCGGCCAGCTCGCGCTGGCTGTGCTCGACCTCCTCGAAGGCCGGCACCACGAGGATCGGCTCCTCCGCGAGACGCTCGCGCAAAGGGCCCAGCACCGCCCCCGCCTTGGCGGC
>DASROS010000101.1:0-14834 GCA_035646775.1 Thermoleophilaceae bacterium | reverse complement strand
TGTAGGCGCCGCCTGAATACTGGTCCACCTGCGCCGGTCTAAAATTGGGCCACCCCCGCGCAGCGGCTGGAGCCCTCCGACCGGGCCCGTGATCCTGGCTTGATCAATCGATCGAGACCGGAGGAAGGCAGTTGCTGAGCGTGGAGCAGTGGGCGGAGATCAGGCGGATGAAGCACGTCGAGGGGCTCTCGCAGCGCGAGATCCACCGCCGCAGCGGGATCCACCGCGACACGATCCGCCGGGCCCTGGCCTCGCCGAAGCCACCGGCCTACGGCCCGAGGTCGCCGCGGAGCTCCAAGCTCGACCCCTATCGCGCCGAGATCGAGCGGCTTCTCGACGATGATCCGACGCTCTCGGGAGTGCGGATCCGCGAGGAGATCGAGGGGCTCGGCTACTCAGGCTCGAAGACGATCCTCGACGAGCACCTGCGCGAGATCCGGCCGCGCTACCTGCCACCGCCGCGCAGCTTCCAGCGAACCGTCTACCGCCCCGGCGAGCTGTGCCAGTTCGACCTCTGCGAGCCGAAGGGCGAGATCCCGGTCGGCTGGGGGCAGAGCAGGCGGGGATGGATGCTCACCGCTGAGCTGCCCTACTCGCGAGCCTTCGCCGCGGCGCTGATCTTCTCCAAGGAGTTCGCAGACATCGCCTGGGGCATGAACCGCTGCCTGCTGAGGCTCGGCGCGCTGCCGAAGAAGGTGGTCTGGGACCGCGAGGGCGCGATCCACCGCGGCGGCGGCCAACCCAGCGAGGGCTTCGCCGCCTACTGCGGCCAGCTACCGGCCGGCTGGGCGATCCTCGATCCCGGCGACTGCCAGGCGAAGGGAGCACTCGAGCGGACCCACCGTTTCGTTCACGGCAACTTCGAGGCCGGCCGGCGCTTCGCCAATCCACTCGACTTCCAGGCCCAGCTCGATCAATGGAGCGACAAGATCAACCGCCGCACCCACCGCACCACCCGCGCGGTGGTCTGCGAGCGCCTCACCTCTGAGCGCGAGCGGATGCGTGAACTGCCCGCCGAGCTGCCCGAAGCGGATCGCCGCTGGGTGACGCGGGTCCCGCCCCAGCCCTACCTGCGCTTCGACCGAAACGACTACTCGCTCGACCCGCGCCTGGTCGGGCGCCGGGTCGAGGTCCGGGCCAGCCAGCACGAGATCAGCGCCCTCGCCCTCGACACCGGCGACCTTGCCGGCACCCACCGCCGCGTCTTCGCCGGCGGCCTCACCTTCACCGACCCCGCGCACCAGGCCGCGCTCGATCAGATGCGCGGCGAGCGCAAGGGCCGCCGGCGAGAGCCCGAGGTCGAGATCCGCCCGCTGGCCCGCTACGACGCCCTGATCCCGGCATGAGCAAGACGGCGGAGCTGGCTCACCTCTTCCGGGCCTTGAAGTCACCGGCTGCGGCAAGGGCGGTTCCCGCCCTCGCCGAGCGAGCCCGCGAGGAGAGCTGGTCGCACGAGCGCTTCTTGGAGGCGGTGCTCTCAAGCGAGGTCGCCTCGCGCGAGTCCCATGGCGGCGAGAGCCGGATCAAGGCCGCCCGCCTTCCGGCTCGGAAGACGCTCGAGGAGTTCGACTTCACCTTCCAGCGCTCGGTGGGGCGCCAGATCGTCGCCCACCTTGGCCAGCTCGACTTCCTGCACGGACGCGAGAACGTGGTCATGCTCGGCCCGCCGGGGACCGGCAAGACCCATCTGGCGATCGCGCTCGGGATCCGCGCCTGCCTCGCGGGCCAGCGAGTCGCCTTCGCCACCGCGACCGAGTGGGTCGCAAAGCTCGGTGAGAGCAAGCGCGCCGGCAACCTCGAGTCCGAGCTCACCCGCCTCGGGCGCATCCCCCTGCTGATCGTCGACGAGGTCGGCTACATCCCCTTCGACCCCGAGGCCGCCAACCTGATGTTCAGCCTCGTCTCCGCCCGCTACGAGCGCGCCTCGATGATCGTCACCTCGAACAAGCCCTTCTCGGCCTGGGGTGAGATCTTCGGCGACGACGTCACCGCCGCGGCGATGATCGACCGGCTGGTTCACCACGCCGAGATCCTCGCGCTCAAGGGCGACAGCTTCCGGCTCAAAGACAAGGACCTCGGAGCGCCCCCGGCCGCCGAGATCGCCTGAGCGATCACCGGCGGCGCCTCTGCCGAGCGCCGCAGGCGGGCTCTCAGGGGCTCGTTCTCGAGCTGGTCGACCGAAATCGGGCCCGCCGGCAGCCGATCGGGCTGGGGGCCGCCGGTTCTGCAGAGCCGTCCGGGGCCGCAGGCGGGCTCTCAGCGCTTCGCACCCCGCCCGCTCCGTTCGCCTACGGCTCACTGCGCGGGCGGGCAACCCAATCTGGGGTGGACCACTTTTCAACCGGCAGAAGTGGCCCAGTTTTCAACCGGCCTTGACAGAGAGCGCCGCCGCCGGCGCACTCCAGAGCAGGCGGAGCGGGAGATCCACGGAGGAGTTCCTCCGCGATCGTCCCTTCCGCGACCTGACCATCGACGAGGTGATGGACCGCACAGGTCTCTCGCGCCCGTCCTTCTACGTCTACTTCCGCGACCGTCACCACCTGGCGCTGCGACTGCTGGACGACCTTGCGAAGCAGGTCTACGAGGAGAGCAACCCGTGGCTGCAGGGATCGGGTGAGCCGCCCGACGACATGCGGGCGGCGATCGAGGGGACCGTGGCGTTGCTGGCTCAGCACGGGGGCATGCTGCGCGCGATCTCCGACGCCGCCACCGAGGACGCCGAGGTGGAGCGTGCCTACCGCAGCATGGTCGACGGCTTCATCGACGCCACCGCCGCGCGAATCGAGCGCGACGTGAGGGCGGGTCGCGCCGGGCCGGACGACCCGGAAATGCTGGCCGCCGCACTGGTGTGGATGAACGAGCGCTACCTGCTCCAGAACCCGGTGCCCGACACGCCCGAGGACAGGCGTCGGGTGACCGACGAGCTGACGCGCATCTGGATGTGCGCGATCTACAACCGGTGAGGCGCGGCCCTCAGCGCTTCGGTCCGATGAATTCGTCCAGGCGGGCGACATCTGCCTTGCGTGACACGTAGATCGTGTGCGGCGCCCGCGTGCAGCGCACCCCGACGAGTGCGCAGGCGGCTTGGAAGATCCCCAGGATGTCCTCGGATCGGTTGCTGAACGAGTAGCGGGCGCATCGCCAGTTGGTGCCGGTGTTGATGAACCGACAGCCATCCGAGTGGATCAAGCCTCGGAGCAGAGGTTCAGGCGCCTTTGTTACCAAGTCGCGCTGCCACTCCGCCAGAACTATCGGACGCTCGTGCTTCCGCCCGGGGCCGTGCTGGGGAAAGAGGCACGGCCAAGACCGGCTGTAGGCCGAGACTTCCACACTCGAAGGATCATCCTGCGGCTTCGCGTAGCCCCCCGATTTCAAGGTACGACCGACTCGGTTTCGCGGCACGACGGCCTCCATGGCGGCTTCGCACTCGTCGACGATCCCTGGGTAACGAAGGTCGAGGACGATTCGCAGTCTCCACACCTTCCGCCGATGCTCGGACAGGCAGCCATCACCGAGGTAGAGCCCGAGCAGGTACACATAGGCCTCAGGCAGCTCGGTGTACCGGTGGACGCCCTGGTTGCACCTAGGGCAGGATCCAGCTGCCCGTCTGAGCGCCGTAGGCGAAAGCCCGTCAACCCAGCCGCGAACCGTGGAACGCGGCAGCCCGGTCAGCCGTGAGATCCGCAGCGCAGAATGGCCTGCGTCGCGCAGCTTGAGTACGGCTGCGACCTCATCGGCAGAACGCACTGGAACTCCGGAGCAACAGTGCGGGCGAGAGGAGTCGAACCTCCACGCTCTTTCGAGCACACGGTTCTGAGCCGTGCCTGTATACCAGTTTCAGCACGCCCGCTTGAAGCGAGATATTAGCCGCAAGCCAGCCTGCGCTTAGGGCTCCCCTCATACGAACGCATGTTCGCAGTTGGGGCGGACAGAATTCAGTTCAGGGTGCTGATCGCGGCCACCAACGCGGCCACGGCTCGCTCCAACCCCGCCGCCGCCTCGGCCACATCAGGCACCGCGTCGCGGTCGGCCAGCAGACCGAAGCCCACGGTGCCGTCGTAGCTCACGATGCCGATCGACAGCGCCTGGTTGCGCGGGTTCAGCGGCACGGCGGGGAACACCTCGCGCAGCGGCACCCCGTCGAGGTAGAAGGTCTGCTGGGGGCCCGGCACGTTCGACACCACGAGGTTGAACAGGCGCGGACCGCTCATCGCGCGCACCGCCAGCGAGGAGACGATCGGCGGCGCCAGGCCGGTGGCGCCCACGATCAGCGCGCCCGCGCGCACCTGCGCCGAGCCCTTGGCGGCGGTGGTCACCTCGTTGATCGCCCGGACGCGGTCGAGCGGCTCGCCTGTCAGGGGCAGGTCCACGAACACGGTGGAGATGCGGTTGCCCAGCTCGCTGCGGTCCTCGTCGGTGCGCACCGATACGGGCACCAGCGCGACCGCGCGGTCAGGCGCGCCGGGCCCGAGGAACTCCGACAGCATCAGCGAGACGGCCGCCAGCAGCACGTCGTTCACCGTGGCGCCGGCGGCGTGGCGCACGGCCTTCACATCCTCCAGCGTGCAGCGCGCCAGCGCCAGCCGCCGCTCGCGTCCGATCTCGGCATTCAGCCTCGTGTCGGGCGCCTGCGGGCGCACGCGCGCCAGCTCGCCCACCACGCCCGCCGCGCTGCGCGCCTGGCGGGCGTAGGTCCGCGGATCCACGGTCCGGCCCGCGGCCTCGCGGGCCAGCTTGCGCGGCAGGTCGAGCTGTGCGGCCGCGATGCGGGCCAAGCCGTCGAGCCGCAAGGCGCTGCGGCGCTCGGACGGCTCGCGGGGCTCGGGCGGCGGGATGTCCAGGCCCTCGGGGGTGGGGTCGAGGATCACGGTGCTCACATCCACCGCGGCCAGGCCGTCGACCAGCGCGTGGTGCATCTTGGCCACGATCGCCGAGCCCCCGCCCGCCAGCCCCTCGACCACGGTGAGCTGCCACAGCGGGCGGTCGCGATCCAGGCGCTCGGACAGGACCTGGCCCGCCAGCTCGCACAGCTCGGCGTCGCCGCCGGGGGCGGGCAGCGCCACCCGGCGCACGTGCCGCTCGGCGTCGAATGACTCGTCCTTCACCCAGACGGGGTTGGCCAGGCCCAGGGGCGCTCCCTCGAGGCGCATCGTGTAGCGGGGAAGCAGGTGCAGCCGCTCGCGCAGCCGGCGCACCACGGCCTCGCGCGAGACCTGCCCTTCGAAGACGCAGATGCCGCCCACGTGCATGTGCACCGGGCCGCGCTCGGCCTGCACGGCCGACAGGTCCGCGGGAGAGAGGGGCTCCGACACGCGGCGGCGAGCCTACCCGCCGCCCACGAGCTGCAGCTGGCCGTACAGGCAGCCGATCAGCTGCTCGGTCACGTCCGGGTCGAACTGGCTGCCACCGTTGCGCAC
This sequence comes from Thermoleophilaceae bacterium, assembly GCA_035646775.1. GTDB lineage: Bacteria > Actinomycetota > Thermoleophilia > Solirubrobacterales > Thermoleophilaceae > JAAYBF01. The sequence continues at coordinate 9,417 of DASROS010000101.1, read as the reverse complement.
CAGCTCCGAGACCGCCTCGGCGTGGCCCATCGCTGGGCGGTAAGGGCGGTCCGAGGTCATGGCTTGGTAGGCGTCGCAGGCCAGGATCACGCGCGAGCCGATGGGAATGTCGGTGCCGGCGATGCCGTCGGGATAGCCGCGGCCGTCCCAGCGCTCGTGCTCGTGGCGCACGATGCGGGCCACGCCGCCAAGGCCCGGGATGGTGCGCAGGATGCGCTCGCCGATCACCGGGTGCTCGCGCATCGTCGTCCACTCCTCGGCGTCGAGCTTGCCCGGCTTGTGCAGGATCTGGTCGGGGATCGCCACCTTTCCGATGTCGTGGAGAAGCGCCGCCGTACGCACCGCCTCGATCTCCTCCGGGCCGAGACCGAGCTGGCCGCACACCGAGGCGGCCAGCTGCACGACGGCATCCGAGTGCTCGCCCGTGTAGCGGTCGCGCTCCAGCAGCGCCATGGCCAGGGCGGTGATCGCGTCGCGCTGGGGCTCGGGCTCGGGCACGCCGGTCTCGGGCTCGTGCAGCTCGATGCGGGAGCCGCCGAGTGCGCGGGCGCGGTCCAGCGCGGCGCCGGCCGCGGCGGTCAGCTCCTCCGAGCTCATCCCGTGGCGGTAGCCCGCCAGCCCTACCGAAACCGACACGCTCTCCACCGGGCCGGCCGAGGTCTCCTCCAGCTTGAGCAGGATCCGCTCGAAGCCAACTCGGCTGTCGGCGCCGGAAGTCTCGGGCAGCATCACGAGGAACTCGCCGGCGCTCGCCCGGGCCGCGACGTCGGTTGAGCGCATCGCACCCCTGAGCACGCTGCTCATCGTCTTGAGCACGTCGTCGGCAATGCCCCGCCCGTGGCGGGCGCAGATGGTGCGGAACCCGTCGACGTCGAGCACGGCGAGGGTCAGCGCGCGCCCGTGGCGGCGCGAGCGCTCTACCTCCTCATCGAGGCGCCACTCGAACGCCGACAGCGTGAGCAGGCCGGTGAGCGTCTCGCGAACCGTGCGCAGCTCGATGTCCCTTTCAAGGGCGACGATCCTCTGTCTCGCGGCGGATAGCTGATGTTCCAGCTCACCTTGCCGCTGCCGGTGGCGGAGCACGGGTGCGATCTCAATTTCGGCATCCCGAGTTTGCGGCTTTAGAAGTGGGTGCGCGGCGTGGACGTGGCGCGTAGCCGTTTGGCTCAGCCGGACGGGCGGCGGCGCGGCGAGGTGCCGAACACGTAGTCCCACCACGGGGCGCTCACGCCGAAGCCGCGCGTGTCGTCCTGGAAGTGGTGGCGCATGTGCAGCTCATACAGCAGGCGGCCCACCCGCGTGCGCGGCATGCGGTGGTGCAGGTGGTAGTGGGTCATGTCATAGACCAGGTAGCCCGCGAGGAAGCCGGCGCCGAACAGGTAGGCGCCGGGCGCACCGAGCACGAGCCAGAACACGCCCACGAGCGCGGCCGAGAGCGGCACGCTTACCGACGGCGGCATGACCAGCCGCATCGGATCGTTCGGGTGGTCGTGGTGCACGCCGTGGATGATCCAGTGCAGCCTGGCTCCGATGCCCTTCTCGGGCTCGAGGTGAAACACCACCCGGTGCATCCAGTACTCGAACAGCGTCCAGAAGGCAAAGCCGCCGGCGAGCCACGCCACCGCGGGGAGTACCGGGGTGTTCTCCTGGCCCAGGGCGAACAGGACGGCGATCGCCGGCCCGAAGATCAGCGGCGGGACGCTGTGGTGCACGCGCGAGAGACGGTCCAGCAGATCCGAGTCGAACATACGCGGAGAGGCCAGCAGGGTCTCGCTCCGGCGCATCTCCATGACTGAAATGTACAAAACGCCGGGGCGCGCTCAGCGGGAAAGCTGGCGGGAAAGCTGGCGGCGCGCCGCGCGCCCCGTCCAGACCGAGCTCACGTACTCCAGCCCGAAGCCCGCAGCGAAGCCGTAGACCACGACGCCCGGGAGGCCGGCAGGACCGCGCGCCGCCTGGCTGAACACGAACGCCAGCAGGAAGGCCGTGGCCAAGCCCACGAATGCCAGTTCCGCGTACCGCCTTGTGATTCGGATGGTCTTCTCGTTCATGTACCGCCATGGTCGGCTCAGCGGCCCGCGGCGCTGTGACCGGCGCGTGTCCCTTCTGTGAAAGGGACGTGAACGAAATTGCAGAAAGGCCCTGCAAAGCGGGTTGCTCGCGTCGCCGGGCCGGTAGAGTCGCGCCCCATGCCGGGAGCGGTTGCCGTACCCGCGAGTGCCACCGGCCGCCGTATCGGCGCGGCCCTCATCGACCTCCTCGTGTACTCGGTGCTGTCGCTGGCGGTGTTCTTCGCGCTCGCCGACCAGGTCGAGGCCGGGCTGCTGTCGGGGTCCAACGCCCACATCACCGTCGGCGACACCACCTGGCTCGTCGAGGGCGGCGACGCGGTGCGTTACTACCTGCTGTGCCTGGTGGTCGGGGTGGCCTACTTCGGGCTGCTTCCGGGCCTGAGCTCCTGGACCCCGGGCAAGCTGATCACCGGCGTGCGCACGGTGCGGCCCGACGGCCGCCGCGCCGGACTCGGCCGCAACGTGCTGCGCCCGCTGCTGTGGGTGGTCGACGGCTTCCCCTACTTCCTTCCAGGCCTCGTGGGCTTCGTGCTGGTGCTGGCCCGTTCCGACCGCCGCCGCGTGGCCGACATGGCGGCCGACACCTATGTGGTCCGGCGGGAGGAGGTGGGCCTGCCGGTGGATCCCGCGGGCGCGGCGCACCCGCAAGCCCAGGCGGGTCCCGCCGCGGGGTGGTACCCCGACCCGCAGGCGCAGTCGGGGCTGCGCTGGTGGGACGGCATGCGCTGGACCGAGCACACCCAGACGGGCTGAGTCAGTCCAGCTCCACCAGCAGCGGTGCGTGGTCGGAGGGCTTGGGACCTTTGCGGAAGTCGCGGTCGATGCCGCAGGCGGTCAGCCGGTCGGCCAGCCGCGGGCTGAGCAGCGCGTAGTCGATCCGGAGGCCCATCTTGCGGTGGAAGTGCCCCTGGCGGTAGTCCCACCAGGTGAAGCCCACGTCATCGGGGTGCAGCTCGCGATAGGCGTCGCGCAGGCCCGCGGCCACGATCCGCTCGAGGCGGTCGCGCTCCTCGGGCGTCACGTGGGTGGCGCCCGCGAACGCGGCGGGGTCGTACACGTCGATGTCCGCTCGCGTCACGTTGAGGTCGCCCGCGAGCAGGTCCAGCTGAGGCGCCCGCTCGGCCAGCGCGTCGAGGAAGGCGAGCTTGCCCTCGAAGAACGGTGAGTCCACCTCGCGGCCGTTGGGCACATACACGCTCGCAACCCTCATGCCGTCGACGGTCGCCTCCAGGTAGCGCGCCTCGTCGGCGTCGGGCTCGCCCGGGAGGCCGCCCCGCACCTCCTCTATCTCGCTGACGGTGGGAGCGAGGATCGCCACCCCGGCCCAGCGCCCCGCGGAGTGCTCGATGCCCTGATAGCCGGCGGCCTGCAGCTCGAGGTGGGGGAAATCGGCGACCTCGGTCTTGGTCTCCTGTAGGCACAGCAGCGCGGGGCGGTGCTTCTCCAGGAACTCCAGCACGCGCGGCATGCGCACCTTCAGCGAGTTCACGTTCCAGGTGGCGAGCTTCACGGCAGCCGAGATTAGGCTGGATCCGCGGTAGGGACTTGCGTGCTCGCGACGAAAGTTCTTGGCAAAGCGCAACTTTTCCTGCAACAGTGCGTTCTGCACCACAGTCAAAGTGCCGAGTTCCCGTGGTCATGCCACGGGGATCGGGGGACCCGAGTAAGTGGGGCGAATCGCCGTGAGATCACGGCGTAGCGCGACTTCCAAGCGCGAGCCCGTCAGCTAACCCCGTAGGCCCTACAGGAAGGGAACGACTATGGACATCGCTCGTCGGGATCTGGCCTCCTCGGAGCTGTGGCAGCGCTCGCTCGAGCGCTCGCAACGGCGACGCGCGCTCGTAGCGGAGGCACGCAAGCAGATAGCGCTGCGAAAGCATGCGGCGATCGCAATGGCCACGGCCATGCTCGGTGGACAGGCGGCGCCGACGGCGCTGGCGGCCGCGGGCTCCAACTCGGGCGACGGGGTGGCGGCCCAGTCCGCCCGCGCCATCGAGATCAAGGAGGGCGGCCTTCCGCTCAAGCTCGGCAGCGAGGGTGAGCTCGTGTCCGCCGTCCAGCGTGCGTTGCAACTTCCCGCCGACGGCATCTACGGCCCGCAGACCGAGGCGGCCGTGCAGCGGTTCCAGACCGCTCGTGGCCTGCTCGCGGACGGCGTGGTGGGTCCTGCGACGTGGGGCGCGCTGTTCGCCGCGCGTTCGGCCGGGCCGGCGTCTGCCGCCCAGGCCTCGGGTTCCGGGGTAGTGCCCGACGTGGTGCCCGCGGCCACAAAGCGGGAGATCTCCCGTGAGCTGCGCAAGGCAGGGGACGACGCGGCGTCGGCGCCGGCTACCGAGACGATCCCGGTGAGCAACGACGACGGCGCCACCGAGCCGGCCGTCGAGACCTCGCCGCCTCCGACCATCCGCTCCCTCCCGGTGGGTGACACCACCGGCGACTGCGGGTCGGGCCGGATCTCGTCTCCGGTCAACGGAGTCCAGACCTCGCCGTACGGCCCGCGTGGCGGGCGCAACCACGACGGCGTGGATCTCGCGGCGCCCACCGGAACGGCCGTCCGGGCGGCCGCCTGCGGGACCGTGACCGTACGTGGCCAGCAGAGCGGCTACGGCAACATCGTCTGCATCACCCACTCGAGCTCGTTCTCCACGTGCTACGCGCACCTGTCCGCGTTCAACGTGAGCAGCGGCCAGTCGGTGAGGACCGGCCAGGTGATCGGCCGCGTGGGCTGCACCGGCAGCTGCACCGGCCCGCACCTGCACTTCGAGACGCGCGTGAACGGTGCGGCGAGGGATCCGAAGCCGTACCTGCGGGGCCAGTCGGTGCCGGGAGCGTCCGTGGCTCAGCGGACTTCCGCGGCCGCGGTCACTACCGGTCCGGCCAAGACCCGCAGTGCGGCCGCGATCCGTCAGCCGGTCACCGGCACGACGATCGAGCGCAGCCAGGTGGCCACAACGGCCACCGGCGGCGGCGAGTGGCAGGGCGAGGAGCAGGCGAGCGTGGCGGCGCCGCAGCCGGCGGTCGCTCCGGCTCCGGCTCCGGCGCCCCAGCCGGCCCCGGCTCCCGTGGCCCCCGCGGAGCCCGCGCCGGCTCCTGTGGCGGAGCCCGTGGCCGCCGAGCCCGCGCCCGTCGAGGCCGCTCCTGTGGAGCCGGTCGCGGCAGGGCCAGTGCCCGAGCCGGTCGAGCCCGCCCCAGCTCCCGTGGAGGAAGCTGCGCCGGCACCGGTCGAGGCGGCTCCCGTGGAGCAAGCGGCCCCGGCCCCGGCCGAAGCGGCTCCCGCGGAGTCGGCGCCCGAGCCCGCGCCCGCCCCGACCGAGGCCCAGCAGGCGCCGGTCGAGACCGTGCCGGAGGTGCCGGTGGAGGCCGCTCCCTAGCTCAATCCGCGTCCGAGGGCATCAGCACCCAAAGCCCCAGGTACACGAGGATCTGAGGACCGGGAAGCACTACGGAAACGACGAACGCGACGCGCACCAGGACTGTCGAGATCCCGAAGCGCCGCGCAAGGCCGGCGCACACGCCGGCGAGGACTTTCCCGCTGGCGGGTCGAGCGAGACCACGGCTGGCGAAGGAGGAACGCGCGGAATTCACGCTGGGCTAGTACCCCGTCGACAACGGGCCAACCCGATAGGACCGCGCGGCTGGCTCTAGGCTCCGTGGCCGGTTGCCCCCGGCGCTTCGGCCGTAGTGGGGAGCCGCGGCTGTCCCACGGCCTCTAGACGCGGATAGCCCGCTCCTGGAGCGGGCCTTGGAAGTACCGCCACGGGGATTCGAAGGGCGGCTAGAGTCGCTGGCTAAAGCCGAATTCGCAGTCGTAGGCTTCGGTGCTGTCCGGGGTACCTCCGATGGCCGGGGGCACCGCGCACCTAATCTTCACTGGCGATGATCACGCTGTTCGACCTCAACGGGACGCTGACGGATCCGGCCGGCATCGGCGAGCCATGGGGCGCGCCGGAGCTGGGATCGAAGGCTCTCCGGGGCGCCGTTGAGACAGCCATGGTCGACGCCCTGACCGGCGAGTACCGCCCGTTCTCCGAGCACATCCGGTCTGCGCTCGAGCTCATCGTCGCGCGGAGGGGCCTGGAGCCATCAGGCATCGAGCGAGCGCTGGAGCGCGCTGCGGCGCTCGACCCCTTTCCTGACGCCGCCGAAGCCCTCGACCGGCTCAAGGCCGCGGGGTACCAGCTCGCTGTGCTGACGAACTCCGGCGCCGACAGCGGACGGAAGACGCTCGAGGCCGCGGGGCTGGTCGACCGCTTCGCCCACATCCTCGGCGTGGACGCCGTGAAGAGCTTCAAGCCCCACCCGCGCACCTACGCACATGCGCTCGCCGAGCTGGACGCCGAGCCCGGTCAGGTGACCATGGTCGCGGCGCACGCGTGGGATGTCACCGGCGCCAAGCATGCCGGCCTGCGCACGGCATGGATCGCTCGTAACGAGGGGAGCTTCCCCGCCACGGGGCTCGCTCCAGACGTTGAAGCCAGCGACCTGCTCGACGTGGCGCGCAAAATCAGCCAAAGCGCGCCGTGATCGCACGCCACCCGGGGGGCGGTGCCAGGAGGCAGCAGACGTCAGGCGTCGGTCACCTCTGCTGCCTCGTTCTCGCGTTCCGGGCGGCGACCGATCTCCAGCGTGCTCCAGAGCGCTGAGAGATAGGGGCGCAGCGAGGAGTGAGCATCGCCCTCGGCAATTCGGATGAGGTCGATCAGCGACGCCACCCGCACCGGCGCCCTGGCGATCTGCAGCAGCTCGGCGCCGCGCGAGAGGTCGCGGTAGCCCGAGGTGCGCGGTGGGTGCTCGTGCGCGACCAGGCACGCGGCGGGGTGAAGCCTCCATCGCCGCTCGGCGACCGACGCCCAGCCACAGCGCGCGACCGCGCGCTCGAGCGCGCCGAGCGATGCCGGCACGACTTCGACGAGCAGGTCACGGCCCTCAGCGGCCCCGAGAGTGATCGGCCAGCCGTGCGCGGCGGCGGCGACGCGCCCGACGACGACGAAATCGCCGCCGGCACCGGTGAGGTCGGCGAGGACCTGTGGGATGTCGATCGCGCGCAGCGTCGTCAGGCTCGTGATCCGCCGGGTCGCGGTCATCCGCAGCTGGCCGGCGATGAGCGCGTCATAGGAGTCATCGGCCTTGGGCAAGCCGACGGCGAGCTCCTGGCCGCACGCACGGACCGCCTCGAGCACCGCCTCAAACGAGGGGCGCTGCGTCGCGTTCTCCCACGCCGAGATCGTCGGCTGCCGACGCCCCATCCGCAGCGCCAGTTCGGCCTGCGTGAGCCCCGCGCCGCGCCTGGCCGCGATGATCAGATCACGTCCCTCCATAGCCCGACTATAACGAATCCATGATACGCGGCGTCGTCGGTAGGCACCGCCACTGACCACCAGCCGACGCTCAGCCGCCGAGCTGCGGCCCGGGGCTACAGCTCGGGGCGCGGCCGGCTCGAGATCGACCGGCTGCTGCGAGCGTGCGCGGGCGCGCATCCGCGCCGGCGCCGTGTCGTGGTGGGAGAGTCCCCCTCCGTGTCCCCCTTTGGTCCCCCTCGAAGGCCGAAAGCCCAGCTTTAGCAGGGCTTTCGTAAGTACCGCCACGGGGATTCGAACCCCGGTTTCCGCCGTGAGAGGGCGGCGTCCTAGTCCCCTAGACGATGGCGGCGTGCGCCGGGCGATTGTAGCGACGCCTTCGCCGCCGGCTCAGCGAGCAATCGACAGGCCAAAGAGGAAACCACTCACGTCTCCGGGCTCGGAGCCGAGGGCCTCCAGGCGGCGGGCTGCGGCGTCCAGCGGGCGCTCGAACTTGCGCGCAGCCGCGGCGCGCCGGCCCGGCACGTACTGGGCCATCGCGTTGTAGATCGAGCCGATCGCCACGTCCATCTCGGCGGGGTTGCCGCCCACCCGGCGCACGCGTCGCAGGCGCTTCTCGAAGGTCTTGCAGCTCACGACCGCCACGAGGTCGTCCTGCGCCGAGAGGCGCCGGCGCTGCGCGGCGACGCCGGCCTGCACGGTCGAGTCGCTGATCCCCGCGCCCTCTAGACGCTTCACGTAGCGCTCCATCGCGGGCCGGAAGACGCTGTGGCGCGCGCGCTCCTCGGCGAGCTTGGACAGCTCGCGCCACAGCATCCGGGCGCCGCGGGTGTAGGTCGAGCGCTGGGACTTGTTGCTGACCGCGCGGATTCGCTTCCAGCCCTTGCCCTTGCTCTTGCTCTTGCACGGGGCGAGCGCTCGGCGCTCGCGCGCGATTGCCGCCGCCACGCCGTCGGACAGGCTCTGCTTGCCCCTGAAGAGTTCGGCGTTGGCCGCCTTCACTGACGACACGTCGTCGGCGAACGCCGTGGCCGGGCCGGCCGCCATGGCCAGCGTGAGGAGGGACAGGGCGATGGCTGAGGTTCGAAGATGCACGAGGCACGTGGTCGGCAGGTTCGGCCGGTCGCTTGAGCAAATTCCCAGCTGATGGCCGCGATTGCCTGGCTAGCCTGCAAACGATGACTCTCTCGGCCAGAGCCCTTCTGCTCGGGGCGGCCGCGTGCGCCGTCGCCTTCGCCGTGCTCATGCTGTTCGCGTACGGCTCGGGTGAGGTCCGCTACGTGGACGGCGCGGCGGTGCAGAGCTTCATCGGCGCCCTTGGTCCGTCGGGCAGCACCTTGGCCAACCGCGTGGTGGACATCGGCGATCCGCTTCCAGTTGCGCTCCTGGCCGGCTGCCTGGCGGCGGTCGGCTTCGCGCGGGGGCGCCCGCGCCTGGCCATCTTCGTCCTGCTGCTCATAGGCCTGACCAGCGTGGGCAGCCAGGTGCTCAAGCAGCTGCTGGCCTTCCCGCGGGCGAACGGCGCGGCCAACATCGGCGACGCCGCGTATCCCAGCGGCCACACCACGGCCGCGATGGCCCTGGCGATCGGGCTGCTCGTGGTGACCCCGCGGCGCCTGCGACCGATCGCCGCTGTCGTCGCCCTGGCGCTTGTGCTCGGCATGTCCTACTCGCTGATCGCGGCGGGCGGGCACTTCCCGAGCGACGTGCTCGGCGCCTACCTCTTCGCCACCGGCACGGGGCTGTGCCTGCTGGCAGGCCTCCAGGCCTACGAGTCGCGCTTCACCGCGGGCGCCGGGCGCGAAGCGGCCAGGGGCGGGGCCACGCGGGCGCTCACCGCGACGCCGGCAGCTGCACTGGTCCTCCTGGCGGTCCTCGCCGTGGCGGCGGCGGCCGCCATCGCGATCTTCGGCCCCGGCTTGCTGCTGGCCTTCGCACGGGCAAACACGATCGCGGTAGTGGTGGCTGGGGCGCTGGCAGTGGCCGCCACGGTGTTGATCGCCGGCGCGGTCCTCACGGTGGGCCGCCAGGCGTAGCACACGCACTAG
>DASROS010000100.1:0-4294 GCA_035646775.1 Thermoleophilaceae bacterium | reverse complement strand
CTGAAAGGGGTTTACAACCCGAAGGCCGTCTTCCCCCACGCGGCGTTGCTGCGTCACGCTTTCGCGCATTGCGCAAGATTCCCCACTGCTGCCTCCCGTAGGAGTCTGGGCCGTGTCTCAGTCCCAGTGTGGCTGATCGTCCTCTCAGACCAGCTACGCATCGTCGCCTTGGTAGGCCGTTACCCCACCAACAAGCTAATGCGCCGCGGGCCGATCCCGATGCGGAGGCCGAAGCTTCCTTTACACACCTCACTCTCGTGAGGGGGCATATCCGGTATTAGCCCGGGTTTCCCCGGGTTGTCCCAGTCATCGGGGCACGTTACCCACGTGTTACTCACCCGTTCGCGGCTCTGCCCCAGGCCGAAGCCTGGTTCGTCGCTCCACTTGCATGTGTTAAGCACGCCGCCAGCGTTCGTCCTGAGCCAGGATCAAACTCTCCGTGAAAACTCTGCGTGTCAATCCGATGCCCGAAGGCATCGGTGTCACTGTCTCATGGAAAGCTGTCGTCTCCGTACTGATGGACCGGCTGAAGTACACCGTGCCGGTCCCGGATTCGACGGGTTTGGTTCAGTTAAGCCCTCCGCCCCACGGCAAGCCGCGTGCGGAAGGTCGAACCTGGACGCGACCACGAGTCCCGAAGGACTCTGGTCGCACATGCTGCTGAGTTTTCAAAGACCGCCGCGCCCTCCGAGCGGGGATTCCGCTCGATCTGACGCCTCGCATGAGAAAGGCCTCTCGGAAGAGGCCCAGCGGTGCAGCTTCCGTCTTGTGACGGGGCCTAGTCCGCAGCCTTCTCCGAAGTGCTCTTGCTCATCCGGGGACCGGGCAGTATAGCGCTAGGCCGGCCCCGCGCCCACCCATGTTCCTCAGGAACTCCGAAGCCGCCGGAAGCGGCGCTTGCCCACTTGCAGCACGCCGCCGTCCAGCCGCTCGGCCGGCACGTCCAGCTCATCGGCCGCCAGCGACTCGCCGTCGAGCTTCACACCGCCCTGCGCCAGCAGCCGGCGAGCCTCCGAGGCGGACACGCCGAAGGCCTCCCGCAGCAGCGCGGGCACGTGCACGGTTCCGTTGCCGGCGGGCAGCTCCAGCTCCTCCATCTCCTCGGGCGCCTCACGCGCCACGTGTAGGCGGTCGAAGTGGGCCTCGGCCCGCTGCGCGGCCTCCTCGCCGTGGAATTGCGCCGCGAGTGCGCGGGCCATGTGGCGCTTGCGCTCCACTGCCGGCCGTGACTCGTCGGGCTCGGAGTCCAGCAGGAGGTCGTAGTAGACGGGCATCACCGAGTCCGGCACCCTCATGAGCTTTCCGAAGATCTCCTCGGGCGGCTCGGTCACCCCCACGTAGTTGCCCAGCGACTTGGCCATCCGCTGGACGCCGTCGATCCCGGGCAGGATCGGGGTGGTGAGCACCGACTGCGCCGGCACGCCGTAGGCCTGCTGGATGTCGCGCGCGAGGAGAAGGTTGAACTTCTGGTCGGTGCCGCCCAGCTCCACGTCGGCGCGCACGGCGACCGAGTCGTAGCCCTGCAGCAGCGGGTAGAGCAGCTCGAGGATCGAGATCGGCTCGCGGCCGGCGTAGCGCTTGGCGAAGTCGTCGCGCTCGAGCAGCTGGGCCACGGTGGCGGTCCGGGCGAGGCGAAAGAGGTCGTCCATCGCCATGTCCAGCCATTCGCCGTTGCGGCGCACCTCGGTGCGCTCGGAATCGAGGACCGAGAAGGCCTGGCGCTGGAAGGTCTCGGCGTTCTCGTCGATCTGATCGCTGGAGAGCACGGGCCGGGTGGCAGAGCGTCCGCTCGGGTCCCCCACGCGCGCGGTGTAGTCGCCGACGATCAGGACGACGGTGTGGCCCAGGTCCTGGAACTCGCGCAACTTGCGCAGGACCACCGTGTGGCCGAGGTGGATGTCCGGCGCGGTGGGATCGATCCCCAGCTTCACGCGCAGCGGGCGCCCCTCGCCCAGCTGGCACTCCAGTGCGCCCTCCGGAAGGCAGTCGACGGCGTTTCGGGCAAGGAAGCGGGCGGCCTCACCCGGGGAATCCGTCATCGGCGCAATGCTAGACTGCCCGCCGTCGCAAACCGGGTGCGGAGGCCGCCCTCCCAGCCGCCCGGGCATACGCTCCGTAGCCTGATGCGACGCCGCACGCGGCGCCGTCGCGCGGAAGCACGGCCCCTCGGGCCTCACACCATGGCCGATTCACCGACCACAGTCCTGAGCCCACACGTTCCCTCCGGCCCGTCCGGGAGCAACGGCGGCCCCCCGAACCCCAGGCCCAAGGTCAAGCGGCTGCGCCTTGCGCTCATCCTGACCGGCCTGTCGGTCCTCGCCCTGGTCTCGACGGTGTTCGGGATGATGATGGCCGTCGCCAGCGACCTGCCGCAGCTGGAGAACAAGGCGGAGTTCAAGCGGGCCCGGAACTCGATCGTGACAGCCGCGCCGACTCACAAGGGCGAGAAGGTCGGCGAGCGGCTGGCCAAGCTCACGGGCAACGAGAACCGCATCCTCGTGCCCTCCGAAAACATCTCCCCGAACATCAGGAATGCGGTGATCGCCATAGAGGACCGCCGCTTCTACGAGCACGAGGGGGTCGACTACAAGGGCATCGGCCGCGCGCTCTACCAGGACATCCTGCGCCAGAGCGCCGTCCAGGGCGGCTCGACGATCACCCAGCAGTTCGTGAAGAACGCGCTGGCCGCGCAGGGCCACCGGTCGGTGTTCCAGAAGCTGCGCGAGTCCGCGCTGGCCTACCACCTCGAGCGCAAGTGGAGCAAGCAGAAGGTGCTCACCCAGTACCTGAACAGCGTCTACTTCGGCAACGGCGCGTACGGCGTAGAGGCCGCGGTGCGCACGTACTTCGGTGAGGACGACCCGCAACCGTCCCCGGACAGCGCGGTGCAGCTCGGCGCATCCGACTCCCAGGTGGACGCAGACGACGACCTCGACCAGCGCGCCGCCCAGAACGCCACGCCGGCCGAGGCAGCCCTGCTGGCCGGGATGATCGCCTCGCCGAGCTTGTACGACCCGGTCCAGAACCCCCGGGGCTCCGAGACCCGCCGCAACGTGGTGCTCAAGCGGATGCTCGAGCAGGAGTTCCTCACCGACGCCCAGTACCGGGAGGCCGTCGCCGAGGACGTGCCCTCCGAGCAGCAGGTGGACCCGCCCCAGCCGGACTCCGACCAGCCCTACTTCACGAGCTGGCTCACCCAGCAGCTGGTGGACCGCTACAAGGCCCCGGCCGTGTTCAGCGGCGGCCTGAAGGTCCGGACCACCCTCGACCCCGAGCTGCAGGCGGCCGCCGAGCAGGCGATCGAGGGCCGGCTGGCGGGTGTCGGCCCCAGCGCCTCACTTGTGGCGATCGAGAACAAGACCGGCGAGGTGAAGGCCATGGTGGGCGGCACCGACTTCGAGCGCCGGCCGTTCAACCTCGCCACCAACGGCCACCGCCAGCCGGGCTCCGCCTTCAAGCCCTTCACCCTGGTCCGCGCGCTCCAGGACGGCGTGAGCCCCGACGCCACCTTCACCTCGCAGCAGAAGGAGTTCCCCGTCCCCAACTCCAAGGGGGGCGAGACGTTCGTGGTGAACAACTACGAGGACAGCTACGCCGGCGTGGCCAGCCTTTGGTCTGCCACGGCCACCTCGGACAACTCCGTGTTCGCCGAGCTGGGCCTGGACGTGGGCACCAAGCGGATCGCCAAGCTCGCGCAGCGCATGGGCCTGCGCACGACGGTCTCCACCAACCCGGCGATGACGCTCGGCGGGCTGGAGGAGGGCCTCACCCCGCTGGAGATGGCGCACGCGTTCTCCACCATCGCCAACCGCGGCGTGCGGGTGTCGGGCACGCTCGCGGCCTCGCCCGGCGGGCCGGTGGCCATCGAGGGGGTGGGCGGCGGAGACCGCGACGACCGCAACGAGCAGCGCAGCGAGCGTGTCTTCTCGCAGGACGTGGGCGAGACCGCCCATGCGCTGCTGGCCGGCGTCGTGTCCGGCGGCACCGGCACCGCGGCGCAGATCGGCGAGTTTGCAGCCGGAAAGACCGGCACGACCGAGAACTACGGCGACGCCTGGTTCGCGGGCTTCAACAACGAGCTGACCGTGGCGGTCTGGGTGGGCTACCCGGACAAGCTCCAGGCGATGGAGACCGAATACGGGGGCCAGCCCGTGGCCGGCGGCACCTTTCCGGCCGAGATCTGGGGCGACCTGATGCGGTCGTGGATCGCGATCCGCGAGGCGCGCGTGGCCGAGCGCGACGCCGGCGATGACGTGCCCACCACCCCGGTGGAGCCGTCGGTGCCGACCACCCC
>DASROS010000099.1:0-16066 GCA_035646775.1 Thermoleophilaceae bacterium | reverse complement strand
GGCGCTCACGCTCTTTCCCACCCACGCCTACGCCGGCGAGGCCGGAATGTCGCTGAGCGAGTACGAGGACTTCTACTACTCCGCCTGCCTGGTCACCGACGGCGACCCGGTCACCGCCTGGGAGCGCCAGGCCGGAGAGGTCAACCGCCTGGCGGAATGGGTCCAGGGGACGGAGGAGGTCCACATCACCGCTCCGGGCACCGACGTCAAGCTTGGCGTGGCCGGCCGCAAGTGGATTCCGTGCTCGGGCCACCACAACATGCCCGACGGCGAGTTCTTCACCGGGCCCGTGGAGGACTCGGTGGAGGGCGAGGTGTCGTTCTCCTTCCCGGCCACCTACGGCGGGCGCGAAGTGTCCGGCGTGCGCTTTCGATTCGAGGGCGGCAAGGTGGTGGACGCCTCGGCCGAGCGCGGTGAGGCGTTCCTGATCGAGATGCTCGACTCCGACGAGGGCGCCCGGCAGCTGGGCGAGCTCGGGATCGGCACGAACTACGGCATCGCGAACGGCACCAAGGAGATCCTGCTCGACGAGAAGATCGGCGGCACCGTGCACATGGCCGTGGGCGCGAGCTACCCCGAGACGGGCGGCGACAACAGCTCCGCCGTGCACTGGGACATGGTGTGCGACCTGCGCCAGGGCGGCGCGATCACCGTGGACGGCAAGGATCTGCAGCGCGACGGTCAGTTCGTGGTGTGACTGCTACGCTGTGTAGCAGATGACTGATCGCACGATCCCCCAGCGCGAGCTGCGCAACAACGTCGCCGCTGTGTTGCGTGCGGCAGAGGCGGGTGAGACCTTCACCGTCACCGTGCGCGGCCGCCCTGTTGCGCGCCTCGTACCACCGGGCGATCAGGCCCATCCGCGCGTGGACGTCGATCGCGAGACGCTGCGACGGATACTGGCAATGCCCATCGACGACGACAACTGGCTGAAGGAGCTGCGCGACGCCGAGGCGCCAGTGGATGATCCCTGGCCCGCCGAGTGAGCGGCGCGCTGCTCGACACGAGCGTCGTAATCGCCCGCGGCGACGACGTCGATCCTTCGCCCTCGTCGGCCATCTCCACGGTGACTCTCGGCGAACTTCTCGCCGGCGTGCACCTTGCTCCAAATGAAACAGTTCGGCGATTGCGCCGAGACCGGTTGAATGCCCTTCGCGCGGCGTTCGCTCCCTTGTCGGTTGACGAGTCCGTTGCCGAGCAATACGGCAAGCTGCTTGCCCACGCTCGGTCAATGAAGCGATCGGACAAGGCCACAGACCTGCTGATCGCTGCTACCGCGGCCGCCACGGGCCGGGTGCTCCACACTCTTGACTCACAGCAGGCCGCGCTCGCTCGATCGGCCGGCATCTCCGTCGCCTGACCGCCGCCTAGACTCAAAGCCATGTCCGGCCACTCCAAATGGGCGTCGATCAAGCACAAGAAGGCGATCGTCGACCAACGCAAAGGCAAGGCGTTCACCAAGCTCGCCCGCGCGATCCAGGTGGCCGCGCGCGAGGGCGGGGGAGACGTGGAGGGCAACGCCGCGCTGGGCTTGGCTGTGCAGAAGGCCAGGGACGCGTCGATGCCCAAGGACAACATCGAGCGCGCGATCGCGAAGGGCACCGGCGCGGACACCGACGCCGATTCGTTCGAGTCGGTCACCTATGAGGGCTACGGCCCCGGAGGAGTGGCGGTGCTCGTGGACGCGCTCACCGACAACCGCAACCGCACCGGCTCGGAGGTTCGCCACGCCTTCACCTCGTCCGGCGGAAGCCTGGGCGAGCCGGGGTCGGTGGCGTGGATCTTCGAGAAGAAGGGCGAGCTGGTGGCCGACGGCAGCCGCTACTCCGAGGACGACCTGATGGTGGCCATCGACGCCGGAGCCGAGGACGTGACCCTCGACGGCGACGTGTTCGAGGTGGTCACCGCCCCCGAGGACTTCACTGCTGTGCGGGACGCGCTCGCGGGAGCCGGCGTGGAGCTGGACTCGGCCGAGCTTGTGCAGCGCCCCTCCACCCGCACCCCGGTCGAGGAGTCCGACGCCAAGGCGCTGATGCGCCTGATCGACACCCTCGAGGAGCACGACGACGTCCAGGCGGTCCACGCCAACTTCGACGTGGATGCCGAAGTGCTGGAGAGAGTCGCCGCGGCCTGAAGCGTCAGCGCGAAGTCAGCGCGAGGCGGACCAGGCCAGTGGCGCGGGTCCGCCGGCCCGAACGGCTGACTGAGGTCACGGTCACCCGAGCAGTCAGGATTCGTGCGCGCCGCAGCCTGGCGAGCCCCCTGCGCGTGAGCCGCACGCGCAGGTTCCCTCGCCGCCCTGCCGGGACCACGCCCCGCAGCGTCCCGATCCGCGAGGCGCTGGACCGTGCCGACGAGCGCAATCGAACGGAACCCTTCACCAGGCAGCGGTCGCTTGCAGTGGCCCGACAGCGCACGCTGAGCAGGCCCTGTCCCCGGCGTCCAATGCGAACCCGCGACGGGAGCGCCACGCGGGCCGTGCGCAGATCCGCGGCCGTCCCGCCGCCACCGGCCTGCGTCTGGCCACCGTTCGGAGCTGAGCTGTCCGGGGCCGGGAAGGCAGGCCCGGGCGGATCCTCGATGAACCCCGTGACCCTCGTCTCGATCTGGAGGAAGTTGGGGTACTCGCCGCCCATCCAAATGACCATCTCGCCGAAGGGCTCGGCGCCCCGTGGCGAGAGCGGGCGGACGTTCTTCTCGGTGGAGCCCGGCGTGAGCGTGCGGCTGGACCAGGTCTCGCCGCCGTCGGGGGTCGTCCAGGCCTCCACCCACCAGGCACTGCCCACCTGCCGCGACAGGTAGACGCGTGACGGGTCCTCGTGCGCGAGCGTCAGCCCGCCCGAGTAGAGGGGCGAGCTGGTGTTTGTCGTGATCGAGCCACCCGCCGGGGTGATCTCGTTCACCTGCCACTCGGTCCCGGTCCAGCGCGCGTAGTGGTAGCGGTGGCCGGTGCGCGAAATGGAGCTGGGAAAGCTGGCGAAGACCATCACCGGGCGGCCGTCGGCTCCTACCGCGATGTCGTGGATCCAGGCCGGCCCGGTCTCGTCGAAGACCTTGTCCGTCTGGGCGGGGGTGATGGCAGTGCCCAGCGGGGCGATGGGCGCACCGTTCACGCGCTCGATCTGCCCCGCCCGGTAACGCCCGTAGTAGATGTTCGTGCTCTTGTCCGGCGCCTCGTTCGGATGCGCCTCGGTGAAGGCGAAGTGGATCGTGTCCTGGCTGTTGGATGCGTACTTGACGTAGGGGCGCTCCCCCGGCACGGTGATCAGCTGGCGGGCGGGGGCCCACTCCTCGGAGCCGTCCTCCTGGGTCGAGAAGCTCGGTTGCAGGCTGCCACCGCGCCAGAAGAGGTAGGTCCGGTTCTCGGCTGCCAGTCGCATCGGGTTGGGGTAGGTGAAGCCGAACGTGGTGCCGATGTTGGTCGTGATCGTCTGCTCGGGTCCCCAGGAGGTGACATCCTCCGGCTGGGTGGTCACCCGGTAGTACATGGGCGCCTCGCTGTGTCGGGCATAGAACGCCACGATTCGGCCGTCGGGACGCACGTGCAGGGCGGGACTGACGTGGTCGTCCTCCTGCAGTGCGGCGTGCAGCACCGATGACGCGTTCTGTCCCGTGCCGTGGTCGTAGGAGCCCACGGTCACGTCCCCTGCCGGTGTCACCCAGCCGACGTAGGTGCGCGTCTGGTCGCCGGTGTAGGTGACGGCACGAGGGTCCTGGAACCAGGACCAACCTCCGTCGCCGAAGCGCACCTCCGCCGCGGATGCGGACGCGGCGAACACCAGCAGCCAGAGCAGGAGCACCCCGGCCGCACGCCCCAGCCACCGCGTCGCCCGCATGTCCGAGATGGTAGTCGCGGGCCGGAAGGCATCCGACCGCCTTCCCAGAATGTGGGAGATGGTGGTCGTCCTCGGCATCGATCCCGGCACCGCCCACACCGGCTACGGCGTGGTGCTCTCGCGCGGGCGCACGCTGGCGGCGCTGGACGGTGGTGTGATCGGCACCGGCTCCGGTGAGCCGCTGGAGCGGCGCCTGGCCCGCATCCACGCGCGCGTGCGCGACTTGATCGCCGAGCACAAGCCCGACTGCGTTGCGATCGAAGAGCTTTACTTCGGCCAGAACGCCCGCTCGGCGTTCGCGGTGGGCCAGGCGCGCGGCGTGGTTCTGCTGTCGGCCGGGATGTCGGGCCTGTCGTGCTTCTCGTACACCCCGCAACAGGTCAAGCAGGCCGTGTGCGGCTCCGGCCGCGCCGAGAAGGCCCAGGTCCAGCAGATGGTGGGCGCGCTGCTGTCGCTGCCCGAGCCGCCGGAGCCAGACCACGCGGCGGACGCCCTGGCCGTGGCCATCTGTCACGCGAACGGCGCCCCGATGCGCGAGGCGATCGTCTCTTGATCGCGTCGGTGAGCGGGGAGGTGGCGGTGCGGCGCCCGGGCGAGGTGGTGATCGAGACCGCCGGCGGGGTGGGCTACCGGCTGGCCGTCTCGGCGGGCACGCTGGCTTCGGTCCCCGGCGTGGGCGGTGAGGCCTCCCTGCAGACCCACCTGATCCTGCGTGATGACGGAATGCACCTGTTCGGGTTCGCGAGCGAATCGGAGCGCGACCTGTTCCTGATGCTGATCGGGGTCCAGAACGTGGGACCCAAGGTGGCGCTGGCCGTGCTCTCGGGCGGCACCCCGCGCGAGCTGCTGAACGCCATCGCCACGGGCGACTCGGCGCGCTTCCAGGCCGTCCCCGGCATCGGGAAGCGCACGGCCGAGCGAATCATCGTGGAGCTGCGCGAGAAGGTGGCCAGCGTCGTGTCGGACGAGATCACGATCACACGCGCGTCCGACGACCCGCACACGATCGCCCGCGAAGGCCTGATGGGGCTCGGCTTCGAGCCCGGCGAGGCCGACGGCCTGCTCGACGGCGCCGAGGGGGACGCGCCCGAGGACCTGATCGCCGCGGCGCTGAAGGCGGCCAGATGAGCGGCATCCGCACACCGGGCGTGGAGCGCCTGCAGACGCCGGAGCAGATCGCCTCCGCCGAGGAGGACCTGGACCGCTCGCTGCGCCCCCGCCGGCTCGAGGACTTCGTGGGCCAGGAGCCGGTGCGGGACCAGCTCGGCGTGTTCGTGGAGGCCGCCCGCGCGCGCGGCGAGGCGCTGGACCACGTGTTGCTGGCCGGGCCTCCCGGCCTGGGCAAGACCTCGCTGGCGCAGATCGTGGCCTCCGAGCTGGAGGCGGAGTTCGTGGCCACCGCCGGCCCCGCCCTGGAGCGCAAGGGCGATGTGGCGTCCTACCTGTCCTCGCTCGAGCCGCGATCGGTGTTCTTCGTCGATGAGATCCACCGCCTGCCGCGCGCGCTGGAGGAGACCTTCTACCCCGCCATGGAGGACCGCCGCCTGCCGATCACCGTGGGCCAGGGAGCCGGAGCGCGGGTGGTGAGCCTGGACCTGCCGCCGTTCACCCTCGTGGGGGCCACGACCCGAGCGGGGCTGCTCACCACGCCGCTGCGCGACCGCTTCGGGGTGACCTTCCGGCTGGAGCTCTACAGCCCCGAGGACCTCGGCCGGATCGTGCGGCGCTCGGCGGGCATCCTCGGAGTGGACATCGACACAGAAGGCTCAGAGGCGATCGCCTCCCGCTCGCGTGGCACCCCGCGCGTGGCCAACCGGCTGCTGAAGCGCGTGCGCGACTTCGCCGAGGTGCGCGGCGCCGGACGGGTGGACGCTCGCGTGGCCTCCGAGGGGCTCGACCTGCTCGAGGTCGACGAGATGGGCCTCGACCGGCTGGACCGCGCGATCCTGCGCACGATCTGCCAGAAGTTCGGCGGCGGGCCGGTGGGCCTGTCCACGCTGGCGGTGGCCGTGGGAGAGGAGCAGGACACCATCGAGGACGTCTACGAGCCCTACCTGCTCCAGCAGGGCCTGATCATGCGCACGCCGCGCGGGCGCGTGGCCACCCCGGCGGCGTTCGAGCACATCGGGCTGGAGCCGCCGCGGGGTGGGGCGGAGAGCCTGTTCTGACGCGGCTAGTCTGCGTTGGGTGCCGAACTTCATCTGCCCCAACTGCGGCAACCGCAGCGTCTCGACGGAGCGCACCGCGGGCTTCCGCGATCGCGCACGCGGGTGCGAGCGGTGCGGGTTCGGCTTCCTCTTCGAGGTGCTCGACGACTACTACCCGGCACCCAACGCCGCCTTCTTCCTGTGCGACCAGCAGGGCCGCCTGATCGGCGCAGGCCGCGGGGCGCGCGAGCTCACCGGCCTGGGTGACCTCGACGTGATCGGGCGCAAGGTGAACGACGTGCTCGGCTTGGAGTTCGAGACCGGAGACGACCACATCGGCACCGCCCTCGAGTGGGGCGTTAGGGTGCTGGACAAGCAGGTGGTGGTGCACGCCGAAGGGGATCGTCCCGAGCCGGCGAAGGCGGACATCTTCCCCGCCTACGACGACGACGGCGGCGTCCTACTCGTGCTGACTCCCGGCTAGACGGGCCCGCTTCTCGTGACCTCTCGCAACCGCAACCTCGCGATCATAGGTCTTGTCCTGGCGCTGGTCGTCGCGTCGCTGCTGTTGATCGTCCCGGGCTCGCCGCTGTCCAAGCCCACGGTGCTCGGCCTGGACCTCCGCGGCGGCGTGGAGCTGGTCTACGAGGGCCGAAAGTCCACTCCTCAGGCCCCGCCCATCAACGAGGAGAACATCAACGACGCGATCGAGACGATCCGCAAGCGCACCGACGCCCTGGGCGTGTCCGAGCCCGAGATCCAGCGGGCGGGCGCGAACCAGATCTCGATCGGCCTGCCGGATGTGGAGAACGCCGACCGCGCGATCGAGCAGGTGGGCACCACCGCGCAGCTGCAGTTCTACGACTGGGAGCCCAACGTCCTCGGTCCGCGCGGCCCCAACTCGCCCTACTCGGGGTCGAAGGCCCTGTACGAGGCGGTCCAGGCCGCCAAGGACCTCGAGCCCAAGGCCGAGGCCATCGACGTGCCGTTGGACAACCCGCGCGGGCTGTCGCGCGAGGAGGCCGACCGCCAGAACGACACGGCGGGCGAGAAGTTCTACCTCTTCGACGCCGACAAGAAGCTGATCACCGGGCCCGACGCCAGCTGCGACGAGCTGCTGGCCGACTTCGAGAGCGTGGAGGGCAGTCCGCGCGGCGCGAGCGCCGTGCCCAAGGGCAGCGAGTGCCGCACGGAGCTGGGCGCCCTCCCGGAGGGCAACGCCGAGCGCTCCGACGACGGGTCGGTGAACACCAGCAGCGGACCGCCCGCCCAGAGCGTGGTGGCGCGGGTGCCGCAGGGCATCGCCGTGGTGGAGGACGAGCCCGCCCCCAACCAGCCCGCGAACGTGCAGCGCTTCTGGGTGCTCGAGGACGACGCCGAGCTCTCGGGCACGGACATCGAGAACCCCGAGCCGTCCCTGGACCAGTCGCAGGGCCAGGGCCCGGCGGTCACGATGGACTTCTCCAGCCGTGGCGAGAAGGCCTTCGAGCGGGTCACGAAGCGGATCGCCGTGCGTGGCTTCGAGATCATCGCGCCGCCGGGCACGCCGATCGACCAGCGGCTGCAGCGCTTCGCGATCACGCTGGACAACCAGATCATCTCGCTGGCCACGATCGACTTCCAGGAGAACCCGGAGGGGATCGACGGCCGCACCGGCGCCCAGATCACGGGCCTGGAGGCCCAGGAGGCCCAGGACCTCGCCGAGCAGCTGCGCATTGGCGCGCTGCCGATCAACCTCAAGCTCATCTCGCAGACCCAGGTGTCGGCCACGCTGGGCCAGCAGGCGCTGGACCAGGGCCTGATCGCCGGCGCCGCGGGGCTGGCGCTCACCGTGCTCTTCCTGCTGCTCTTCTACCGCGTGCTGGGGGCGGTGGCGGCAGTGGCGCTCGTGGTCTACGCGGTCCTGCTGTTCGCGCTGGTCAAGCTGATTCCGATCACGCTCACGCTACCCGGGATCGCGGGCCTGATACTCACGCTGGGCATCGCCGCGGACGCGAACATCGTGGTGTTCGAGCGCGTGAAGGAGGAGGCGAGAGCCGGGAGATCGATACCGGCTGCCATCGCCGGCGGCTATGCGAAGGCCCTGCGCACGATCATCGACGCGAACGTCGTGACGATCGGCGTGGCGTTCATCCTGTTCACGCTGGCCACGGCGGGCGTGAAGGGCTTCGCGTTCACGCTGGGCATCGGCACGATCATCTCGCTGTTCACCGCGGTGCTCGCCACGTCGGCGATCCTCGGCTCCATGAGCCGCACGCGGCTGATCGGCTCGCGGCACGCGATCGGAGTCGCCAAGCGGAAGGGCGGCTGGCGGTTCGACTTCATCGGGCGGTCGAAGTACTTCTTCTCGGCCTCGGGGGCGATCCTGGTGGTGGGCGCACTGGCGATCGCCGGGCTGGGCCTGAACTTCGGCATCGACTTCGAGTCCGGTACGCGGATCAAGGCGCCGCTCGAGCGCACGGCGAGCGTCGACGACGTGCGCGACACGCTCGCGCCGCTGGGCTACTCGGACGCCAAGATCCAGAAGGTCGACGAGCCCGAGCTGGGCCGCAACGTCTTCCAGATCGCCACCTCCACGCTGGAGCCGCAGGAGGTGAACGAGGTGCGCTCTGCCTTGGACCAGGACTTCGGGGCGGCGCGGGCCAACTTCTCGTCGAACTCGATCGGCCCCACGTTTGGGGCCCAGATCGCGCGTACGGCGCTGATCGCGATCATCGCCTCGCTCCTCCTCATCTCGATCTACATCGCGCTGCGCTTCGAGGCGAAGTTCGCGGTGCCGGTGCTGATCGCGGTGGCCCACGACATCCTCATCACCAGCGGCGTATACGCCATCGTTGGCCGGGAGGTGACGACGTCGACGGTCGCGGCGCTGCTCACGATCTTGGGCTACTCGCTCTACGACACGATCATCGTGTTCGACCGCATCCGCGAGAACGTGCCGCGGATGCCGCGAGCCACGTTCTCCCAGATCGTGAACCGGTCGATGTCAGAGGTGTTCACCCGCTCGCTGGCCACCAGCGTGAGCACGCTGTTTCCGGTGGCGGCGCTAATGCTCTTCGGCGGCGAGACGCTGCGCGACTTCGCTTTCGCCCTGCTCGTGGGAATTGCCTCCGGCGCCTACTCGTCGATCTTCATCGCCTCGCCCGTGCTCACCCTCTGGAAGGAGCGCGAGCCGGTCTACGTCCGCCGCCGCAAGCTGGTGTTGGACGACCACGGCGGGCACGTGCCCCCGTTCGCGTCGCCCAAGATCGGCGACGAGGACCAGCCCGTGGACGCCGGAGCGCCGCCGCAGGGCGCGCCGCGCAAGCGCCGCCGCAGCGCCGGCACCGGACCGCCGCGCCCGGCCACGGCAGGCGCTCCGCCGCCCGCGAAGCCCGAGCCGGCGGAGGCGCGGCCCGGCTCCGGTAAGGCCAACGGCGGCGATTCGCCCGCAGGCGACGGCTCGCGCGTGAGCAGCAGCACCGGCGGAAGGTCGAAGCCCAAGGGCGCCCGGTCCAGCCGCGGGCGCAAGAAGCACGGGAGACGCTGACCATGGCCATGGTTGTGTGGGTGATGATGGGAATCGCGATCTGGCACTTCACGGTGTTCGTCCCCGACCGCTTCTGGGGCGGAATCGTGGGCGCCTTCCTGGTGGCGATCGTGGGGGCTGGCCTGTTCGGCTTCCTCGTTTCGGGCCTGGACGTGCCCGGCCGCAACGACACCGAGCTGATCCAGGCGCTGATCGCCATTCCGGGAGCCCTGCTCGCGCTTGCCGCGTCGTGGTTCTACGGCTCGCGCGCCGAGGGCGAGCACCGCCCCGAAGTGCTTTAGCTCGTTGATTCCTTATAGCCGCACCCACGGATGACGGCGCATACCTGCGCTGGTTCGCCACCCGCGGCCTTGCAGGTAGTGCTACTACCTGCTTCGGCCCCGTGCGGCGCCCAGCTTGGTCTGCGCCGCCCCCGCGGGCACGTCAATTCGGAATCAACGATCTAGCGCCGTCGCCGGACCCGCAGCAGCGCTCTGATCACGCCGCCGGCGGCCAGAGCCGCCGCCGAGGCGGCCAGACGGGTGTTCCGCGTCCTGCGGGAGCCGTTTGCGGGCTTCTCGGGCACCGGCGTGGCGTCGGTGAAGGAAGCGGGCGCGGCAGCGGGCGTGAGCTCAGCCTCATCCTCTACTCGAGGCTCAGGGTCGGCGGCCATCGCCGCTCGTCCGGGCTCTGGCTCCGGGTCGGGCTCCGGCTCCGATTCGGGCACCTCGTCCTGCTCTGAGGGGTCCTCGACCGCCCAGGGGGCAGCCCCGGCCGCGGCGGCGGCCTCGGGCGCGGGGGCCGCGCGCGCCTCGCTCAGCGGGGTGGAGTTCACGATGATCGACGGGCTACGCCTGTTGCGGAGCACCACGAAGGCCGCCAGCAGCGCCAGCAGCGCGATCGTAAGCAGCAAGGGCAGGAGCAGGTCGGCGACGCCGGTGGAGGCGGCTACGCGCCTGGGCTGGCGCTCGGCCTCGTCGCTTGAGCCCGGGGACTCCGCGCCGTCGGCCAGGGCGTCCTCGGGGCTGCTGCGGGTCACGCCCAGCACGGCACCGTCGCTGCGCTCCTCGGCGCGCGGGTCGCCGGCCAGCGACGCCATCAGGGGCAGGCCGGTGGACCCGGAGCTCAGCGGCATCAGCCACGGCGTGCGGCTCACCGCCATGGGGGAGGGGCCGCTCTCGCAGCTGCTGCCGCGGGCGGCGCCGCGCAGGCCCTTCAGGCCGGTGCGCTCGGCCCGCGCCACGCGGCGCTGGGACACGTCCAGCCGCCGGGCCACGGACTGGCGCGACCCGGCCGGGCGTCCGCCGAGCCCGGTGCGGAGCACGAGTACGCGCCGGTCCAGGCCGTCGATGGCGGACAGGCAGCCCTGCAGGTTGCGCACGGAGCGCTGGAGCCGGCGGTTTGCCCGCCGCCGCCGTGCGGCCGGGTCGGCACCGGCCGCCGCGGTGCCGTTCGCCGTGCCCGCGCCGCCCGAGGAGTACGGGGCCGAGCCACCGGTGCCCTGGCCGGGCAGCGCTCCGGGGGCGCCCGGCGCGCCGCGGCCGGCACCGCCGGACGTGCCGGGCAGCGAGGGCGCGGGGACCGGCAGCGCGGGCGTGCGCGGGACCGGCACCTGCGGCGCGCTGGGCGGAGCCGGGAGCTGCACGGAGGGCGGTTGCACGTTCGGCAGCTGGGGCACCGCCGGCGGCTTGGGCACCTGCGGAAGGTTCGGGAGGCCAGGGTCGGCCGCGGCCGCGGACGTGGACGCTGCGGCAAGGCAGGCGACCGCCAGCGTGCATGCGAATGCGGCGCGTGCCTTGCGGGTGGAGTGGCTGGTGGGGCGCATGCGGGTGACGGCCGGGGCGAATCTGGCGTTCCGTCCCCTCTAGGGGACACGATGGCCTGCGTGGAGCCCGGAACGTCGTGGACGTGCGACATATACCCCGTCGAGCGCGCACTACGCCTCTGCGACGCCCTGAACGTCTCACCGACCACCGCCGCCATCCTCGTGCGGCGCGGATATGCCGACGTGCAGGCCGCCCGCGCGTTCCTCTCGGGCACCGAGCGCTCGGACCCGCTGGAGCTGCCCGGAACGGCTCGGGGGGCGGCGCTGCTGCTCGGACACGTGCGCGCGGGCTCGCGGATCGTGGTGTTCGGTGACTACGACGTGGACGGCGTCTGCTCCACGGCGATGATGGTCCGCGCTCTGCGCTCGCTCGGCGCCGAGCCGGGGTGGCGGCTGCCCAGCCGGGGGGAGGGCTACGGCCTGTCGCTCGACGCGGTGTCCGAGCTGGCGGCGGCCGGCACGCGGCTGCTGGTCACCGTGGACTGTGGCGTGACCTCCACGGCCGAGGTGGAGCTGGCGACCGAGCTCGGCATGGAGGTGCTGGTCACCGACCACCACCGTCCTGCCGAGGCGCTGCCCGCCTGCCCGATCGTGCACCCGGGCCTGGGCGAGGCGCCGTCGAGCGAGCTGTGCGCCGCAGGCGTCGTGCTCAAGCTCTCCGAAGCTTTGCGGGTGCTCGCCGGCCGGCCCGCCGGCGAGGAGGACATCGAGCTCGCCGGCCTGGCCACGGTGTGCGACATGGTCCCGTTGCTCGGCGAGAACCGCAGGATCGCCCGCGAGGGGATGGAGGAGCTGCGCCGCACCCGCCGCCCCGGGCTGCGCGCGCTGATGGAGGTGGCCGGGCTGGACGCCGGCGACGCCGACGCCCGTGCGGCAGGCTTCAGGCTCGGCCCGAGGTTGAACGCTGCGGGCCGCCTGCAGCGCGCCGACGCCGCGCTCGAGCTGTTGCTCACCGAGGACGGCGACCGTGCGGGCGAGGTGGCGCGCGAGCTCGACGGGCTCAACCATGAGCGGCGCGAGACCGAACAGCGCATTTTGCACGCCGCCGACGCCGCCTGCGCGGGCCAGATGAGTGCCGCCGCGATGGTTGTCGCCGGTGACGGCTGGCACCCGGGCGTGGTGGGCATCGTGGCCTCGCGGTTGGTGGAACGCCACCGCCGCCCGTGTGTGGTCATCGGCCTGGACGGTGACACCGGCCGCGGCTCGGGCCGCAGCATCTCCGCGTACGACCTTCACGCCGGGCTGGCCGCCGCCGCTGACGGCCTGCTGCGCTTCGGCGGGCACCGGATGGCCGCGGGACTGGAGGTGCGCGCCGACCAGGTCGACCGGCTGCGCCGCACGCTGGCGGCGCACGCGGGCGAGCGGCTGGCGCCCGCCGACCTGCTGCGCGTGCAGCACGTGGACGCGGTGGTGCCCGGCGGCGCCCTCAGTCTCCACCTCGCCGAGGAGCTCGAGCGCCTGGGGCCCTTCGGCGCCGGCAATCCCGAGCCGGTGCTGATGGTGCCCTCGGCTCGCATCGAGCACGTGACCGCGATGGGGGAGGAGCGCACGCACGCCCGTTTCTCGCTCGTGGGCGGGGGCGCCCGCGCGCGCGGGGTTGCCTTCCGCACCTCCCAGCGCGCCCTGTCGGCCGCCGGCGCACAGCCCCAGCACGTGGCCGTGGGGCTGGAGCGCAACCGCTGGAACGGCGCCGTGGAGGCGCGCGTGGTGCTGCGGTCGCTGAGCGCGGCGCAGGCGGGGCAGGTCCGCGAACTGGCCAGTGACGACTTCTGGGACGAGCTCGACTCCGAGCTGGACCGCGACCCCTCGGCCTGGTGGCCCTCCGCCGGCGGGGGCAGCGCACGGCGTGAGGTGCGCGACCGCCGGCACGAGGGGTTCGCAGGCGTGGCGGGCGATCTGCTCACCAGCGGCGAGACGGTGCTGGTGGTGGTGGCCGACGCCGAGCGCAGGCGCGCTTCGCTGGAGGGCCTGGTGGCCGGCCTCGCGCCGGACGGGCTCGCCGTGGCCTCCTGGAGCGCGATGGGAGCCGACACCGGCGTCGCCGAGGCGCACACGCATCTCGTGGCGCTCGACCCGCCGCCGGTCGAGCACGGCGTCGACCTCCTGGCCGCAGCCCCCGGCGCCGGCCTCGTGCACCTCGCCTGGGGCGCGGCCGAGTGCGAGTTCGCGCGCGCCCACTGGCGGGCGCAGCTGGACCTGCGCCCGTCCATGGCCGAGCTGTGGCGCGCCCTCGCGGCCGCGGACGGCGGCTCGCTGGACGGCGAGGCGCTCGCCACGCCGCTACGGGGGAACGGCGCCTATCCCCGCGGGGGCGCGCTCTGCGGGCGCCTGCTGCGCGTTCTGGGTGAGCTGGGACTGGCCGCCTACGACCGCGCGGGGCGCACGTGTGACGCCACCGGCGGTGTGCGCACCGACCTCGCGCTGTCGCCGGCGCACCGGGCCTATGCCGCGCGCCTGCGGGAGGCCGAGGCCTACCTGTCGCTGGCAGGGCAGCCGCTGGCCGAGCCCACTCGCGCCCGGGTGGGATAGCGCTCCCACCCGCGCCCCCCGGGTCTACACTTTTGACCATGCCGAAGGTGCCGCGGACCAGTCGCGCCCGGGCCGACAAGAAGCCCAAGCGCGCCACCAAGCAGAACGGGCGCCAGCCCAAGACGCGGCGTGCCTCCGCCAAGGCGGGCGCCGCGGTCGCCGAGCCGCGCTTCGAGCACCGTCAGGTGGGCGAGGAGACCAACGGCCACCCGCCGGCCGGCCCGCAGAGCCGCCTGACCGACGACCAGCGCGTGCTGCTGGGCGACCTGTTCGCCATGGTGGAGGAGCACGCGGGCGAGCCGGGCGACGCGATCGAGCGCGAGCTGGTGGAGAAGGCCTTCGTGTTCGCCTGCGAACGCCACGCCGACCAGCGCCGCGTCTCTGGTGAGGACTTCATCGTGCATCCCATCAGCGTCGCCAAGATCTGCGCCGGCATGCGGCTGGACACCGCCACGCTGTGTGCCGCGCTGCTGCACGACACCGTGGAGGACACCAGCGCCTCGATCCCGGAGGTGCGGCGGGAGTTCGGCGAGGAGGTGGCGTCCCTGGTGGACGGCGTCACCAAGCTCACCGGCATCACCTTTCAGAGCCGCGACGATCGCCAGGCGGAGAACTACCGCAAGATGATGGTCGCGATGGCCTCGGACATCCGGGTCATCCTCATCAAGCTCGCCGACCGGCTGCACAACATGCGCACGATCGAGGCGATGCCGAAGGAGAACCGCCAGCGCAAGGCATCCGAGACGCTCGAGATCTTCGCGCCGCTGGCCCACCGCCTGGGCATCCACGCGATCAAGTGGGAGCTGGAGGACCTCGCCTTCGCCACCCTGCACCCGCGCAAGTTCAAGGAGATCAAGGGGCTGGTCAACCAGCAGCGCGAGGAGCGCGAGGGCTACGTCGGACGCGCCGGGGACTACCTGGGCAAGGAGCTGGAGGCCGTGGGCATCGAGGCCACGATCTCCGGGCGCGCCAAGCACTTCTACTCCATCTACTCGAAGATGACCAACAAGGGCCGCGAGTTCAACGAGATCTACGACCTCACGGCCATGCGGGTGCTGGTGGGCTCGGTGAAGGACTGCTACGGCGCCATCGGGGTGATCCACTCGCTGTGGAAGCCGCTGCCCGGACGCTTCAAGGACTTCGTGGCGATGCCCAAGTTCAACAGGTACCAGGCCCTGCACACGACCGTGATCGGGCCCGAGGGGCGGCCGCTGGAGATCCAGATCCGCACCCAGGACATGCACGACACCGCCGAGTACGGGATCGCCGCGCACTGGGTCTACAAGGACGGCGGGCAGAAGCCCGAGGACCGCCAGGAGTGGCTCGCGCACCTGGTGGACTGGCAGAAGGAGTTGCAGGACCCGCAGGAGTTCGCGGCCACGCTGAAGGCCGACCTGTTCGAGGACGAGGTCTTCGTGTTCACGCCCAAGGGCGAGGTGAAGTCACTCGGCGGCGGCGCCACCCCGCTGGACTTCGCCTACGCGGTGCACACGGACGTCGGCCATCGCTGCGTGGGCGCGAAGGTGAACGGCAAGATCGTGCCGCTGCACTACGAGCTGCAGTCCGGCGACATCTGCGAGGTGCTCACCTCCAAGAAGGAGCGCGGGCCCAGCCGCGACTGGCTGTCGCTGGTCAAGACCACACGCGCGCAGTCCAAGATCCGCGCCTGGTTCAAGGCCGAGCGCCGCGAGGATTCCGAGCGCACCGGCCGCGAGATCCTCCAGGAGAGCCTCAAGCGCCAGGGCCTGCCGCCCCAGCGCATCGCGGGCTCGCCCCTGCTGGCGGAGGTGATCCGCGAGATCGGCTTCAAGAAGGCCGACGACTTCTACATCGCGCTGGGCGCCTCGAAGGTGTCGGCCAAGGTGGTCACCCAGAAGGTGATGCAGCGCCTGCGCGAGGGCGAGTCGGCCGTCGAGCCGGGCGGTGCCGCCGCCGAGCTCGAGCAGCGCCGGGAGGTCGCAAAGCCCAGCGGGGCCGCCTCCAGCTACGGCATCCGCGTTGCGGGCATCGACGACGTGATGCTGCGCCTGGCGAAGTGCTGCCGGCCGGTTCCCGGTGACCCGATCCTCGGCTACATCTCGCTCGGCAAGGGCATCACGATCCACCACGAGTCGTGCTCGAACGCCAAGGCGCTGATGAAGAGCCCGGAGCGCTTCACGCCCGTTTCATGGGAGGGCGACGGCGCCGACGTGGCCTTCCGGGCCGAGATCGAGGTGGACGG